>DAOTTO010000218.1:0-44011 GCA_034437895.1 Anaerolineae bacterium | reverse complement strand
CCATCTGCCCAAATGATGAGTGCATCGTCTTGCGCCAACAATGGAGCGACGCTGCTCAAAGCGATTACTGCGAGAAACAATACGGCTAATAACACTCTGTTGCGTTTCATTAAATTCTTGCCTTTCAAACAATTGTAAAACTTATACTCAGATATTTGCCATCGTAGGGCATTACCCTCTGGTGACGCACCAAATTTTGGTAGCCCTTATTATAGCGAACCTCCCATCTTGTCAAAGGAGTTGCTTCTGGAAATCAGCGCTTTCTATTGGGCTATTTGCACGAACTTTTGCCCAAAAAGGCGCGAATTTTATGTGAGTTAAACCTTTAACCTAAATTATTAAACGGCATTGACGGATGGACATAAAAGCCGCAAGTAATCCCATGTGTAAATTCCAGTTTGATGACCATCGTCCCAAGTAGGTTGGATGGCATAATTGCCAACCATCTGGATCTGCGTTACTGCATAAGATCGGGCAGGGATCAGCTTAAGAATATCATCTGGCGCATGGGCCGCCCCCATAAATTGATGACCACCCCGGCACTCGACACAGGGACACGCTTCACGTAATTGCGGCAGCGGATAGCGGCATTCCGCGCCGTCTGCCCATTGAATTTCAAGATACCCCTCAGTTTTGTTGAGGGTAATGCCAGTCGGTTTCGCATCCATTTTGTGCTTTCACAATCTAGTTAAAAGAGGCGAGGGTTTCTCGCCTCTTGATTAAAAGTGCATAATTTTAGGGGCATCCATCCAGATCACGCCATTTGTCAATCGTATGTTCCACCAGATATGTGCCATCCGGTTGTGCCTCGCCCAAATCGTCGAGATTAATCGTCAGGAGGCGATCCGCAATTTCTTCGCAGTTCTCCCCCTTTTCCACTGCTTCCCACCCACCGCGCACAAACTTATAATGTAGATTCGCGCCTTCCGAAAATTGCAGCGTGACCGTCCACTGATTTTCACCAACTGAGACAAGGACAATCCCAGTCGGATTCCACAACGGGAAATCGCTGCTGCCAAAGTCCCCCGCAACATACACATCGCTGTTGGTGGTAGGCGGCACATTGACGAGAAGCGTCACCGCGATTAAGCCGCGCTCGATGAAGACTTCATTGCTTATCGCACCTTCGGAAACATTATAAGCACGGTCAATCGCGGCTATGGAATAGGTGTAAGTCGCGCCATCAAAAGCGCTGGTATCGGTGTAAAGGCTTACATCCGCCTGAACGTCAAATGTCATTGTGCCATCAAGCCCGCTGCGCGTAATCCGGTAGATAGCAACATCTTCATCAGCAGCCGGATTCCACGTCATAATCACATCGCCCGGAGCAGCGTGGGTAATGGTGAAGTTAGTTGGTGCTTCGGAGGCGGTCACGTCATCAGATGCTTCGACAACGATTGTTGGAACAGCACCCGTGCTAGGAAGTACCGCTTGTGTCCAATGCAGTCCTCTATCCACGCTAAAACGGGCGACGATTTGATATTCTCCAGCAGCTTGTGGCGATAACGCAGCACGATAAACGGGGGCATTATCCCGATCAAAAACATACGCCATAGGTGTCCAGACCACATCCGCTTCACTTTGATCTGATCGGATCAAGGCAGTTTCCGCGACGATCCCCCGCTGTTCATGACCCGTCATCGCGCTTTCAGCAACACGCACAATCGCCTCGACATCAACCGTTGTACCATATTCGAGGGCAACCGATTCCGCAATGATCGGTTCTATTGTGGCAGATGTAATTTGATACGCTGGAACGGCTTCAATACCTTCGCTCATCGCGTCTCTTAAGCCAAATTCACTCACGCTGGCAACCGCATAAAAATACGCGAAGCCATTTTCGACTGTGTTATCAGTGAAAGAGGTTTCCACCGTTTCACCAATTTGCACAAATCCACCGACGGCAACTGGACTGCGATAGACGATGTATCCGGTTGCATCCTCAATCACTTCCCAATTGAGCGCCACTGTGCTTGGTTCCGCTTCCGCAGTTAAATTGGTAGGCGATTCAGGTGTAGCAAATGACAAATCTGGCACCCCTGCTGAAAGCCACATATTGCCGCTGCGAGGTGCAACCGTTAGATTGGTTATCCCCTGCTCAGTGAAAAAATCAGTGGTAAAGTCGCCTTGATTAAACAAAGCCTGCATCGTCAAATTGTTGGGTAGAAGGGACGCAAAGTTTAATTCGACGGTTTGTTCATCACTGCTCGTATTCAGGACAACAAGCGCCGCATTACCCGCTTCTGCATCAATACGGGCATACGCATAAATGCCGCGTTCATCATCTGTTATGAGTGTAACCATATCACCATTACGTAAGGCTGTATTTGTCTGCCGTGCCTGACCCAATGTTTGATAATACGTCAGCATAGCCTCGTCAGGCGCAGGGTAGAAATCACCTTCTTCATCCGGCCAAGGATATGGCGCACGATTGAACGGATCATCTTGCAGGTCAATATCGGGTGCATCCAGCGCAATTTCATCGCCATAATAAATAGTGGGTGCGCCGGGGAAGGTAAACTGTACTAACGCCGCCAACTTGAGCGCGTCTTGACTGTTATCGAGCGCGAATAAAGCACGAGTCGTATCATGACTGTCCACAATATTCATCATGGCACGGTAGGCCATCGGCGGCGTATCTTCTTCCACAGAACGCATCGCAGCCTCAAATTCGCTCGGCCTTAATCCTACAATCACGCCATCGTTATCAGTAAAATCATTTCCTCGCGCAAAACCGATCAATGCCCGACGAAAGCGATAATTCGTGACGGAATCCCATTCATCACCCAATAACCATTCACTGGAATCATGCCAGAATTCGCCGATAATGACCGTTTCTGGATTAACCAATCGCGCTACCGTGCGGAAGTTTTCCCAATATCCATTTTCAGGATCGCGCCCATCATCGACTTGTTCCGCTGCATCCAAACGCCATCCGCCAATACCTTCCGCGCCCCACGTCCGAACAACACTGTCCTCGCCGCGCACAAAATAAGCGCGTGTTGCAAAAACCGTGTTGTTGACCTGTGGGATACTGTCGAAATTTGCCCACGAGCGATAATACACATCCCCATTTTCGCCAGCACACGGCGCAGGTTGATTCGCTTCCGCCGCCACAAACGTAAACCAATTGCGCCATTCAGACTCGACACTTTCGCAAGCACCATCGGTCTCGTAGCGGTTATAGCGATCAAAAAATAGGCTGTCACTGGAAAGATGATTGATTACACCGTCAAGGATGAGATGGATTCCCCGCTCCTCCGCTTGAGACACTAAAGCACGAAAATCCTCCATTGTGCCTAAGCGACGATCTATTGTCATGTAATCTGCCGTGTCGTAACGATGATTAGAACGCGCCTCAAAAATCGGATTCAGATAAAGCGCCGTGACACCCAGCGCTTGCAAATAATCCAGTTTTTCTGTGATACCCGCTAAATCACCCCCGTAGAAATCGCTGTTCCAGTATCCCGCACCGTTGGGCAACAAATCCACCCGCCCATTAAGCATCGGTTCGTTCCAAGTTTCATGGAAGTAAAGCGGCACATCACCATAAAATGTGTCCGAACCGTCAGTAGGGTTATTAGACGCATCCCCATCCCGAAAGCGGTCTGGAAAAATTTGATACACAACCGCGTCCCGCATCCACTCCGGCGTATAATAGTCAGGGTCATACACTGCGATTTGATAATCCGCACTCGTCGTATTCGTCAGCGTTACACCACTCCCCCCTTTGCGGGATTCGATGAGGGTACCTTCCGAGTCAAACGAGTCGTCCTCATAAATAAAGACCTCACCATTTTTACTGAGCAAAAAGCGATAATAGTAGACCGTGAGTGCATCGCCTGTCGGCAGCGCGATCTCCCACAAGTCGTAACCGTCCGGTGTAGATGTAACGACATGAAGCGGAAGCACCGTAACCGCATTTGTCGCGCTGCTATAAAGCCGCAATCCAACCGAGTCCAAATCACCCGCTGCTGCCTGTAAACGAAGGGTGACAGTCTTCCCCATCGGCACTGCACCGTAAGGAGTGCGATATAAATCATTCCGGCTATCATGAAGGAGCGCAGCACTATTTACGGCATCCTCTTGGGCGCTTATGCTAATGGACGACCACGAAACGCTTATCATCAAAAAAAATAGAACACACAGAAAAATTCGCTTTTTCATATAACAACCACTCCTGCAAAACAATTGACAATTATATTTGTAGATCTGCTTTATCCTGACGCGATTTTAACCCGATTTAAAAGCACAGCAATACCCCCAACAAGCGAAACCACCCCTCACCTTGCATCTCAAGGGGGGTCTGCTACAATGCTAAAGTGCAATTCCCCGTAATATCGCAGGGAATTGCCATCTTTGTAACACAAATCCTCGGAGTTTTTTATGCAATTTCGTGCCTCAAACTTGAAATTAATCGCCAGCAGCGGACTGCTGATCGTCTTAGCGACTGCTTGCCAAGGGCAGCGGCCCATTGAATATCAAATCGAAGTCACACGCATTGTTGTCGTCACCGCAACCCCTGAAAGTGACGGTACAGCACAAAGCAGCGCCGTGCCGGGTAACTTAACGACAGAAATTCCGCCGCTTGCACCACCTGTCACAGTCCCAGCAGTCGCAGCAACTACGCCTGAGCCAACTACGAATCCGATCCCAACACCCATCACGAATCAAATTATCGTAGCTGAGCAGGCCTTCCAGAATGGGCGTATGTTCTATTTACAGACGACAGATGAAATTTGGGTGCTGCTGAACGATGGTAATGGGACGAGCGGAACATGGATTATCGCCCCAGATACCTTTGAAGATGGGCAGGCAGAATTCGACCCAAACATTACAGTACCTGCTGGGCTGTACCAACCTGAACGCGGCTTTGGCAAACTATGGAGAGAAAACGAGGTGATTCGTAATACTCTAGGTTTTGCTTCTGATACGGAATATGGTCATGTCACTGATTACACCTATATATTTGGTGGCACAGTAAATGCAAACAATGAATATGTTCCCGGACCGGGTGTGCATACATTGATGAGCCGAGACGGGACAATTTTTGTATTGGATGAAACAACAATGACTTGGAACATCCAACAATAGTAGCGCTTACGCAGTTGACCACATTTCGCGGTAAAAGTTGTTAGTTCCTAGTTTTTAGTAAGGGCAAGGATTTTCCCTTACAGATTGCTTTGACTAAAAACTAATCACTGTGAAGTGCGTAACTTCTAAATAGGATAGAGGACAATAAGCGATGACTAACCAGCAACATTGGCGATTTTCACCGTCGTTTGCCCTGACACTGGCGGCGGATGCACGTTTTAGCCAAACCGATTATACCGACGATCAAATATGGGAAGTCTCGCCCGGTGAAGCCAGCGCTCCCGCTTTAGCCCTACAAACGCGCTACGGTGGGCGTGTGGGGCTTGCCAGCCTCGTGCCAATGTGGATTCATGACGGGCGCAGTATTTACGAAGTACAGACGTATAACCAAGCCCCAAGCATCACAGATTTCGCGCCGGGATTTGCTCAAGTTCAGTCTAAAATCATCCCTGATCTTGAACTGCTTACCGAATTTTGGGCGATGGAATCACACGCTGTCGGTGCCCGCTTTACCCTGCACAATGTCGGCAGACAAGCGATCACGCTCCGTCTTGATCTTTTCGGACATATCGCCTCAGAGAAGATCAATCGCTCCCTTGCGATACTGACACTTCAAGATCAAACCCATGCGCTGGCATTAGGTAAAATCGGCAATCTGGAGCCGATTGTTATGCTGGAAAATGCGCGTACTCTTTTATCACCTGGCATTAAAGCTAGTCCTAAAATTGGCGTGGATTTAACGATCCGAGCCGGTGAGAAACTTAGCCTTCGTTGGGTTCACGCTGGATTAAGCAAAATGGGCGACTCGTTGGAACGGGCGCAGTTCTGGTTGGCGCAAGATTGGGACAATGCCTTTAGGCAAATTCAACAGGCAGCATACGCCATTCCTCAAGTCATCACAGGGGATGCGGCGCAAGACACCGCTATTGCGTATGCCTATCATCAGTTGATGCAAAGTTTCTTGTGTCCGACTGACAAGCTGCCCTTCGCCTCTTTCGTCGCCACACGGCAAGCCAATCGTGGCTGGAGCAAACGTGGCGATGGCACAGATTATGATCGCGCTTGGAATGGACAGCATCCGCATGTCGCGTATTTAGTCGCGTTAGCAGTCGCCCCTATTGCGCCAACTTTCGCGCAAGGTCTTTTAAAGAATTATCTTGTCACGCAAGCCGAAGACGGTTTCATTGATTTTAAACCCGGCTTGGCAGGTCAGACTGAGGGCATGTTGTATCCGCCTATATTGGCGCGTATGGCGTGGCAAATTTTCAATATCACCCAAGATACCGATTTTCTTAAAGAAGTTTTCTCTGCCTTAAACAAATTTTTTAGCCGCTGGTTCGATTCAGATGTTGATACGAATCAAAACGGCCTCCCAGAGTGGCAAAATGAACGACAGACAGGCTATGTGTCATGGCCTACTTTTTCCGTTGGGCAGGCATGGTCGCAAGGTGTCACTATTCACAGCGTCGAATCACCGGATTTAGCCGCATATCTCGTTTCGGAAGCTAGAGCGTTGGCGCTAATCGCCCAACAAATTAACGACGAAAACAGCCAAAAATTTACACAACAGGCGGAAAATCTTACCCTTTTACTGAGCGAATTGTGGTTCGTATCTGGCAAGCATTTCGCTTACCGTGACCGTGACACAAACCTCACCTCAATTGGCATACTTATCTTAAGAGATGCACGAGGCGACGAAGAACAACTACCAGTCATCAAAATTTCACCAGCGAGTCGTCTTGTCATTCGGCTTACTGGCGGGACGAGCCGCCCCCCTCGTGCCTCGCTTTATTTGGAAGGATTAGACAGTGAAGGCAAATCCGTTAGTGAAACCATAGCCGGCGAGACATTTATTTGGTCTTATGGAAGTGGTGTTGTCACTAGCAGCAAGATTTACGCCCAAATAGATCGGGTGCGTTTTACCGGCCTCAGCCGTGTTTATCGGGTGCAGGTACACACTATCGATCTGACACGCCTCGACTTGAACAGCCTTTTGCCATTACTCACTTTGCCCCCCCAAGATGAAAAACAGCAAGCGCTAACGAATTTACTGACCGACGAAAAACACTTCTGGCGAGCATCGGGCCTTTCAATGGTGTCCGCACAGGATACGAATTATGACTCAACCAGCGCTAACGGAGGCGGCGGTGTTTGGCCCTATTTTGTGACATTGATCGGCGAGGCGTTAATCACAAATAATCGACAGGATTTAGCGGCTGAACTCTTGAAACGACTTCTTAAAACACAAGCTGAAGTCTTGCAAGAGCAAGATGGTTTTAGCGAGTTCTATGACAGTGATAAGGCACTAGGACTAGGCGAATCAGATTATTTAGGCGGCATCGTCCCACTCCATCTGCTCATGCGTGTTCTAGGCGTACAAATCACACCAACTGGACGGGTATGGATAGGTGGAAAATTGAGTTGGGGTTCACCCGTCACCGTCACACAGTATCAAGTGAGTGTACATCGCTCAGACGACGGCACGACGATTCATTTCCCCGATGGACAAGTGATAACCTTACCGCCTGATGCTATTCCTCGATGGGTAGAATCACCTTCACCATTAGTCATGAGTCCAACAATAAAACTCCCAATGCCGCCGGATTTACTGAGCCAAAAGGGAAATAATCGAGTTATAATTGCTATACAGCACGACACAGACCCATCTTAACCAAGCAGCCTAAAATTCGGCATTCATCATGACTAACCGGACGCTACCCCAATCGCAAATTTATGAATTTATTTTTCGCAGCACGTCGGATGGAATCGTCACTGCTAACCCAATTGGGCTGATTGAGCATCTTAACCCAGCCGGAGCCGCGATGTTAGGCATCGTGCCTGAGCATGTTATCGGCAAAACACCCCGTCATGCTTTCAACCAAAATATGCCATTGGTGAATCTATTTACCCGCAGCGGCGATCAAACTTTAGATGTCCGGCTTCCGCGGAGGCGCTTGGCTGTCGGGATTGCCACGACTCTAGAAACCGGAGATCGCATGGTGATGCTGCATGATGTCACGGAAAAGCGTGATCTGGAAAATCGTCGCGAAGCGCTCATCAAAGCTATGTCGCACGATCTTCGCAATCCCATTTCGGCAATGAGTGGCTTTGCTGATCTCGTCATGAAATTCGGCGATCTCAACGAGCAGCAGGCTAAATTTGTCACGCGGATTCGCCAAACCGCGACCAAACTCTACGATGTTGTGGGATCAATGGTCGATCTGGCATGGATCGAAGCCGGAATGCCATTGGAGCATAAGCCGATTCAACTGCGCGACATCATCAACGATGCAGTTGATCGCGTTACGGCGCTTGCCCATACCCATAAAATTATTATCGCCACGTCTATTCAGAATCCGATGCCGATTGTCATGGGCGACCCTGAACGGCTTGGGCAAGTCATCTATAATATGCTGCATAACGCTATTATCTATTCGTATCCTGAACAAACCGTCGTCATTCATGGTTGGGGAGATACAAGCGAAGTCTATTGCAGCGTGGCTGACCGGGGAATCGGCATCGCCGATGATGAACTCGAACTCATTTTTGATCGCATGTATCGTTCACGGGATGAAGTCGTCCGCAATATGTCGGGCGGCGGACTTGGCTTGACGATGGCGAAAACCATTATCCAGCGGCACGGAGGCGACATCTGGGCAGCTAGCAATTACGGTGAAGGCAGTACATTTACTTTTGTGCTGCCTGTGGTTCAACTTACCTAATGAAGAAGATAAAAATTCGCCTGCCGGCGACGATGACGAATTTGGGGCCGGGTCTGCACAGCTTGGGGTTAGCACTTGGCCTTTATACATCTGTAGAAATCAGCGGACGCACTGACCAACAAATAGTCTTAGAAACATCCGGAGAAGGCGCGAATCGTTATCCCATTTCTTTAAAACATCCTGTCGTACTCGGCATAGGGCGCTTTTTCCAGCATCTTGAAAAGGCACATCTCGGAATAAATATCCGCGTCGAAAATCAAATTCCGTTGCAAAGCGGACTCGGCGCAGAAGCAGCGATGATGATGGCAGGTATCCTCGGCGCAAACTTTCTGATGAACAATCTTTATAAACGTACCGAACTCTTGGAAATTGCCGCTGAGTCAATCCGTCCCGATCATGTGGTGACGACTGTACTCGGTGGTCTAACTGCCAGTTTGATGCGCGAGGGCGAACTGATCTATCGCACTTTACCTGTGACCCCAGTCAAACTAATTGTGGTCGTGCCTCAAATGGATAACTACAAGTTGAAGCCCCTGCCAGAACGGGTGGCGTTAGCAGACACGCTGCATAATATAAGCGCAATTCCGATATTGCTCGAAGCGCTGCGTGTGGGCGATCTCAAACTACTTGCCAACGTCGTTGAGGATAAGTTGAATGCGCCTCGCATTATCGCGGCGATCAACGGATTTAACTCAGCAGTGGAAGCTGGGCGTAGGATGGGAGCGCTGGCAGTAACCGTTATAGGTGACGGCCCTGCCCTGCTGGCATTGGCGGAAAATCGTCATGAGCGCATCGCAGATGAAATACGTCTTGCACTACGCGAGGCGGGTGTAACGGCGCGGACGTGGGTGCTGCCGATTGATACACAAGGTGTTGTGATCAGTGCTATGCAATCCGCATAAAATAGTGAAAGATTTTATTTCAAAGACATCGCTCTACGATTCTATACGTCCTTTGAGGCTTTGCGGTTTATGCTTTTTCTTGATTCTAACTACTGCGTGTTCTGGCACACCACCGCCGCCTAACCGGAGTGGGCTTCAAGCCGCAACCCCCATCCCGACGTTAAACATAGGCAACCAGAGTGCGTTATGCGAAGCCATTGATGCAAATTGGGGGCGTGATTGGCCTCTCATTATTGATTCGCTGGAATCACTTGTTCAAATGCGTAGTGACAATACAGCATGTGATCCTGCGTTTTCGCTCTCCACTCGGCTGTATGCGGCCTATTTAACATATGGCACATTGTTAGAGCAGCGTAATCGTCCTGATGAAGCGGCAGCAGCTTATGCAGCGGCACTGGAATATAACTTTAATGGACGTGAGGCCAATTTGCGTTTGCAAAGTTTGCAGGTCGCCACCCCTCTACCTGCGGCAAGTTGTGATGCTGAAATTGTCCAACAAGCACTTGCTTCCATGAGCCCATATACCCTCGACACTACCGGAAGCTATGTCCAAGTTGAAGGCAATGGTTTTGTTTTGGATGGGCAGCCCTTTCCTATTTATGGCATTAACTATTATCCGCGTGATTATCCGGGTGAACGTTTTTTGACGCAGATGGATACCGATACACTTGATTATGAATTGGATTTGATGCGAGCTTCGGGCATTAATACGCTGCGAATCTTCTTGCGCCATGCTGATCTATTTATTTGCCCCGGTAATGGCGCGATTCCTGTGACAGCGGCTTTTGCGCGACTTGATGGTTTGATTAGTGCCGCATCGCAACGCGGTTATAAGCTGATTCTTGTCCTTAATGTCGATGCCGATTTGGTGGAGTTTCCACTTTATGCCGCACCCGAATTTGTGAATGACCAAATGGCCTTTATCGCGTCTCGCTACAGTATAGAGTCAACAATAATGGCCTATGATCTACGCTCTGGTGGTGATGCTGACTATGCGAATAATATTGCCTTTCGTCGGGAAGATGTGCTGAATTGGCTTTTGCAAGCGGCGGCGATTGTTCGACAAAATGCGCCGCAGCAATTAATAACGGCGGCATGGCAGGATGAAGCAGAAGTCACTGCACCTCTGGTCGATTTTGTCAGTTTTCAAAATTATGAAGATGTCGAGTCGCTCCGGCAAGAAATCGCCGTGATAACGGCTGTAACGCAGCGTCCGGTGCTGCTGGCAGAATTCGGTTTTAACACTTTTGCGATAGATGAACTCGCGCAGCGCCTCGCTTATCAAAGGTCAATCGAAGCCGTTGAGCGCAATAACCTTGCTGGTTGGATAGCATGGACGGCCTTTGATTATCCCCTCACGGTGCTTTGCGAAGCGCCAAATTGCCCAGGGGCCGATGGCCCGGATAATCGCTACGGAATTTGGAACACCAGCTACTTCCCCAAACGTGTCATCGAAGTCATTGAGCAGGCCACAGGTGTAAATATTAATCAGAATTAGAAAATGGATGCGCTGATCTCACGTTGTTCTAACACAGAATTGGCATAATGTGACAATATTCACGATTGAACCTAAGCAAAAGGCCAAGTAGTCCTATGATGCGCCGCAGAAATTCACGCAATGCCCCCGCACGCCCGGTTGAAAAAGATGCCAATGGAAATCCGATAACGGACGATACCCCGCAAACGCCGATTCAATGGCGGCAGATGATAGGCTATTTACGCCCTTATGTTGGAATGCTCATCCTAGCGTTAGGTGCAACGATTGTAGGCGCAATTCTAAGTCTCGTCTTTCCGGCAGTAATCCAGCGCGTTGTCGATTCTGTACTGCAACAGCGCAATTATCGCCTCCTAGATCAAATCACGCTTTTCTTGATTGTCGTGTTTATAATCCGCTCAGTCAGTTCCTTTATAGAAGGTTATTTGCTGAATTATGTCGGTGAGCGCGTCGTCGTCGATATTCGCCGCCAGTTATACGAGCATCTGCAAAAGATGTCTTTGTTCTTCTTCACGGAACGGCGGACGGGCGAATTGATCTCGCGTATCTCCAATGATGTGACCGTCATGCGGAGCGTCCTGACCAATAATATCAATACGCTGTTGCAGCAAACATTCATTATGATCGGTTCCATTATTGTGATGTTCGCGCTCAACTGGCGATTGACGATGTTCATCATCGCGCTTATTCCACTCATCGTCCTGATTGGTTTTGCCTTTGGCTTTTATCTACGCCGCATCAGCACCGAAGTGCAAGACGAATTAGCAGGCGCGACAGTCGTAGCTGAGGAAGTCTTTCAAGGCATCCGTGAAGTCAAGAGTTTCGTGCGTGAGCCGTATGAGGTCAATCGCTACAATATCGCCATTAACCGCGCATTGAGAGCATCGATTCGGCTGCTGCGTATTCGCTCGGTCTTTGGACCAGTGATGGCTTTCATGGGCTTTGGTGCGTTGGCAGCCATCCTGTGGTTCGGCGGACGCGAAGTGTTGGCTGATCGCCTCACAGGGGGACAGCTCATCGCATTTCTGGTTTACGGCATCGGTGTCGCAGGCAGTTTTGCTTCACTCGTTGGTTTATATACCCAGTTTCAAGAAGCACTTGGCGCAACCCGACGCGTGTTTCAGATCATGGATACAGAACCGGGCATCCTTGATAAAGCAGATGCGAAAACATTTGATAGGATTGAGGGGCGGATCACTTTCAAAGATGTGGCATTCAGTTACGATAAGCGTCAGGAAGTGCTGCATCATATCAATTTGGATATTGCCCCTGGCGAAATTTTGGCATTGGTTGGACCCAGCGGTTCCGGCAAAAGCACAGTCTTCAACCTGATCCCACGCTTTTATGACCCGGTTGAAGGGGAAGTTTTGGTGGATGGAATCAATCTGCGCGATGTGACCCAAGCCAGCTTACGTGAGCAAATCGGCATTGTGCCGCAAGAAACGCTGCTCTTTGGCGGGAGCATCCGGGAAAATATCGGTTACGGGCGGCTGGATGCAACCGAAGCGGAAATTATCGAAGCGGCAAAAGTTGCCAATGCTCATACCTTTATCACCGAAATGCCCGACGGCTACGACAGCATTGTTGGGGAACGCGGTGTGCGTCTTAGCGGAGGCCAGCGCCAGCGGGTCGCCATCGCCCGTGCCATCCTTAAAGACCCGCGCATTCTGCTGCTTGATGAAGCCACCTCCAGCCTAGACAGCGAAAGTGAGCATCTCGTCCAAGAAGCGCTCGCTCGGTTGATGCAAAATCGTACTACCGTTATCATCGCCCACCGTTTAAGCACGATTCGCATCGCCCACCGTATCGCTGTTTTGAAGAAAGGCGATATTGTAGAATTAGGCAATCACGCCGAACTCATGGCACAAAATGGACTGTATGCGCGGCTGTATGATATGCAGTTCGGCGAAGACCTACTGACCGAGGCAATGACGACAGGGTAGCGAGTCATTTTTATGAGGTAAAATCAGGTGCAGATGACCTTAAAAGTGCCTACTCTTTTTGCACTTGATTTTGATTTTCCAGAAACGAGGATTTATTTCGATGGGCAAAGTTTTTGAAACGATGTCTGATGAATTGCAGGCGTTCATCCGCAAACAGCATCTCTTTTTTGTTGGCACTGCCCCGCTGTTGGCGGATGGTCATGTCAATCTCTCGCCTAAAGGGTTAGATTGCCTCCGCATTTTTTCGCCGACGCAGGTAGGTTATCTCGATCTGACTGGAAGCGGCAACGAAACCTCGGCGCATCTTCAAGAAAATGGGCGCATCACCTTGATGTTTTGCGCGTTTGAAGGCGCACCAAATATTGTCCGCCTCTACGGCATAGGCCGCACTATTTTGCCAGAATCATCGCAATGGGACGAATTAAGCCCGAAGTTTAATCTTTATCCCGGCGCACGGCAAATCATCCTCGCAGACATCAGCCGTGTTCAAACCTCGTGTGGTTATGCCGTTCCTTTGATGAGTTATATAGATGAGCGTGATACCCTGCTAAAGTGGGCGGAGCATCAAGGTGATGACGGATTAGCAACCTATCAGAAAAATAAAAATGTTTGCAGCATTGATGACCTCCCAACGCCTTTGGCAGAGCGTTTTACCACAACATGAGCGATTTATTTGGTAAAACAGTCCTTATTACCGGGGCAACCGGCTTTCTTGGCGGCGCGTTAGCCCTGCGTCTGGCTTCTGAGGGGGTACGGGTACGTGCATTGGTACGGCGTGCGGGACGCGATTGGCATTTGCGTAATGCCGCAAGTATCGAGATGGTTTCGGGTGATTTAACGGATGCCGCCCAGGTCAATCATGTTGTCGAGGGCGTAGATGTTATTTTCCACGTCGCGGCGGCATTAGGCGGATCAATGGACTGGCAGCGCCGCGTCAATGTTGATGGCACACGCAACATCATGCAAGCAGCGGCAGCGGCGGGTGTTCAGCGTGTCGTCCATGTCAGCACCATTTCAGTGTATGGCTATAAAAATACGACTGACGTAACCGAAGAAACACCGATGAATCCGTCGCACGATCCGTATTCGATCGCGAAAGCCGAAGCCGAAACGGTTGTACAGGACATTGCAGCCAAACATGCCGTTCCGTTTAGTATTATGCGTCCCGGCATGATTTATGGCCCACGCAGCACTTCTTGGACACTGGGCATGTTCCGCATCGCTCGCCGCAACCCCACCTTCTTTATTGGGGATGGAAGCGGGTCTGCCTACCCCATTTTTGTCGATGATGTGGTGGATTTGATGATGGTCTTAGCGACTCATCCCAACGCAATTGGCGAAACCTTCAACTCTACACCTGACCCATCACCGACATGGCGCGATTTTGTTGGCAGTTATTCGCGCTTGGCAGGTCATGACAATTGGTTTGATTTCCCGCCGTCGCTCTTTAAGCCTGCCGCCGTTCTCGCAGGATTATTCGCCGCTGAGGAAAGCCCAAGACGCGATCTTGTGGATTTACTTCCTTTTGTACAACGCTCATTGACCTACCGCATGGATAAAGCCCGAACCTTGCTGAACTGGCAGCCGCAGATCAGTTTAGAAAACGGGATCACGCGCTGCATCCCCTGGCTGCATGAAATCGGGTTATTGACATGACCCCCTTGCTTTTCATGGTAGCGGCGCTCATCATTTTTGCGGGGATCGTCTGGTGGCTGGTGATCGAAACAGAGGGGGTCTATCTAGGCCGCCGGATCGTCATCTGGCTCTACGATGTTTACGCCAATCGCTACGATGGCATCAAGCACTTTTTGCCAGAATACGAAAGTTGGCTGTTGGCGCAACCCATCCTCGGCATCATCGCGCCACAACAGAATCCCCTCGTATTAGATGTCGCTACGGGAACAGGCCGTCTTCCCCTTGCCCTTTTGAATGAGCCAAATTTTCACGGGCGTGTCATCGCCATCGATCTAAGCCGCCAGATGTTAAGTAAAGCAGCAGAAAAGCTCCAGACTGAAGGCCATCGTGTTTCTCTATTATGGTGTCCAGCCGATCAGCTTCCTTTCCTCGACAATCAATTTGATGTCGTGACATGCCTCGAAGCGCTGGAATTTATGCCACATCCAGCCGAAACCCTGCGCGAGATCATTCGTGTATTGCGTCCCGGCGGACTGCTCCTCCTCACCAATCGCATTCATACGCGTTGGATGCCGGGCAAAATCTGGTCAAGCGAACAGATCACCGAACTACTCGATTCCTACGGCGTTGAAGATATTGAAATCGAACTGTGGCAAATGGATTATCATAAGATATGGGGGATGAAAGCTGGCGATACAATCCCCATTGGCGCACGGCCATTAGGCGAAATCTTGTGCTGTCCCCAATGTCCCGACCGCCTTATGCTTGAAGAATCGGGCTTTTGGCGCTGTGAGACTGGTGATGGAATAGCAAAAATTGGCACAGATGGTGTGGTCGAACTCAATCCGGTATATCACAAATAAGTACGCCTACCGCCTCTGCGTTGAATCTTCACTATCTTTTGTTAGAATGCCCTGTTAAGTTCCATCTTCGCACCATCACAGGATGATTATTTTGAAACCGTTACCTAAACAGCACGTTTTACTCATTGAACAAGCCATCCGCGCTGCCCAAGCCGCCGGAGATTTGGCTGATTTTGAGCTTCCCGCCATCGAAGTGAAACCACCGAAAAAAGCCGAGCAAGGCGATTATTATACGCCTATCGCCATGAGCCTAGCGAAAGTGGTAGGGGCAAAACCACTGGACATCGCGCAGACCATCGCCAAACATCTCCCGCAAGCTGATTTTGTTGGATCGGCAGAAGCAGTAGCGCCGGGATTTATCAACTTTCGCCTCAATGAAGATTGGCTGCGGCAGCAAATCGATTCGATTATCGCGCAAGGGGATGACCTCTTTCAGCTTGATTTAGGCACAGGCAAACGGGCGCAGGTCGAATTCGTAAGCGCCAACCCAACGGGGCCACTGCATATCGGGCGTAGCCGGGGCGCGATTGTGGGGGATACGATTGCGCGGATTTTGAAAGCTGCTGGATACAATGTGGAGCGTGAATATTATTTCAACAACGCCGGTGTCCAGATGGTCAATCTCGGCAACAGCCTGCGGATTCGTTATTTGAAAGCACTGAATTATCCCGTAGAAATGCCTAGTGATGACGATACGACATTTTATCAGGGCGCATACCTGATCGACTTTGCTAATGAGTTAATCGCAGAAAAAGGCGATTCATTGGTCGAGGAAGATTGGCAACCGTTTAAAGAATATGCCGAAAATAAAATGTTCGACATCATCAAGGCAACGCTTAAGCGCATTGAAATTCATCACGACGTTTTCTTTAATGAGGATAGTTTATATAGCAGCGGCGCGGTCTGGAAAACACTCGCGGATTTAGACAAAAACGGCTTTGTATATGAGGCGATTGCTCCCGAAGGCGAAGAAGATGAAAACGATCCCCACGCCAACGAAAGGCGACGCAAACCGCAGGGCGAAATGAAGCCTGCAAAATGGTTTCGCAGTACCCAATTTGGTGATGCTAAAGACCGTGTATTGATTAAGGGCGACGGCAACCCGACTTACACCCTGCCCGACATCGCTTATCACGCCAATAAGATAGAGCGCGGATTCGATTTGCTGGTAAACATCCTCGGCGCGGATCATTATGTGCAGCATCAAGTCGTCAAATATGGCGTTCAAGCGCTCGAATTGGACGCTTTAAAAATCAATGTCATCCTGATTCAACTTGTCCGGGCTGTGCGCGATGGCAAGGAAGTGAAGATGTCCACCCGTCGCGGTGATTACGATACGCTGGATGACTTGATCGACCAGACCAGCGCGGACGCAGTGCGCTATATTTTGCTGGCTCGGAATGCTAATTCACATCTCGACTTTGATCTTGATCTGGCTGTTAAGCAAAGCAACGACAATCCGGTCTACTACATGCAGTATGCCTATGTGCGCTGTGCCGGCATATTGCGCGAGGCAGCGGCAAGAAATGTCACCGACGACGGGGCGGATCTATCCCTACTCGGCGCTGACGAACTGAACATGATCCGCAAACTGCTCGAACTTGCGGAACAAATCGAGCGGGCAGCAGTTGAACTCACGCCGCACAGTATCGCCTTTTACGCGCTCGAACTGGCGAACCTCTTTCATCCCATGTATGACCATGTGCGTGTCTTTGGCGATGGCATTCCGGCGGATGTAATGAAAGCGCGGTTGCGTTTTTATCGTGCCGTACAAACCACATTTCGTCGCACTTTGCGCTTAATGGGCATGAGTACCCCAGAGCGGATGTAAAAAGTGATGAGTGCCGAGTTTTGAGTAACAAGTATAATCAGTACACAGAACTCAGCACTTGAAGCTGGAGACGTACTGGAGACATTATGGGGCTTAAACCCGATCATTGGATACGCAAGATGGCGCAAGAACACGGCATGATTGAGCCATTTGTAGAAAAGCAGCAGCGCGAAGGCGTAATTTCTTACGGCCTTTCCAGCTATGGGTATGATATGCGCGTCGCGGACGAATTCCGCATCTTTACCAATGTCTATAACACAGTGGTTGACCCCAAAAATTTCTCGCCGCAGTCATTTGTGGAATATCAGGGTGATGTGTGTATCGTCCCGCCGAATTCCTTTGCTTTAGCGCGATCCGTTGAATATTTCCGCATTCCTCGCAGCGTTCTCACCCTTACTGTAGGAAAATCGACCTATGCTCGTTGTTTTCGTGGCGATACTCGTGTAGCACTTGTTGACGGCACAAGCCCAACATTAGAAGAAATGGCGAGACGTGCCGAAAATGGCGAAATGTTTTGGGGATACAGCATAGGCCAATTCGGAAGGGTAATGGTTACACTGTTAGAAGCCCCTCGCTTTATTGGCCGCGATGCCCTTATTGAAATCACACTTGACAATAATGAAGCAATCTACTGCACGCCAGACCATATGTTTATCCTCCGTGATGGTCGCACCATTAAAGCTGATGAAATTCGTCCTGACGATTCCATAATGCCTTTGTATCGATATTTGTCTCGTGGTTATGAAATTATTTATCAGCCCTCGAATGGGTATTTTTACCCTACTCATCGTTTGGCAGATGAATGGAATTTACGTAGCGGTCTTTATGAAGACATTCCAAATACACATCGGCATCATATTGATTTTAACCGCCGTAATAATATTCCTTTTAACATCATGCGGATGGATGTGAGCGACCACATAAGATTACATAACGCAGAAAACTATGGCGAAGAGTTTGATCCAGAAGAACATGGTTTAGCCATTCAAGAAGCTATGGAACGATTAATGCAAAACCCAGAATGGCGCGAGCGGTTTTCGCAAATACAAAAAAACAAAGCTCTTGACTTTTGGAACAAGGATAACTATAGCGAAGCACGTTCAAAGTTACGAGAAAAACATCAGGAAAATTGGACAGAACAAAGGCGATTGGCTCAAAGCGAAGCTATGCAGCGATTTCACGATAATCCAGCAAATCGTGCTCATAAGGGAGAAATGTCGCAAGCAGCTTGGGCAAAAGATGATGGTACACGACGGGCGATGCAACAAGAAATAGCTCGCCAAATAAGATTGCGCGAAGAAATTACTACTGAAGTTGTCCGTGCTGCTCTCCATCAAACAGGGTCAATTCGTGGTGCATCACGACTTTTAAATTGTGATCGTGCAGTATTTAGACGTTCTCCTGAGTTATTGGCTGAATTTCGTGGGACGCGGACAAAATACAAAAATCATAAAGTCGTAAGTGTGCGCGAATTACCCGGCAATCATGATGTCTATTGCTTAACTGTTCCCGAAGCAGGTAACTTCGGTTTGGAAGCAGGGGTCTTTGTTCAAAATTGCGGAATTATTACAAATGTAACGCCGTTTGAACCTATGTGGGAGGGGCATGTTACGTTGGAAATCAGCAATACGACTCCCCTGCCCGCCAAGATTTATGCGAATGAAGGAATGGCGCAGGTCATCTTTTTCGAGGCCGACGAAGAATGTGAGGTCTCTTACGCAGATCGCAAGGGCAAATATCAAGGGCAAACCGGGGTTACGCCGCCGCGTTTATAACCAAATTGTATTATCAGCTAGGCAAAAATGGCGTTATACTCCTTTCAACAGACAGAACAGGAGTCCTAACCCCATGACCAAGTCCATAGAACGCAATGAAGCCCGCCGCCTGCGCTGTGAGGAAGGTTTATCCCTCAAAGAAATATGTGATGTCCTCCATGTGTCTAAAAGCTCCGCCAGTGTTTGGGTACGTGATCTTCCGTTGACGGATAACCAAAAAGAGATATTGATTGAGCGGACTGAGCATCGCAATATCGGCAGGATCACAGGCGGCAAAGCAAACGCGATTAAAGCTCGTGAAAAGAGAAAGTTGTATCAAGAAGAAGGCCGCCTAAAAGCCAGAAAAAATGACCCGCTGCATATCGCGGGTTGTATCTTGTATTGGGGTGAAGGGGCAAAAGGCAGAGGACAACTTAAATTATCAAATTCCGATTTTGATTTAATGCAATTTTATATGCGGTTTTTACGTGAAAGTTTGATGATTTCTGATGACCGAATGTCTTTTCGTGTACATTGTTACATTGGGAATGGTATAAGTTTGGAGGAAATTGAAAATCACTGGCTCACGCTGCTCCAACTCCCTCAAAACTGTTTTCGTAAGTCAATTGTTAATCTAATGCCCAACACCAGTCAACAAAAAGGGCGAAAACTTTACTTCGGTGTATGCCACGTTTCAGTCAATAGTACGGCATTTATCCAACATGTTTTCGGCGCAATTCAAGCATATATAGGTATTGATAAACCCGAATGGTTAGATTAAAATAGCAAGAAAAGGGCGATTAGCTCAGTTGGCAGAGCAAATGGTTTACATCCGTGAGGTCGGGGATTCGAGTTCCTCATCGCCCATACTAATATTTTTTAACGCTCACACAACCGTGAGCGTTTTTATTTCCGAATTTCTTGTTAATTTCCCCTTTTAGATTTGTAAAAGGTGTGCAAATCATTTGAATTCGTGGTATAACCTAGAGTATGTTACAATACAGTTATAAAGGCGTTTGACGATGGTAATGACGCAAGAAGAAAATATGCAGATTTTAATCGTCGAAGATGACGAAGATACCGCTGAAGTTGTGGCGACTCTGCTCGCGAGTGCCGGTTATCAATCCTTCGCCGTAGACCGGGGTGAAGCCGCGCTGGATGAAATCGCCAACCTCAGCCCCGACCTTGTGCTGCTTGATCTGAACCTGCCAGATATTCATGGTTTAGACGTATTACGCCTCGTGCGGACACATTCATTTTTGCCGATGATCGTGATGAGTGGGTACGGGAAAGATCGTGATCGCGTATTGGCTTTGGAAGCAGGCGCGGATGATTATATGGCGAAGCCTTTTTCGCCGGAAGAACTTGTCGCACGGGTACGCGCACTATTGCGTCGTGTGCAATGGACACCCAAACCCGAAACAAAAATCACGGTGCGCCGTCTCGAACTCGATATGCCGCGTCGTCAGGCATCCATCAGCGGAAAACGCCTGCACCTTACGCCGATTGAATATGGAATTCTCGTTACCCTAATGCGGAATTCAGGTAAGGTCGTCACCCATGATGAACTGCTACGGGCAGTATGGGGCGATAATTATACGGGTAAGGGTGATTTTTCAGTGCTGCGTGTCAACATTTCTCGCTTGCGGCAGAAATTGGAGGATAATCCACGTCGTCCAGGCTATGTGGTGACGGTGCCGGGGCAAGGCTATTGGATGCCCACAGGCCGCGCCTAGTTCGATTTTAAGAGCTTTCTTTTACACTGCTTTATAAATCAACCCAATTTGCGGCATGAAGCGCGACGGTTTCGGCCTCTTCTAACGTCGCGCCGAGTACCGTCACATGCCCCATCTTGTGACCAAAATCCACCACTCTTTTACCATAAAAATGGATATGCGCTGTGGGGACACTCAAGGCATGATGTACACTTTCGGGGTGAACGATGCCTTCTCGTGTTCCGAGCAAATTGACCATCACCGCTGCCGGGGCGATCATTTCAGTAGCGCCAAGCGGCCAGCCCATCACGGCGCGAATGTGATTCTCAAATTGTGATGTAACGCAGCCTTCAATCGTAAAATGTCCGGCATTATGTGGGCGAGGAGCCATCTCGTTAAACAGCAACGTCCCATCATGCAGTAAAAACAACTCAACCCCGAACACGCCTACCCCGTTCACCGCTTCGACTGCGGTACGAGCGATGGCGGCGGCCCGTTGTGCAATATCGGATGATATTTGGGCTGGCGCACGGACGATATGGCAAATATGATCGCGCTGAATCGTCTCGACCACCGGATAAGTACAAATTATCCCATCCCGCCCACGCACAACAATCACCGCGAGTTCGGCAGCAAACGAGATAAACTGCTCCACCATCAACTTGCGCCCGTTCCTGCGAACAAGCTGAGTCCACGCAGCATGGATGTCTGTAGGTTTTTGCAAAATAACGTTGCCATAGCCATCATGCCCATCACGCCGCGCCTTAAGCACAAGAGGCCATCCAAACGCCTCCCCTACCGCGATGACATCATCAGGGGTCTCGACGGCACGAAACGCCGGCAGCGAGATATGCTCGGCCTCCAAACGATTTTTCTGCCAAAATTTATCTTGTGTGAGGGTGAGCGTTTCCGAGGAAGGGTAGACCGATAGACCGCGCCCTTCCAAAAGCGCCAAGCCCCACGCATCTACGAATTCATTTTCGAGCGTGATAACATCGCACATCTTGGCAAATTCGCCCAATGCCACCGCGTCCGTCCAATCACCTACAACGCTGTATTGCGTTAAGCGCGAGGCCGGGCTATCCGCAAATCGTTCTAAAATTGCGGTGTCAATACCAAACGAAATCGCGGCCTGCACAGTCATTTGTGCCACTTGATTGCCGCCAAGGATGCCAAGTCTTTTCATAACGATGATGATAACGAATACTAAACCGAGATGCAACAGGCTTTTACGGGCAAATACAGTTTTTGATGAGAAACTTCCGAACCCCTTTCACCAAATGATATAATCAACACGAAGTCAAACGTTATTGAAGGTATGGTATGCACGTAAACCGTTTTATTGTAATTTTCCTCGCTATTGCTGCTCTGCTCACCTTTTCCGCCGAAGCCACCACTGCCCAAGACGAAATTCCACCCTTTATCCTGCCTGTCGCGCTTGAACCAGGTCCGGGAACATGGCTTTTTGGGCAGGCTTATGGCAACACCACTGGAGCGTATAATTTTGGCACAGAATGGTACAGCGCCGGGCAAGGGCTGCATTTTGGCCTTGATCTGCCTATGCCGTGTGGCACACCTTTAGTCGCAATGGCGGATGGAGAAGTCGTTTTTTCTGATAATTTGAGTTTTGGTTCTGGGCCACATAACTTAATGCTCTATCATCCCGATCAGCAGGTTAACACCCTGTATGGGCATTTACTCCAGCCGCCGACTCTTTTCCCCGGTGATTTTGTCCTACAGGGGCAAGTTGTGGGGTATTCTGGTGATCCAGATGTCACTTGCGACTCACGTCCACATTTACATTTGGAAATCCGCAGCCTAAATTACCGCACCGCTTATAATCCACTCGCCTATATTCAAGCCAATTGGGATATGCTCGCCAGCCTACCCGCTTTTGGCACACCGCTTTTTCAGGGGGATATGGACAATGCCCGTCGCTGGATGTCGCTCCAAGATCAGCCAGAAACAGCTTTCGGCGGTGCGAGGCTGAATGCCTATGAAGCGGCATGGCCTTTAGCCAATCCCCTGCGTCCGCCAACAAATGTCGCGCCCATACGTAATTTAGAGCCTCTTGCCCAAGACGCTGCGTTCACGCTGCGAACCGTCGGTTATGACAATTGCTGCTGGCAGCGGTGGTGGCATCCGACCAACCCCGATATATTCTATGTGATTGATGGGCAGCCTAACCAACGTGCATCCGTTTTTGAATGGTCTGCTTCCACAGGCACAATGACCAGCCTCACAAGCGAAGCACCGCCTGCCGTGACCTCCCCTGATAGCACTTATCAGATTTTCAATAACGGCGCACAGACGGTTATCCGCCGTTTGAGCGATGCGGGTGAGGTCGCCATCATTACACAAGGGATGACACCCGCCGTAAGCGCAGATAACAGCAAACTCGTCTGGACAGTGCGCGGCGGCAGCAGTATTCCCGGACAATCCGCGCCACCTTCATCCGTCTGGATTAGTAATCTCGAAGGCACAAACGCCCAACAGATTGTGAGCGAACCCGGCGCTTCTGCCATCTGGTTGGATGCAGATCGGTTGTTGATTAGCGTACCGGGTGAAAGGCGCTTGGTGACATATTCAGTGTTCGATACCCGCGATAGCACTCGCTTTGAACTAGGTACATGGCGCAATCTGCGCGGGATGAGTGTTGCGCCCGGCGGCAGACGACTGATGTTCATGTTGACATGGCAAGAAGACGCAGCCATAAACGGCATATGGACGATGGAAACCGTTTCCGGGGCAGTACCGCAACAGCTTCCTTGGTTCGGTGGGTGGCGCTGGCGTGACGCGGAAAGCGTGTATTATCTGCCGCTGGATGTGAACAGCGCCTATCATACATTAGGATATTATCACCTCTCGACAGGTGAAAATCGCATCCTCATTACGCCCGAAACACTCCCATTTACTATTATGAACGGGGATTGGGACGTTTCAATAGATGGGCAACATATTTTGTTCATGAACGCGGCTGATCGCAATATGGCGCTATTATCGCTGAATTAACGGCGCAAACCGAAAACACCGGGTTCTCCGGCTAAGGCACTGATCGCCCGCTGCCAGCTATCCGCTTCAGTGCCAAAACCTTCCCCAGTGAAGTTCGCATCGGCTTTACGTATAAATTCCTGCAATTCCGCTTGTAAACGCGCCCAAGTATCGCGTTGAATAGCGATAAAGGTTTCAGCTTGGGCGGGCTTATCCAAATAGCGCAGCACAAGCCGGACATGGTGCAAGCACAAGCCAGCCGAGTCGCGGAATGCGGTTTGCAAACGCGGTTCATCCAAATTTTTGCCGAGACAGTCCACAATCATCGCTTCAGCTTCATTAAGGCGTGTACAGGCCGGGCAGGGGGCTGTTGGTTGGAGGGCATCCGCCAACGAGGATTTGTTCCGTCGCAAATTCAATCCCCCGCGCATTGGGCCGGCTTCTAAAGTTTCGATTTCGTCTAAGGCTTGGCTGGACAGAATCGCTATATTAAGCACACTCCCTTTAGACTGCTGCATTTGCCAGCTATGCACGTTACACAGCCCACGTGCCGCCCGATAATGACGCTGTGTAGCGACATCATTCACATATTCATACAACAGAGAGTCAATATAACGTGCCGCGTCGCGCTGGAGAAGCTTACATATCGCGCAGCCCGGTTCAGCAAATTTATCCAATAAATCATAATACTGGGGGGAGGAAAACATAATCGGCCTTCGGCAACTTCAGAACGATGGTGTTATCATAATGGCACAATAAGCAAAAGGCACGACTTCGACTATTTTTATGCAGCGCAAAACGTTCCGACGGGTGTTGACCGTCGCCCAAAATTCACTCAACAACCTACTCGCGCCGATTTTTGGCATCATGCATTCCGCGCTCGTCATCCGGTTGGCATCACCTGAATTATGGGGCGGATTTGTCGGTGTGATGATCGTCATACAGTTCGGCGCTCATTTGGCTTCTTGGGGTAATAAAGAGTATCTCCTGCGGGAGTTTAGCCGCCACCCCGATCAAATCGCGCAGCAGTGGCAAATGAGCCTGTTTACCCGCTTACTATTGGCAGTAGGGCTATGTTTATTGCTGGTCTTTTTCGGGTATTCGCTCAAACAAACGGTGCTTGTCGCATTATGGGGATTAGTCTTGGTCATCGCACAATCTTATGAGGTCATCATCCTTTTTCGTCGTGATTTTGTCTTCGCCACGCTCTTGAAAGCAGTGATGGCCTTCAGCGTGGCGTTTTACCTCATTTTGGTTAATGAGTCGCTCAATGTTGATGGGTTAATTCTAGTATTTACGCTTTCGGCAGTGGTTGAAGCGGGTGTGTATCGTTGGCATTATCGGGACTTAACCCATCATTTAGCTCCCAGTGTTAATCTGCATTATTTCAAGTGGGCAGCGTCATTTTTCTTGTTGGGTTTTAGTGGATTATTAGCTTCGCGCATTGATTTATATGCCGTCAGCTATTTCTTACCCCAGACAGAAGTAGGCCACTATCAAGTTTTTATCAACCTCATGCTTTATGTGCAGGCAATCTCGGCCTTTATCATCGCGCCCTATACGAAAGGGATTTATCGCTTGAGCGATGACGCAATTGCCAAGATTTCCATACAGTTGTTTACGCTCGGCGCAGTAATAATCATCCCCGCCCTTAGCGCGGCCTATGGATTGCTATGGGTGGTCTATGGCATTCGTTACTCAGCCGATTATTTCTTGTTTGGTGGGGCATTCGTCCTGCCGATTTATGGCTATGTGCCGCTAGTTTATCGCTTTTACAAACTCAATCGGACAGGTATCGTCTTGAGGGCATCTTTAGGCGGAGCTGGGATTAACCTAGCGCTCAATTTCGTGCTGCTGCCAAGGCTAGGTGCTGTCGGTGCAATGCTCGCCAGCGCAATCGTCCAATGGGGGATATTGGCGTACTATGTGATTGAATCACGCGAGGTTTATGCGCCGGTCACTACGAAAATGTCATCTTCCGTATGATCCGTGTTTCATCCGGTTTTTGTGAGACCCAAGATGCAAAAGCGGCTTGATTTCTCATTGGGGTTGATCGTTTTAGTCATCAGCATCTTATTGCGGGTTAGCATAATCGCCCCCAGCAGCTTTGATGGCCTTTATGGGCAAGATGCGTATGCGTATTACAATTTCGCGGCGGATGTACTGAATGGCGACGCGACTGGGGAATTTTTCTGGCCTTTAGGCTATCCCGCTTTATTAACACTCGGCATGGGCGTGTTTGGGGTAGATGCACGAGTTGGGCAAGCACTCAGTATCTTGATGGGCGCAGCACTCGCGCCGCTGATTTATCTACTCGCACGACAAATGAGCGGAAAACCAGCAGGGGCATTTGTCGCTGGCTTGGTAATGGCCTTTTGTGGGCAGGCAGTTCAATCAAGCATCGTCCTTATGGCAGATATTCCCTCCTTATTTGGCGCGACTTTAAGCGCGGTCATGTTGTGGCTTTATCTACGTGGCGGGAGATCAAGTTGGTTGATGCTGTCAGCCTTTGCCTTAGCTTTAGCCGGAATTTCACGCTGGCTCTATCTGATTTTGGCGCTGCCTTGGGCGTTAACCGTATTAATCTATTGGCGCAAACGCATTCGTTGGAAAGAAAGCCTACTTACTGCCACCGCAGCCTTGATAATTCTTATGCCACAAGCCCTTTACAGCCGCAGCAGCCCCTTCCCCGTGTTGAATCACGCATGGGTCGAAGGCTGGTCAAGCGTCAATTTTGGCAAGCATCAATTCACTAATATCGATGGCAATTTTACTTATGAAACCCCCAACGCGCTTTTTTATGCCCAGCCATTTTATGATCCTTACTATGTCGCGCCGATTTTTATTCCGTTTATTTTCTTAGGCTTGTTATGGAGTCTCAAAAAGCGCCGCTGGATGGCATTGGTGATGTTGCTCGGTTGGGTCGCGCTGCCCTTCATCTTTTTGGCAGGGATTCCGTATCAAAATATTAGATTTCCGATGATTTTCGTCCCAGCGATTGCGTTCTTTATAGGTTCAGGAATAGATGGGCTGGTGACATGGACGCAGCATTTTCGCCCATTAAAAAAGCGGATTTTACAGCGAACTGTAGCGGTGGGTTTATCGGTGATAGTAATATTTGGGGTCGGGCAGATGTTCATAACAAGCCAAAATATCGTCTCGAACTTTGTCACCGTCCATCAGCGCGATAAAGCAGTGGCAGCATGGGCAACCGAAATTGTTCCCGCCGAAGAAATTTTGTACACATTTGGATTGACCCTCACCCTCCAGCATTACACCTCGCTTGATGTCTACGAGATTTACTACGAGACCCCCGCTTCACTCGCAGAAAAATGGCAGCGCGTTGAAGAAGATTATCTACTGCTTAATGTCTGGAATATTGAAAATCAGTGGGCAGGGCGCGAACCTCAAATCGCTTATCACTGGCTGCGTGATGAGCGCGGGTTGGTGGAAATGGGACGTTTGGGAAATTACACTTTATTTCGGGTTAACCGATGAATATTGGCATTTTACTCCCCGGATTTAGCAGCGACGAAGACGATTGGGCGATTCCCGTTCAGCAAAACCTCGTGCGCGAGATGGCGAGGCATGATGAGGTGCGTGTAATTGCGCTGCGCTATCCCCACCGCCGCGATTGTTATTCCGTTTACGGCGCGACGGTCTATTCGATTGGCGTGGGGGCATGGGTGCGCGGTTGGGGGCGCTTGGCGTTATGGTGGGAAGCTATACACCTCATTCGGCGGCTGAATAAGGAAAAACCATTTGATGTGTTGCATTCAATGTGGGCGGACGAAACCGGATTGATTGCCGCGTGGGCGGGACGGTTACTGAATATTCCGGTGATCGTCTCTATCGCAGGTGGGGAACTCGTCGGATTTAATGAACTTGATTATGGCTTGCAGCGAAGTGCTTTTAGCCGCTGGACGGTTGGGCAAGCCCTCTATGGCGCAGATCGGGTGATTGCGGCCTGCTCCTATGCTAAGGGACTCATCGCCCAAGCGGGGTATCATATTTCGGAAGAAGCAGTACGTATCATTCCTCTTGGCGTAGATGCCGATGTTTTTGTGCCTTCTAAAGTACCCATTGCGCCGAATCATCTAATTCATGCGGCCTCATTAGTGAGTGTTAAAGATCAAGCCACCTTACTGCGAGCCATCGCCCATTTGGACAATGTGACGCTCGATATTGTGGGCGAGGGACCGGAACGGGAAAAATTAATGGCACTGGCAGTAGAATTGGGAATCAGCAAAAAAGTGAATTTCGTGGGGAACATCCCTCATTTAGCCATGCCTTCTTTTTATCAGAGGGCGGCACTCCACGTCTTAACGTCGAGGCATGAAGGTTTGGGCATGGTTACGTTGGAAGCAGCGGCTTGCGGCATTCCTACTGTCAGTACAGCAGTCGGTATTGTGCCGGATTCCCCTGAATTAGGTGTCAGTGTGCCTGTGGGGGATGATGCCGCATTAGCAACCGAAATTCGGTATTTACTTGGACAGCCAGAACGCCGTGCGGCTTTAGCAAAATCCGCTTATACGCTCGCACATGAGAAATTTTCGATTCAACAAACCGCACAAAATTTTAGAGAAGTCTATGAGAAGTTGCAAGCATAGTATTAGCGCCCATCTGTGCGTTTTTCGCTCCTCGGTTGACGGTAGCCCAACCGTTTCATCAGATCAGGATCGCTGCGCCAATTTTTCAGTAATTTAACGTGCAAATCGAGGAATACACGGGTCTCCAACATCGACTCCAATTCAGCACGAGCTTCCGAACCGAGCGTTTTTATCATCTCGCCGCTCTTACCGATGATAATCCCCTTTTGCGAGTCGCGCTCAACATGGATGATGGCGCTAATATAAACCACGCCATCAGCGCGTTCTTTGTATTCGTCAATCTCAATCGCAACAGCATGGGGGACTTCCTGTTCGGTATTCAGGATGATTTTCTCTCGGATGACTTCCGCCGCGATAAAGCGCATATTCACTTCACTGACCTGATCGGCAGGATAATAGCGCGGACCATGTGGCAATTGTTCGAGCAAATATTGGGTCAGTTCGGGAACACCTGTCCCCTGCAATCCACTCACATGCGGCGCGTTGATATGATTGATCAGAGCCAAATGTGCATTGTCATCCAGATTTGGCGTGACCACATCGGATTTATTCAAGGCAAGCACAACCGGATTTTCTCCATGCAGACGCTCTAAAGTCTCAGCGATATGTTTATCGCCTTCCTGTAGTGGCATAGAAGCGTCAAGCACCCATAAAATTAGGTCGGCATCTTTAATGGCATGTTCCGCCGCTTCAACCATAAATTCACCGAGTTTATGATGCGGCTTATGCAAGCCTGGCGTGTCGATAAAGAGGATTTGCCCCTTCTCTTCAGTGTAGATACCAAGCTGCTGCTTGCGAGTCGTCTGAGGCTTATCGGTGACTATGGCAATTTTTTGCCCAAGGATGCGGTTAATCAGGGTGGATTTGCCCACATTAGGCCGCCCCACAACGGCAATTACGCCGGAACGATGATCTTCCGACCAATCTTCTTGGAAAATATCATCCAGATCATTATTGCTCATCAGTGTTATTCCCTTTGGCTGCGCCAGTTATCTATAGTAGTATATCGGGGCAAATAATCTAGCAGACGGGGAGGAAGGTCTGCGCGGGAAGAAATGAAAGCCGTTAAAGTCGCCAGCGGAATTGTTGACGTCGCATCCTGATATAACAACACGCGCACTGGCAGCACTAAATCCAGCCATTTAATGGAAATCATATCATCTACACCATCGTTGCGGTAGCCGAGAACATCCGCACGAGGATAGAGATTACTTTTTTTGAGGATAAAGTTCCAAGCTTCTTCCCCAACCAGCATATCACCATAATCCAAAGCAACCAAACCCGGCACAATTGCCAGATGGGGCTTTCCAAGATAAACCAGCGCATAGCGAACAAGGAACTCGCCTGATGCCATGATTTCCACATCGGATACTGTATCGGACGGAGAAATGAAAACATCCCCTCCATCAAGCCGCGCCCAAGCCCCAGAAATTACATCTCCTAGTGGAACACGTTCTGGAATGCGGTTATGCGACATTAAGCGCTACCCGTCATTTAATGATGCGCGGGCGTGGCGGATTCATACACTACGATAGCAGTTTCGTCATGCCCGTGTTCATCATGCCCATGAAATTCATCCACCGCTGGCTGGTTAATGTCATCAAAATGCGCCCAAGGCTGCACCACGCCGCCCCAAGCAATCGCGCCCACCACAAACAACGACAAGCCACCGATGAACAATAGCCCAATCGTGCTGCTGGTAACATCTGCACCAATCACACCAATTCCTAACGCGATAATCATGAGTGTAACGCCCAGCCCACAAATCATCGAGAGACCCAATGTGAGTGAATTTTGTCCAGTATCGTGTGTCACAGAGCTTATGCTCCTTGTGTTAAGAAAAAAGAAAACGACATCTCATGATTTTGCCTTGTTAAGGGGGGCAAGTCAAGCCTACAGACTTTATGAAAAAATTTACGATTTTTCTGGGTCATTTTCAATTTTTATGGTAAAATGCCTAAAAATAACGGAGAATAATTAGTCAATATGCACAAACAAATTTTCGTATGTGACATTCATCACCAATTAATTCAGGCAAAGTTCAGTAGGCCAAGTCCGTCCTTTCGCATACACTCGGAGTTGAGTGTTTTAACCAATGTTCCTAAAAACGAGGTTGAGACAGATCAGGAAACACAAAACCATGATTGATTATCAACCTGTGACCGAGGAGTCCGAAAACGAAATGTATGCCAAAGCACATGCACACAGCAAAATTGGCCTAGAAGCTGTTGGGCTAAATATCAGAAACTCAAGTGGGCTACACGTCCATTGGAATCTACAACCTTCCGAACTTTACGAACATGCCATTCGCAATGATGAAGCAATCATGACCCAAGATGGTGCGCTCAGAGTCTTAACGGGTCAATATACGGGACGCAGCCCCAAAGACAAATTTTTCGTCGATGAGCCGATGTCCGCCAATCATATTTGGTGGAACGACATCAATAAGAAAACCGATGAAGCCACTTTTGACCATCTGCACAAGCGCGTTCTCGATCATTTAAAGGATCAACGCCATTTATATGTTGTAGATGCTTTCGCTGGAGCTGACCCCACCTATCGCCTTCCGGTACGGCTCGTCACGGAAGCAGCCTATCACGGCTTATTCGCGTGGAATATGTTCTTGCGCCCTACCCCGGAGGAACTCACCGACCATGAACCGGAATTCACAATTCTGGCCGCCCCCAGCCTAATCGCTGATCCCGACACAGACGGCACACGCAGCGGCACATTTATCGTCGTCCATCTGGAAAAACGGATGATCTTAATCGGCGGGACGCTTTATTCGGGTGAGATCAAAAAAGGCATCTTCACCGTCCTGAATTATTATCTGCCGCTGCGCCGCGTCATGGCGATGCACTGCTCCGCCAACATGGGCAAAGATGGCAGCACCGCTATTTTCTTCGGCCTTAGCGGAACGGGCAAGACCACCCTCAGCGCGGACGCATCACGCACCTTGATTGGTGACGACGAACACGGTTGGAGCGATACCGGCGTTTTCAACTTCGAGGGCGGTTGCTACGCCAAGACGATCAATTTGAGCGCCGAGCGTGAGCCGGAAATCTATGCCACGACCAAAATGTTCGGCACGATTTTAGAAAATGTGCCGTTGAATGAATTTCGTGCGCCAGATTTCGACAGCAAAGAATACACAGAAAACACGCGCTGCGCCTATCCGATCTACTTTATCCCGAATGCCAGCAGCACCGGACAAGGCGGACATCCTAAAGATGTTATCTTACTGACAGCGGATGCTTTTGGTGTGCTGCCGCCAGTCTCGAAATTGTCACCTGAGCAAGCTATGTATCATTTTATCAGCGGTTACACAGCGAAAATCGCGGGTACCGAGCGCGGCATCACCGAACCGCAGGCGACCTTCAGCCCATGCTTTGGCGAAGCCTTTATGCCGCTGCATCCGACGGTCTATGCTGAACTGCTTTCCGAGAAGATTCAAAAACACGGTTCAGCCGCCTGGCTCATCAACACTGGTTGGAGTGGTGGCGCCTATGGTGTAGGGAAGCGCATCTCGATTGAACACACCCGCCGCATCGTCAATGCTGTTCTAAATGGCGAATTGGATGATGTCCAATACGCCGAAGACCCATTCTTTGGGTTGATGATCCCGACAACCGTACCAGGTGTGCCTGCTGAAATCCTCAACCCGCGCAATGCCTGGACGGACAAAGCCGCTTATGACGAAAAAGCGGCAGCCTTAGCCGGCATGTTCAAGAAGAATTTTGAGCAGTTCGCCGATCAAGCCTCGTCCGATATTCTCTCCGGCGGACCCAAATAACGACAAATCAGTGAGGGCAACTGACGTGTTTGTCCTCACAACCCACTAAGGAAAATCGGGCAGAGATTGGGTAAGATACGTCTCTGCCTTTTATTTTGCATCTTTTAGAATCGGAGACAAAACAAGATGGGACGTAAAAAAGTAACCGTAGTCGGCGCAGGCAATGTCGGCGCAACATGCGCGACTTGGATTGCCGCTAGAGAGATTGCGGATGTCGTATTGGTCGATATTGTAGACGGCGTGGCAAAGGGTAAAGCGCTCGATTTGTTTGAAGCGACACCCGTTTTAGGGGTTGATGTCAAGTTAATCGGCGGCACGAGCTACGAAGATACCGCCAATTCGGATGTCGTCGTAATAACAGCAGGTGTTCCGCGTAAAAAAGACCCAATTACGGGCGAATATACCAGCCGGGATGCCTTGGTGAAAACCAATCAAGAAATCGTCGGCAGTGTGGCACGTGAAGTTGCCAAATATTCCCCCAACGCAATTTTGATTATTGTCTCGAACCCGTTAGATGCGATGTGCCATGTCGTTTTGGAAGAAAGTAAATTCCCTTCCGAGCGCGTGATTGGACAGGCAGGTGCATTGGATACCGCCCGTTACAAGGCTTTCTTGGCGGAAGAACTGAACGTCAGCGTCCGTGATATTCACGGCATGGTACTCGGTGGGCATGGCGACACAATGGTGCCGCTGCCCCGTCATACGTCTGTCGGTGGCATCCCCGTCCGTGAACTCATCGCCGAAGATAAACTGCAAGCCATCATTCAGCGCACCCGTAATGGCGGCGGCGAAATCGTCAAACTCATCGGCGTAAGCGCGTGGTATGCACCTGCTGCGGGTACAGTAGAAATGGTCGAAGCCATTTTGAAAGATCAAAAGCGCGTCATCCCCTCTGCCGTCCTGTTAAAGGGACAATATGGATATGACGGCCTCTACATCGGTGTTCCGGCAGTTTTGGGTGCTGGTGGTGTGGAAAAAGTCATCGAGATGGACTTAAACGACGAAGAAAAAGCCATGCTCGAAGTCAGCGCTAACGCTGTACGAGATGTCGTGAACTTGTTAGGGTACCAAAAAGCGTAATCTGATCTCTTTTTGAACTCTAAGAATGGCGTACTCAAGAGTACGTCATTTTTCGTTTAGAGTGCATAAATCTCACGTTCTCGCTCCAAGATTTGGCTCAGAACATTGTAAATAATGGGACACAGCGCCGCACCATCGTTCATTTGCTCAAGCGTCCAACGAAAGTCCGGTGTGAATTGCGGATACTGGCGACATACTTCGGGGCGATGTTCATAAACCGAGCATAATTTACCTTTTAAGAACGCACACGGACGCTGTTTAAAGATGCCCCACTCCTCTTCAACATCGCGCTCGATGTAATCTGCACTCAATTGATTCACTGAACAGCCAATATGGGCGGCTAACCGCCCGGCATCGTCACTGGTCAAACCAACCGTCAACGCCCGACAGCAGTTGCCACACTGTTTACAATCGACAGAAGCGACAATCGGCGCGGCAACCACTTCGACCCAAGCATCAAGTTTTACGTCATCAATCGCATCATCAAATTGAAGCTGATAACGCAAGACATCGAATTCATCAAATCGCTCATTCGCCAAACGACGCACTTCGTCCAAATCGGTGATAAGCGCCATCGTCATTCGAGGTTCGCCCCGATGAAGCTTGGATGCCCATTCAGGAAATCATGAATAGAGACGGCTTTTTTGCCTGCAAGTTGGACGACGGTGGGGCAAAACACGCCATCATTCGTCACAATTTCGGCACGACCATCGCGCTCTAGAACAGTCCCCGGCGGCGTATTCATATAACGCTCAGCACGATCTTCCCTGAACCAAGAAAATGCCTGCGTCGGCGCATTATCGTCGGGGGTGCCGCTGAGAAGCTTGAGCTGCTGCCCATCCCATATTGTAAAAGTTCCAGGCCAGGGCGTAAAAGCCCGCACTTTACGCTCGATTTCCCACGCGCTTTGTGACCAGTCGATTCGCCCATCTTCTTTACTAATTTGCGGCGCGTAAGTCACCCCGAAATCGGGCTGTGCATGTGGCGGAATCGCCCCAGACAGATACCCTGCCAGTGTATTAAGCAATAAATCCGCGCCAAGCTGCGCCAACTTATCGTGCAAAGACTCTCCCGTTTCATCGGGCATAATTTCTAATTTGCCTTGTGAAAGCATCGGCCCCGTATCCAGCCCTGCGTCCATCTTCATGATGGTGATCCCCGTCTGCTCATCCCCCGCCAGAATCGCAGCATGAATCGGTGCAGCACCGCGCCAACGGGGAAGAAGCGAGGCATGGACATTGATCGAGCCAAACGGCGGAATATCGAGTACAGCTTGCGGCAAAATCTGCCCGAAAGCAGCGACAACATAGACATCAGGCTGCCACTGTTTCAGTGCATCAATCGCTTCCGCCCTTCGCAGTTTCTCAGGTTGAAAAACCGGAATACTGTGTTCTACCGCAAGCCGTTTAATGGGCGATATCTGCACCTGATTGCCGCGTCCCGCGGGACGATCCGGCTGCGTAACCACACCGATCACCTCATGATATTTGATGAGCGCTTGCAGCGTAGGCACAGAAAAATCGGGTGTACCCATAAAGACAATTTTTGTCATCAGGCATTTCCAGTCTTTGGTTTTTGGGTATTGGTTTAGGCGATAAACTTAACCGTCGGATTGTTCATCTCCTATTCTACTAAAAACTAAGGACTAATCACTAACCACTTTTGCAATTTGTGTTCACTTAAGCGGCATGGTAGTATTTCATTTCCTTGTTAGAGTAAGGTTTGTTTTTAATGGTGTCTACACTCGCTAAACGGTGGATTATGCCCACCGCTTCTCCTACTGATTTTCTCCGGCGCTATCGAGGGTTAAGCCCGATATTGGCGCAGGTGATGGTTAAACGCGGGTTTGAAGACCCGAATGAAGCGCATCGTTTTATTTACGCTAATGACGATCAAAATATTGCTTTTTTACCCAAGAGCATCAACAAAAAACATCTCGATAAAGCGGTAGGGCGCATTCGATATGCCATTCGACAAGGAGAACGAATCGCGGTTTATGGCGATTTCGACGCGGACGGCGTAACCTCAACGACCCTCCTTACCCAAGCCCTGAAAATGTTGGGGGCGAATGTCCGCCCATATATCCCGCATCGAATCGATGAAGGTTATGGTTTGAATACACCTGCCTTGCGTGAGTTAGCCAAGCAAGGCATTCGTTTAGTGATTACGGTGGACTGCGGCATTCGCTCACTCGAAGAAGTTAAAGAAGGCAAAGCCGCTGGATTGGATATTATCGTCACCGATCATCACTCGATTGGCTCTGATATTGAATTACTGCGGCAAGAAGCCTACGCCGTCATCAATCCGAAACAGGATGAAGATAACCCATTAATGCTGGCGGGTGTAGGCGTGGCCTATCTACTTGCCCAAACCCTATTTAAGGTACATCAGGCCAACACACCCCGCAGCAAAAATGGGAACGGTTATCTTCGCGCCGAGGACTTGCTCGATTTGGTGGCGATTGGGACTGTGGCCGATTTAATGCCGTTGAATCGGCTGGAAAATCGCTTGCTCGTGCGCCGCGGGTTGGCGATCCTTAATCAGTCGAAACGCATGGGCTTACGGGCGCTGCTGGAAGTCGCAGGGGTACAGCCCGGCAGCGCAACTGCCCAAACGATTGGCTTCACGTTGGGACCGCGCATCAATGCCGCCGGAAGGCTAGATAATGCGATGGTGGCTTACGAGTTACTGGCAGCGAATACGCCGGAAATCGCGCAGGAATATGCCGAAAAATTACAGGCGCTCAACATTAAACGGCAAGACATCACCCGCGCCGCCCAAGAAACAATCAAACTGCGGCTGGAAACCGAACATGACCCTTCACTACCGATGATATTTGCCTCAGATTCCAGCTTCGAGCCAGGGATTGTCGGCTTGGTGGCGGGACGTTTAACCGAGGAATATTTCCGCCCAGCGGTCATCATGGAAGAGGGCGAAACCGAAAGTCGCGCTTCTTGCCGCAGCATTCCGCAGTTCGACATCACCAATGCACTCGATCAATGTGCTGATCTACTCGTGCGGCATGGCGGACATGCGTTGGCAGCAGGTTTTACGGTGGTTAACGAAAATATCCCTGCGCTCCGTGAGCGCTTAATGGGTATCGCTCAGCAAACTTTACAAGGTCAAACATTAATCCCTACCCTCGACATTGACGCGGAAGTGCAAATGCGTGATCTCAGTGCTCATCTCGTCAAAGAATTACACCTATTAGAGCCATGCGGAAATTCAAATCCTGTTCCCGTTTTCGCCCTAAGAGATGTTATTGTGGAAGAATCACGCACAGTCGGCAAAGATGCCCGACATCTCAAGCTGCGCGTCTCAAAATCCGGTTATCCACCGTTGGATGCGATTGCCTTTGGACTCGGTGAATGGGCGGATCACATGCCGGATTGCATTGACATTGCGTTTCAGTTAGAGATCAACGAATGGAATGGACGGCAGACCCTCCAAGCTAATGTGCAGGATATTCATCCAGCAGGTACGAGCGATTAGGCACGAGCATTCAGCTTTCAGCCATCAGCTTTTCAAGAGGTGGGCTTATCATTAAACCCGTGAAATATTTATCAAAGTCAGTGTGTCTCAGTATTTTATTGTTTTTGGCTGTGTGGAGTCTCTCGTTTTCCATCAAGACACAATCACAGGCTGCATCTCCCGCCGCAAATGTAAATCGCTTTGGCATCGTTGAGGGCATGTGGTATCCCGATTTGACCTGCGATCTGCATCCGGGTTGGGAACGCTTGATTTTCGATTGGGCGGCGCATCAACCTGAAGATACAGACTCGTGGACGGGCTTCCTCAATATCCCGGACGAGTGGCTGCGGGCTGCTACCGCCTGTGATCGTGAGATCGTTGCCGTCATCAAAAATACGCCCGCATGGGCAACCGACGGCACACCAGGAATCGGTATTCCGCGCGGCCTCTATTTACCGATTGATGACCCCGCCAATATATGGGCAAATTTTATGCGGATGGCAGCAGCTTATTACACCAGCCGAGGTGTGTATCGCTTTATAATCTACAACGAACCCGATATCCAAGAAGGCACATACGGCTACGAATTTGAGGGAACAGTAGCCGATTACGCTCAGATGGTCAAAGTGGCTTATCTGGCAGCCAAACAAGCTAATCCAACGGCGATGATTCATCTCGCAGGGACGACTTATTGGCATGATGCCAATTCTGGACGACGGCTGTATACCGATCAACTGCTAGAACTGCTGTGGAATGATCCCGAAGGCGCTGAAAATACTTACTATTTTGACGTGTTGAGCCTCCATATTTACTTCCGTACCGACACTGTTTATGAGATCATCCGTCGCTATCGAGATTTACTCGACCAGTATGGCTTTACAGATAAAGCCATTTGGATTAATGAAACCAACGCCAGCCCGAATCTTGACCCGAATTGGCCTGTCGTCCGTCCACAGTATCAGATTTCGCTCGATCAGCAGGCGGCATTTTTGGTACAAGCGGCGGCATTAGGGCTAGCTGCCGGAGCCGAGCGTATCGCCGCTTACAAACTCTACGATCAACTTTTACCAGCAGGCGGCGAATCCTTCGGGCTACTGAACCCACGCTATCCAGAGATTCCACCGCGCCCAGCCTTTTATGCTTGGCAAACTGTGATCAATCATTTTTCTGGCGTGGAACGGGCTATACTCGCGCAGTCGGATACAATCAGCATTATCAAACTAGAACAAGCCAACGAGCAGCAGACATTTGTCGCATGGTCAAGAACTGCCGAAACAGCACAAATCGAGATTAACGCGACAGGCGATAAAGCCTACCTGCTTGACCAAGTCGCCAATAGCACGATTATCCGGCCTGAAAACGGCGTTTATCGGCTGACTTTACCCGGCGCAAGTTGTGACTCTGATGATGGCTGCGCGGTTGGGGGTAATGTGTCTATCTTTGTGCAAATGGATGGTGAAACTAGCGTCAACCAAATCGAGAATGACACACGGATTGAATTGGTGTTTGAGTAGGTGTAAGATGACTTCTCTTTGAAGAGGGAGCAAATTTGCATTATGAGTGAGAACGGCAATTATTCGGTCTATAACGTACCGAAAAACGAAATCAAATTTTCCTACGGCGGACAAGCCGTGATCGAAGGCGTGATGATGCGTGGGGCAAATATCGCCGCCATCGCCTCACGCGACCCCGAAGGCAAGATCATCGTCCATGAGCAGCCGTTGAATAAAACACTCTATCGCGGACGGATTGCCAAAACACCGTTTGTGCGTGGGATTGTTGGCTTGTGGGATGCACTCGGACTCGGCACACGGGCGCTGATGTGGTCGGCGGATGTGGCGCTCGGCGAAGAAGAAGAAATTAACTTTAACGGTCCCGTTGGCTTTGCGACGGTAGCCTTTTCACTGTTGATTGGTGTCGGGATCTTCTTTCTGTTTCCGACTGCTGCCGCGACAGGCATTGGTGATCTTTTGAACCTGAGCAACTCCTACATCGTGGAAGTTCCGGCTGAGGTAACGGGCATTGAGGGTACGAGTTCTGCGGGGAGCGAAGCTTCATCAACAGCCGAGACACGCACCCAATTTAGCGCGGGGCCAATTCTCATCAATTTGATTGAAGGCGTTATCCAACTCTCGATGTTAATTGCTTATATCTGGTTGATTGGTCGGCTCGAAGATGTAAAGCGGTTGTTTGGCTATCATGGTGCGGAACATAAGACGATCAATGCTTATGAGGCAGGCGCGGAACTTACTCCCGAAATCGTCTCGCAATATCCGATTGAGCATCCCCGCTGCGGAACAGCCTTTTTGCTGACAGTGGTGTTCGTGAGTGTCTTCGTGTTCTCGCTGTTGGGTCGTCCGCCCTTTTTGCTACTGATTTTATCGCGGGTGATCCTGATTCCCGTTATCGCCGGAATTGCGTATGAGTTGCTGCGCTGGACGGCGCGTAATATCGAAAAACCCTGGGTGCGCTTTATCGTCAAGCCTAATCTGGCACTGCAACATCTGACAACTCGCCAACCCGATCATGACATGATCGAAGTGGCAATTGCGGCATTTAAGCGTGTGCTGCTTTCAGAAAATATGATAAGCGAAGAAGAAGCGGCGATTCCGACCATTGCCCGTCCCCAGCAAACGACATTCGCCAAACCCGCTGCTGGCGATTAATAGAAAGATCGTCCATTTACAAAATTGTCGTTTGGTGGAACACTGCCTTATGACAGTTTTTGGTATTATGGTTGATGTGATGATATTACGCAATCTTCTTCGGGCTTGTTACAGTATTGGTTTATTTTTTCTGGGAATCTTGGTGGGGCATGGTCTGCTTAAAACCAGTATAGAGAGAAAAGCCTCGAAAAATACCTACGTTTACTCTAGCAAGGGCCCCGTTCCAACATCTATAGAGTATGGATTGCCTGTAGAAGATTTAGAATTTTTAGCCTATTTTGAAGGGCCATTACTCAATGTCCCTTATGGCGAAACCATGATGAATGAAGCGGAAATCCTCCCAGAAATTCATGAGCGCTTACAATACGAGTATGAACAAAAACAAACGATCATTCGTGAGCGCTTTCCGCAACTTACAGATTACCAGCTATTGTTGGTTTTCCTGATGCTGCGTATTAATGGTAGTTTCCCTGTCTATGAGCCTACATTTATTTTTAACCCAACTGCCAACGTATTGATTGGCAATAGTGGAAACTGCACCCATTATACGCTCCGCCTGCTCATGGTTTTGGACGCATTTCAAATTCCAGCACGCGCCATTCCTATTTTTACGCCGTCTTTGCCTGGTCACATGGTCGTCGAAGCATTCGATGCCGTCACAGGTTTGGCAGCTTTAATCGATGTGACCAACAATTTGGCCTGCTTCATCCATGGGTCCGACTCTCCCTTTTTTGAAAAAATCGCATCTTGGTCAGCTAACGAACGGTTGAACCATGTTAAATTAGAAAATCAAAACTTCGTTATGGCTCCGTTTTACATTCGCTACTTTAACCCCGGTTATTGGCTGGAGAGCGGCGACATAGTGCATAGCCATAACGAGCTTAATCACCATGTCAATCTTATTCGCTTAGAGGCATGGCAGCGCAGCCTCACTAAAGAATTGGATCAGCTTGTAAATAGATGGGATTGGGATGGATGGCATCACCCCTTTACCTTGAACGAATATGGGGATTTACTGGGGCGGAAGTTCGGCGCTCAACACGTACTCCCATCGCAAACAACACGCAACCTCAAAGTTTACTAGCGCTTGTTTCCCGAAACAAGGAATATAGGATCCGTGTGCCGCGGCGTAATCGCGTTTGTTTGGATGCCATTCCAATTAGAGGACTGTTCAAAGTAATTCGTCACTAAAGCGATATGCTGCCTATCACCCATCGCTAGCCAAACAGCCACCGCTTTCGTTGGAAAGCAGCGATTAGAAAAACTGACCACGAATACCCCACCCGATTTCAAAACACGATTTACCTGCGCGAAAACAGCCACCGGATTGGTCAAATATTGCACCGAAACGGTGCAAATCGCCGCATCGAATGTGGCATCTTCAAATGGGAGTACAGGGGTTTTATTTAAATTCTGGACAACGTATTTGTCCAACTGCGGATTATCTGCCATTTCTTCGGCATTCATGCCGAGGCCGACAACTCGTGCTGGATTAAGGCCAGCAGGAATATGTGAGCGCCAACTGCTCATTAAATCCAGATAGACTCCCTTTGGTGGCAGAAGTTGGGCAAATTGCGTTTTGAGGTTCGCAATCGCAATCTCATCAATATGCACTACTTTGCGGGGATAGAGATAAAAAAGTTCGTCTTGACTATGATCTTGTTTAGAAAAGTATTCCGACGGAAACACATCTTCCATGATAACTTTACGACCTCAACCATTCATGCTTACATTAAGAGCGTTAACCTATATCATCGTCAGAGCCATAAACTCTGCTTACTGCTGTTCCGCCGCGCTGTTAATTTCATCCATTAAGTCACGCGCCACTGCTTGATCAGGGTGTGCAGCCGTAACAGCGACAGACTCTAATTTGGCCTTCGCTTTTTGAACATCACCCGCCGCGTAATCCCGCCGGGCTTCTAAATAACGCAGGTGAATTTCCAAATCACTGCGTAATTGGCGAAAGCGAGACTCGTCCCGTTGTTCAGTCGCAACGCTAATTCCACGCTCAATTTCGGCGGGATTAGTCGAAAGTAACAGCTTAAACAGTTGGTTGTACATCACCTCCGCGTTCAAGCGGCGGCGCACTTCAGAACGGATAGAGGGGAGGGACTGCATTTCCTCGAGTACAATCGGCGGATAATTCTCAAGCTGCCCCAGTATCTCACCTGCTTGCACAACATCCTGCCAGATCAATTCTTGAATTTGGTCGAGCATTTCGTTGGCACTAAGAAGATATTCTTGATAAGTCTGGGCTTGCCAATTGATTTCTTCCAATCGTGCCAAAAGTGTGTCCAACAACGCGTCTTTTTCAGAATATTTCAGCCGTGTATCCTGATAAATCTGCCCGACGCGCTCCATCTGTTTGTTCATAAAAGCCTGTTCTGCCTGACCCGCCAGCCCTTCCAACTCCGAAATCATCCCGTTAATGATGGTTTCGCGCGCTGGCACTAAAGCCGGCGCACCGGCATAGGTCTGATACGCCTCAACATAAATATTCCACGCACCGATGGCATTTTCTTCGGTCAAACGCTGCGCCTGACGTGCGCGGCGCTCAGCCTGCTCCAGCAAGCGCACATCTTCATTCGCACGCCGTTCCAGATCACGCATTTGCTGGCGAAATTCTTCCCGTAAAAAGCGCTCATATTGTTCACGCCCAATCAGTGCATCCAAGGCTGCTTGTGGACTATAGGTTTGCAGCGCCTCTGTGCCGGATTTAATCACTGTTGCAGCGCGATCTGCCGCCCACAGCCGCGCTAGACGCTCAATCTCATCATGAGCATCGGTGATCGCTATCATACGATCAAAAGAGGTCATTTCACGACTGGTTGGATCCATCACAACACGAAAACGCGGGACGAGGTCTCCCGGCGGCAGTTTATCCAAATCAGTCAGCGCATCAATATAGTTTTCTTTTTCAATAGCTTTTTTATAAGCATTACCTGCGATGAGTTTGTTGCTCCACAAGCGATCCGTTTGCTGTACTAACGTATCGAGCGTCGCATTATTTGGGCTTTCCGCATATGCAGATGCGGCGACATCTCGCGCCCGTGTGTAGTAATTATTCATCAAATGATCTGGATGGGCTGGCTGCTCGGAACGTTCGAGTTCTGCCGCTTTGCGCCACAATTCCTCGCAATGGGCTATCACCCCTCTCGCTTGCAGATCACTTTGTTTCTGGCGGCTGCGCTCCTGAACACGCTCTTTGTAATGTGTAAATTCGCGTTCCTCGCCCACAGAGGCTTGATCTTCGGGCAGTGTGGAGCGCCATTGAGCCAAGCGCTGAGTCGCTGCTTCAATATTAAAAACCAGCAAATCACCGCGCATCGCTTCGTCCAGCCATTGACGGGCTTCCGTACGCTTCCAATCGGCGAGGAGGTCTTGCAACATATCAATCTGTTTGACGGCATCTTGTAAATTATCATTCGTCAGCGCCGTGCGAATTTGCTCCAACACCGTCAAGGCACGTTCACGTTCCGGACGCAGATCAACAATAGCCATAAGGGAGTCGCTCCAATTGTTAGGAGAGGGTCATTTTTAAGATTGTACCGCGTTTGAGGGAAAATGAATGTTAAGACAAATTACGGGCTGCTCGGCTTTTGTGCAGAAATTAACATCAATCGTCCAGTCAACGTTTGCGGTTCACGGGCATCATAATCATTATAGGTTTGGATGTTGACAAAACCCTGCTCCTCCATAAAGTACATCAACTCCATAAGAGGAATTATGGCGACAGTATGTGTTTTGGAGACCATTTGCGAAGTACCTTCTATCAAGAATTCATCACGGTGAATCCAATAGCCATGATGAAAGTCGATTTCGTGCTGCATCAAATGGGCGACTTTTTGATCGTCTACATTTAGTATTTCCTCTGTGAATTCCTCGTAGTGGCGCAGCTTAAAGAGAAAATTTTTGATCTCCAAAAACACCACGCCGCCCGGACGAAGGGCTTCGTATATTCGATAGAGAGCATTTACACGTTGTCGAATTTCAAGCAGGTAAGAGAAGGGATCGTTGATTGTCGTGATAAGGTCATAGCATTCTTTCTCTACAATTTCCAGAAAACCAATGTTTTTCACGACAACGCCAGGCAAAGACTGTGTATATGCCACTGCTTTGTTATAAAAATCAATATCGGGTTCAATCCCCGTAACATTCCAGCCAAGCCGCTGATACGCGCCTAAAATTCGCCCTGTACCTGAGCCTATATCGAGTACATCTAAGCGCTCTGCTAATTTATGTTGATCCGCTAACCATTGGATGAATTTGATAATGTGTGTAGGGTCAGCATCAAAGATGGCATATAACTCACCTTCTGCATCTGGTGTCACAATTTGTATCCAATCACCCTTTTACGTTTTGGCCTCAATCATACGCTTCAATTCATAGAGTTTTGTGAGCGCTTGAATAGGACTCAGCGAATCGACTTCAAGGGTGCGAAGTGCA
>DAOTTO010000217.1:0-3955 GCA_034437895.1 Anaerolineae bacterium | reverse complement strand
GTAATTGCCGCCGCAACCGCCTGATAATCGGGCAAATCCACCTGAACCAGCGTCCAAGGGATTTGCTTTTGATCGATCATACGCACCGCGCCATTATGCCATTCAACTGTTCTCATAACTTATTCCGTAATCTCAGTGGCGATTTCAACACCGTTAAGCATCATGTGATAGAGAAAGACGAGATGCAAAAATTGCCCGTCGTGTGGAATAGCACCGATTTCTTGCGCGATATTCACAGGTAAATCATAAGTATCGACGGCATTTACGGGCAGAATCACGCGCACCCCTTCGACTTGATTTTGATTGGCAGAAATCCGAATGTGCATCGCAAGCTGATGGGTACAAAGATCGGTGCAGTCACCCACGACAATCCAGTTTTTGATCTGAGGACGGGCGCGGAGCCAATCATCAAATTCTTCATCCAGCCCGGAATTGATCGAATTTTTTTCGATCACGGTGAGTTGATTAAAAAAGGGCAGTGCTTTAAACGGCTCAACCGTTTCTGATTCTTCTGTGCCACGAATACAATGCGGCGCATAACTCATGAATTCCACAGCATTTTCTGGATGGGTGTCTTGCGTCAGTGCAATATCGCGGATGCCGCTATTCCATGCTAGTTCAAATAAGCGCGTAATCGGTGCGACAATGCCATCGATACGCGGTGAGGCCAAAGGCCCCACAGTGCAGAAGCCTTTAATCACATCCACCGAAACGATCCCAACCTTTTCAGGTTCGTTTTTAATGATTTCCGCTAGAGAACGCGAGGTTAATCCAGCTTGCCAATCCAACATCCATTTGATGAAGGGCTTGCTGTGTTCAATAAAAGCATCAGCTTGCATTGTCTTTGCTTTCTACAATTTATACTTTACTGCTGTTCGATTAATGCCCCTACAACAACGCTTTCAATCACAGAATATGGAACCGCACCTGTAGCATATTGTTCTGATAAGAGCTGCGGTTGCCCATCGCCATAACGAATACGCATACCGGGTGTACCGGTAATTTCCAGCGCCCTAGCTAACTGTTGGTCAGTATCGACCTGAGTGGCGCTGCTGCTGCATGTCAGGAGTTGCCCATAATCTAAGCCCATGCGGTCTGCGACATGACGACCAATTTCTTCATCCGCGCCTGCGCCGCTGGCATAGCTGAACATGAGATCATAGGCTTCCCAAAAGCCAGTTTCATCTTGTTCAACCACACACTCGGCGAGCTGCGCTGCAAAAGCGGAATATTGGCTGGACTGAGTCGGCAGAAAGCGATATTCAAACTTAGCTTGCCCAGTCACCACAAAATCTTCGATAAATTGATTAATTTCCGGCTTAAAGCCCTGGCAGTGTGGGCAGAAGAAATCCGCAAATTCCACCAATGTAACTGTGGCATCTGGGTCGCCGAGGACGAATCCGCCGTCCGCTGTACGCGATTGGGGTAAATCTTCATAATTTATATTGCCCGAAATCGATTCGTTATTGGAGAAGAAGATAAACACCCCCGCCGCAACCACAGCTAACGCGATGATGGCGACGATAAAGGTTAACTGCTGTTGTTGTTTTTGGGGAAGCTGCTGAGATTTTTTTGCTGTTGTAGACATCTGAAATTTTGTACTCCATGAAACCAAAATACACAAACTTAACATGCGTGATTTTAACGCTTAAAGGGATATATTGTTAGGTTTTATTCGGAACGCGTCGGCGAATACGCGGAACGGGAATTAACCAGGGGACGCGCTGTTGATATGCTGCATACGAGGCACCAAAACCCATTAAAAGGCGCTTTTCTTCCAAGCGCGAGCCAATCATAAAATAGAGCGTGATGCTCAATGCAAAACCGAAATAAGCCGCGCTCATGGTCGCCATAGGCCACGTCAGCATGAGGCTGAATAAGTAAAGGGGATGCCGGACGAGCGCGAAAACACCCCCCGTTTGCAGCGGTTCATCCGGTAAAGGCAGCGATTTCCCGCTCATATACGCATAGAACTGACGCAAACCGCTGAAGCGCCCTAAATCAATCTGGAGTAATGACAGGGAAAAACCGATCAATCCGATCCCACGAATAAAGAGAAGTATTGGCTGCCAATCATTGGGGATAGACCAGATCGTACCGCCTGGAAATTGTTTCATCAGCCACAAGATCGGCGCTACGGTCAGAAGGGCGAAAATGTTGTATCCTAGCCGATACAAGCCATAATAAGCGCGATCACCCAACCGATGACGGATCGCCGCTTTTGCATTTTTACCAGCTAAAAGACTGTGGATGATGGCGTAAATCAAAAAAGAAAATAAAACAATCAGCATCATATTTTGCCTTTTAGGAACAGGACGAGATCACATGCGTGCCGTTGACATTATCAGCAAAAAACGCGATGGACAATCCCTCAGCGATGAAGAGATCGCATGGTTTATAGACGCTTACACGCACGACACCTTACCAGATTATCAAGCAGCGGCCTTCTTAATGGCGGTTTATTTGCGCGGCATGGAACCTGCGGAAATTGCGGCGCTAACTTTGGCAATGGCGCATTCTGGCGAGATATTAGATTTATCCGACATCGTAGATTATGCCGTCGATAAGCATTCTTCCGGCGGTGTGGGGGATAAAACATCGCTGGTCGTGCTGCCGTTGGTCGCGTCTTGCGGGGTTCCCGTAGCCAAAATGAGTGGGCGCGGGCTGGGATTTTCCGGCGGGACGCTCGATAAGCTGGACGCGATTCCGGGGTTTACCAGTGATCTGCCGGAAGCGCGATTCCGGGCGCTGGCGAAAGAAAGCGGCCTCGTTCTGGCGGGTCAGACGAAAGCACTTGCACCAGCGGATGGCAAACTCTATGCCCTGCGCGATGTGACGGCGACGGTTGCCAGCTTGCCGTTGATCGCCAGCAGCATTATGAGTAAAAAATTGGCGGCGGGGGCAAATGGCATCGTTCTCGATGTGAAAGTGGGCAGCGGGGCGTTTATGACCCAGCTTGAGGAAGCGACAACCTTAGCCCACATGATGGTCAATATTGGGGTTCGTGCCGGACGCGATATGGTCGCGCTGATTTCCGATATGAATCAGCCCTTGGGTCATGCTGTTGGGAATGCGCTGGAAGTGAAAGAGGCATTAGAGACACTCAACAGCAGCGGCACAGAAGATTTGCGCCTGCATTCTCTGGAAGTTTCTGCCCACATGCTCCGTTTGGCAGGTCGCGGTGAACGCTGGACGAATTTGACCGAAACCAAAGCCTATTTAGAGCAACAACTTGATGGCGGAGAAGCGCTAAAAAAATTCCGGCAGATGATTATTGGGCAGGGCGGTGATGTTCGTGCTGTTGATGATCCGTCCTTATTGCCCAGCGCCGCCATCGTTGAGGTAATTAAAGCGGAACGAACTGCTTATATCACACAAGTCGATGCGTATAAAATTGCGATGGCCGCGTTTGAATTAGGCGCAGGGCGCGAGAAAAAGACCGATTCGATTGATCTGGCGGTTGGGGTCGTGACGCATGTCAAAGTGGGTGATCGCGTTGAAGCGGGTGCGCCGCTGGTGACGATTCATGCTAATGACGCGGCAAAAATGCCTGCCTGTCGGACGTTAATCAATCAAGCATTGGTCTACAGCGATACGCCCGTCGATGCGCTAACGCTGTTCTACGACACCATCTATGGGGATTAGTTGTCTATTATCATCGTACATGTAGTGATACATTGGCATTGAAGTGAAGAATCCACCGGAAAAGTCCAGCGCATTTAGATAACTTGACTTAATATAACGGCGCAGTTCGGGCAGGCTTTCCAAGCTGGTACCACTAGAAAGTCGATTAAACAGATCATTGCTGGCTTCATATGCTAACGCTGCGATTAAACTAGGTTCAGGCGCGAAAGGATCGCTTGCTCGGTAAAGTGTGCGGAAATGCTCATCAGGTAATTGGACGCTGCTGAGAATCGTGATACCGCTTAAATCATCACGAAGCTGAGGGAATTGT
>DAOTTO010000216.1:0-6141 GCA_034437895.1 Anaerolineae bacterium | reverse complement strand
CGGACGTTTCAACGTCTGGCGGCGTAACTCAAAAGTGCAATTAGCCCATCGTCGCCCGCGAAGCCACACGCACTGCGACTGTTTCCGCCTGAACGCACACCTCATCACCAGCGGAAAGTACACACGTCACAATCGCTTTTTTCAGCGTGATTTCTTTCACCCGCGTCCGCAGCACCAATTCGCTATCAATCGGGGTCGGCTTCAGGTAGCTGATATTGAGGTTCGCCGTCACGCAGGTGATTTCCGGTGCTGTCCCCGGCGCACGATCTTCCGCCTGATACATGGCAGCGATGGCGGTGCCGATGCTGTGGCAGTCGATCAGGCTGGCGATGAGGCCGCCATAGACGACACCCGGAAACGCCGTGTGATACGGTTCGGGCGTAAAACGCGCCACACCTTCCTCGCCGTCCCAAAAAGTCTGGATGTGCAGACCGTGTGCGTTGTTCCGTCCGCAGCCGTAGCAAACAGCCGTTTCGGGATTATAAAAGTGCTGAATAGGCGTATCAGACATTGCGTAACCTTCGGTAAATAATTGGAAATGTTTTGAGAGCGATAGGAGAAGTTTAACCGCGAAGGTGCAAAGAACGCCAAGAATCGCAACGTGTTTTCAGAACAGACACCAAAAGGGTGATATTGTCATCCCTTATTTTATGCCTGATCGCACAAGCTCAAAATCAGCTTTTTGATCGCCGCATTGACGGGGAAGTGTTCATCAAGGAAGGTTAAGATCGCCCGCGCTGAGTCACGGTTGCTTGCATAGCCTTGCATAAATTGGGCGAAATGTGCGGCTGTCTGTGGGAAGCGCTGTTCAAAACGGCGCTCTCTGGCGAATGGATCGACAAATGCGGGTTTCTCACTTTCGATCTGGCTGGCAAGCTGAAGGACATTTTCCAGCGCGTAGACTTGAATAAAGCGAAACGCCGATAATTTTTCGCCGCGATGATGCCGCGCCAATCCAACGTATAAGTTCGTCAGCGCTTCGCCCAACAGCCATTCCGTTGAAGAAGGTTGAGCAGGGGCGTGAGCCTGTTTCGGCGCGGCAAGCGATGGATCGAATTCCGGCGCACTCCACACAATCCGCCCAGCAGCAAATGGAATCGTGGCGAGTTCTTCCGGCTCGAAAATCGCCATCTCGCAAAAGATTTCATCCTCAAAGAGCAGCTTATGCCCGTCAATTGTATTTTGAAAAACATACGCAATCGGCTGAATCGTACTCAGCCAGTCGAGATTGTGCAAAAACGCGGCTTTATAGCCCGGCTTTACAATCACAAAAAAATCCAAATCCGAATAGGCATCGAGTCGGTCAAGCTCCAGCCCAACCGATCCTAAGCCCAACAGCGCGAGGGCGTTCCCCGTCGCTGCTAAGGATTGACCAATCGCATCCAGCCGTTGTAAGAGGTGTGTTTCCCGATTCATTTGGTGGTTCAAAATATTCAAATTACTTTCGAGATTCCAAAAAAGTAGCTTCTATAAAGTAATCTGAAATCAGTAGGGGCGAAGCACGCTTCGCCCTTAAAATGCCCTTATAAAAACATACACGGAAATTCTTTAGATTTCGCTTAAACCGGACTCGCCGCCGTGTGCAGCATCGCTTGGCGCAGCGTGTCCACGTCCATCGTAAAGCGCCAGCCGACTTTTTCCGCCGCTTCTGCTGCGTCTTCACCCAGATAAAAGTAAGTCCTATCGCCTTCATCGAAACATTCTAACTGATATGGCGGTTGTTCGCTGGTAAAACGCCAGATTTTGCCATCGGCGATTCGGTTGATAATCACACGATCAAGAAACAGGCCATTTTCGCCATAATCCGCCGTCGTCGCGGCACGATAGGCCACATCATCGACAGGCAAATCGACGAAAGTAAAGCAATCGGCGCGGGGATGGCGGTCACGCTTGATCAGATAGTGATGGACATCTATCGGGGTCGCAGTATAAGTATGAAATTCACTGGTGCGCTCGGTCTTTTGCGTGGGATGAATGGGTAGCGGGATACCGATTGGCATCCCCACATCGACTAAATAGCGCACGTCGTCCAGATAGATCACCATCGCAGTATGGCAACCTACCGTTTCGCCCATATTGTTGATGGTTAAATAGCCGTCATAACCCAAAAATCGCAGCAGACTAAAAAAAGCGTAATTACTTTCAAAGCATGTTCCGCCTGTACCTAAGCGCATGGCATCGCTCCAAAACTCGGCAGGCCAGCGTGGACGGTCAAGCAGCAGCGGCGAAGCGGCTTTTTTGACGATGCGCGACGCGCTTTCCCAAGGGACACGGCGCGTATAAGCGCTTACGAGTGCATCCAGCGCAGCAAGTGAAGGTGGGGCGGCCTCTACAGACAGATAATTCAAAATTTTTTGCGCCAGAGCCGGGCCGAGTGGGGGCGTGGTCGTCGGAATTTGTAGGTCAAGGGTCGTCAGCAGGATCATAGGATTGCCTCCGGGTTAATCATTTTTGCAGGGCGTGTTACTTATACGAAATATGAACAAAATTCGGTTCAAAAAATGTTTCTAGGCAGGCAGCGGATCGTCTCCAACACCTTCGACCAACGCGCCTGTGGTGATAACCGCGCCAATTGCATCTGGTAAAGTCGCACTCGCCGGGACTGCCGCCGGAGTCGCGTCGTGATCGGGAATCAGACTTTCGGCGTTGCGTATCGCCGGGACGAGATACCCACACAATGAGAGGAGTGCGCTGATAAAGCTGGTAAAGATCATAATCAACGCCATGCCTGTCCCCGGCCCTGTTCCGACGAGGCCACCAAAAGTATTTGCTAGATTGCCGCCTGCTCGCATCCCCGGCTCAAACACTTGATCCGCCAGCGGTCCCGCGATCAGCATCGCAATCGGCGCGGTCACTTGGGCAATCATGCGCCGTACAGAAAATACCCGCCCCTGCACATCCGGCGCGACTTTCGCCTGCCAGATCGCCTGATTCGAGGCGTTCAAAATCTGCACAAAGATCGATGAGCAGAAGGCCGCCACCACCCAAACGACCACCATCTGCCCCAGACCGAGGATGACGGTAGAGATACCGCTGAAAAACATGCCGAGTAACACGCCATGCACTTTCTGTTTGGGGCCGCCCCATGTACTAATCAGCAGGCCGCCCACGAGACCACCCACCGCAAAGGCTGTCTGAACAGTAGCGAGCAGGTCTTTATTGGTATTGGTCTGCGCCAGAATCATCGGTGCGATCAAAATCGCCGACAGAGTACCGAATAAGTTCACCTGGAAGAACATCATTTGTAGGCCGAGCAAGCTGGGGCGCTTTAAGATATAGCGGAAGCCATACAGCGATTCTTGTAACAGGCTGCCTGCGCCTTCGCGTCCGGCTTCGCTGCGTTCTGGCTGTGGGATGGTGATAATCAATACGGCGCTGACGGCAAAAACAAATGTGATGATGTCGATCAGCAATACGCCCTGAATCCCGATAACGGTCAAAAATAGCGCTGCTAGGGCGGGGGCAAAAAGGCCAGATGCTGATTCCGCCATGCCCATCATGCCCTGTGCGCGGGCATACTGTTCTTTGGGCAGCATCATCGTCACGGCAGCGGAATAGGCAGGCCATTGAAAGGTCTGGAAGATGCCTGCAAATGCACCCGCAACATACAAATGCCAGATTTCTAGGTTGCCCGTGCTGTAGAGGATGAAGACGGCAACGGTGGACATCCCCGCCCCCAGATCGCTTATCATCATGACCAGCTTACGATTCCACCGATCTACCAAAGCGCCAGCGACAGGGCTGAGGATGATGGTCGGCGCAAAGCTGAAGAAGCCGACCAAGGCCAGCGCGGTGGCCTTACCTGTTAGCTCATACGCCCAAATCGTGAGCGCGAATTGACTGAGCGCGGTTCCAAATAATGAAACCACTTGCCCAACCCAGACAATCGTGAATCCACGCATCCCGCTACGTTGGGTGTTTGCGACAGATTGCGCCATAAAAATGCCTTTCTTAAATAAGCACCGCGTATGGTGTGGCAAGGGCATAGCGCTCTATGCCTCTACACAAAATATTTTTAAAGATTAAGTAAAGTGCCGACGCGTCTTTACCTTTTACTCAACAGATGTACTTGAGGTTCAAAACCCATTTTACCCGTTTAACCGCATAAACCCATAATACACATCATTTCCGATTTTGTAAAGATAGTTGGGTTCACAAAAGGTCATGACGACTTTTATTCTATCATAAACGTCCCCATCTGTTGACGATAAATCCAACCTGCGTTTTAAGACGAAATGTGTTTGAGGGCAATGATGAGCATGGCCTCGCTAATCTGTGTACTCCATGAGAAAACGTTTACAGGGATAAAAAATCGTCATACAATGAAGTCAATATTCATAACTTTCAAGAACTTGTGAATGTTATGGGCAGTGTATCGGTTGCGTGGTTGGGTGGTGGCAATTCCCCTTGTATTGTTACCTCTTCCCCGATGTGAGCGTGTGTTGTATGTAGACTTCACCGCCACCCCTTACCAACGCCGAGTAGATGTGGTTTGACTTAGCAGAGTTCATGCTCTGCTGCTCAGACAAGGTAGATGACCCCCTCCTTTGCGATAGCGCCGGATTGTGTTAAGCAGTCCGGCGCTGTTGCGTCTGGCGACCAAGCGCTTTTCAGCGATAAAATGCAAAACACAAGAAGAGAAGATTATCGCCAAGAGCCAAACCCATGCCCTATATCCACACGCGCAGTTTTCGGTGTCGTCATTATGAATGTGATGCCTATGGGCGGCTGAGTCCGGCGGCCTATTTGGGCTATATGCAAGAAACCGCCTTTGATGCCTCTGCTGCCGTCGGTTATGGCGCGGCGCGGTATGCCGAAATCGGCTATCAATGGCTGGCGTACGAAACCGATATTACGTATCTGCGTCCGCTGCATTATGGCGACACCGTAGAGATTAAAACCTGGGTGGTGGACTTCCGGCGGGTACGCTCGCTGCGGAATTATGAATTTTATCGAGATGGGAAATTAGTCGCCCATGCGACAACCGATTGGGTACTAATCGATACCCGCGCCATGTACCCTGCCGCCATCCCGCCGGAGATCATCGCCGCCTATTCTCAAGGCGAGGCGGTCATCCCTGCACCGCCGCGTCCGCCCTTTCCGCTTACGCCACCCGTACCATCCAACGCATTTACGCTGACACGGCGGGTAGAATGGCGCGATATTGACCCCGCTATTCACGTCAACAATGCCGTCTATCTGCATTACGCCGCCGATGCCGAACTGCAAGCATTGCGAACATTCGGCTGGACGAGCGCCAATTTGCGCGACTCGGATGCGGCGATTTTGGCGCAGCGCTATCAGATCGAATATAAATTTGCCGCCACGTTGGATGATGAAATTATCCTGACGACATGGGTGTCGCAGGTCGAGGCGGCAGGTGGGCTGCGGCATACGCTGGTGCATCGGGCGGCTGACCGTAAGCTGCTGGCGAAAGTGCGCTCGGAGTGGCGCTGGGGCAGCGCCGCGAGTGGGGATGCGATGCCACTTCCTGACACACTCGCAGCACAATTGTTAGAGCGCTAATCCATTAAGAAAACTTCAGCGCCGTGTTTTTAAGCGGGATGAGCGCCAGAATCACGGCATGGACGTAATAGCTTTGGCGATCAATGACATCATCCGTCAAGATTCCCACCGCGCCATTTTGCTGCTTGGAATTAGCGCGTCCGAAGACTTGATCGTCAGCTTTACCGAGTTCCACGCCTTCACGTACAAGCGATGCGATTTCGTCCGGCAGCGTAAACGTCCCGGTGCGGCTGGCTCCGCTGCGATCAGGCGAAAGGACGATCACCCACGCGAAAACCTCAAATTGACCGTTAGCGGTGGTGTCGATTCCGCCCTCGATTCCAATCCAGTAATTGGCTTCGGGCATGGCTTCCCGCGCATTCAGCGCACGGGTCGTCGCGCCCTGCCGTGTTTCCACATCCGTCATCGGCTGATCGGGTACGCCGGACGGCACATTGATGCTTTTAACCTCAAACGTCTCTGATGGGAACATCTGCTGGAAGCCGGATAAAGCCGCGCCAATTTTAACGGGATTGGTCGAAGCAACAATGATTGTTTGGGTCATTTTGGTATCTCCATACCTAAAATCTCTTGTAAAACTTCGGCGGTATGCTGGCCTAAGAGGGGCGGCGGAAG
>DAOTTO010000215.1:0-8736 GCA_034437895.1 Anaerolineae bacterium | reverse complement strand
GTTTGGAAACCCCTGAAGGGGTTAAGTAAAGATTATTAACCTCTTTAGAGGTTTCCAAATTGCTCGGTAGCTCTGGGTTTTGAACCCGGAGCGGACGGCTGCGTAACGTCAGTTATTTATTGCAAATCCCAATTTTCGTAGCGTTCGAAGCCGATCTGCGAGAAGGTGCGGACGACATCGGCTGACACAATCTGGCGGGTGGTGTGCCAGTAGATCGGGGCAATGGCGGCGACTTCTTCCACGAGAATTTGTTCGGCGCGGACGTACATCGCCAGACGTTCTGCTGGGTCGCTCAGGGTGCGGGCTTCGTCAACAATGGCATCAAACTCTTCATTAGAGAAGTTGGGGTAATTGGCGGAAGCGCCGGTGCGGAACACATCGTACAGATAGCTGTTGGCATCTGGATAATCATAGCACCAGCCTGCACGGTGAATTTGCGCGGCATCTTCCTGCTGAACATCATAGTAGGTGGTGGTTTCCAGCGGTTGCAGGGAGACTTCGATACCGAGATTTTCTACCCACATCTGCTGAACAGCTTGGGCGATTAAGCCATTGTATTCGGTATCGCCGAATTGCAGGGTGATTCCCGGCAGTTCATCGGCAGAGGCCAAACCGAGTTCGGTCACGCCAACCGCTAAAGCAGCCTGAGCGCCTTCGACATCAAGCGAGACACCCAAATCGGGGTTGGTTTCTACCGTTGGGCCAGCGACCACACCGGGGCGGGTGAAGAAGCGGGCTGGGAGGCGACCATCGCGGGTGACATCATTCATGAGGGATTCACGGTCAATCGCCAGCGAGAACGCAAGGCGGATATTGGCATTCGTGAACGGTTCTTTTTCCACATTGAAGCCATAATATATGCTGCATGATTCAAAGCCAGCATAATATTGTTCGTTCAATGCAGCATCAGCCTTAATACGATCAATTTCTGACGAAGGCGTGGTCGCGGCTTGCATGGTGCCAGCCTGATATTCGGCGAACTGCGCGGTATCGTCAATCAGACGGAAGACAACGGCATCCAACGCGGGGACGGGGATGTTATCGGTGCCAGCCCAGAAAGGATTACGGACGATGGTGATGTCTGCATCATGATTCCACTCGCTCATGACGAAGGGGCCATAGCTCTGGCGATTTTCGGCTTCCACCCAAGTGTCGCCAAATTCTTCAATCGCCCAAGCAGGTTGGGCATTCGCCATCCACAGGCCGAGGATGTTGATGTTGAAGCCAGCAGTATCGACGGTGGTGATTTCGAGGGTCGAATCATCCACAACCGTCACGCCGACATCTTCCATCGCACCTTCGCCGCCGTTATATTCCACTCCACCAGCAATGACCGGAGCCAATACATAGGCATAGTCGCTGGCAGTTTCGGGATTCAGAGTCCGCATAATGCCATAGGCGAAGTCGCCAGCGGTCACATAGCGCACGTTTCCGGCTTCATCCGTGACTTGTTCCACTTCAGTGCCATTCCAACGCACCCAAGAAATTTCGGGCAGGATGGAGAAGGTATAAGTCAGGCCGTCTTCGGAGACTGTCCAGGTTGCGAGACCTGATTCAACTGCGACGGTTTCTTCATCTAAGCGGGAAAGGCCGACATAAAGATGTTCGATGACTTGAATAGCTTGAACAGTTGAGGACAGGGAGGGATCCATCCCATTATCGGGATCGCCTGCCACCATATTGAGACCTGTGACCAGCACTTTGCCATCCTGTGCGCCCGCCGAGCTGAGAGAAACAGCCAGCAGCACCAAGACAAACGCCAGCCCCAAGAAACGCACGATGCTTCTTGATTTGGACATTGAGCATACTCCTTCAAAGTATAAATTGAACCTATTGAGCAGGGAGCGTTAAGCAAAAACTTAACCCATCCAGAGCAAACGGTTAATATTGCCATTGGGGAAACTAACATATTCAGCGGGAGAGCGCAAGTATATCGTTGTGCATATTACCAAAATTTGCCCTGAGAGATTAAGAAATCGTAACATGAAATGATGCCCCAGCGTTTTCTTGGCTTGTCATAGATAATTATCCAAAAACCGCTGTCAAGAGCTAGAATCCCAACATCGCTTAAAGTCTGTTTAAAATGCCCAAGATTCTCGGCAATTTTCTAGTGATTTAGTTGCAGCCGAAAAATGAATGCGTTATGCTTAGGCTCGCAAGGTTCTTCACTTGCGGTAGCACGGTTACACCAAAAAAATTATGTGGAAAAACCGGACTAAAGTAATTCAATTTAAACGTTTAGATTTAGGAGCAAAGAGCAATGAGAAAGCATCGTGTAATCCTCGCCGTTCTATTGGTAGCTTTGATGCTGCTGCCCTCGTTGGCTGTAGTCGTCAATGCACAAGACGAAATCACCCTGCGTTGGCGCACCCGTCCCGATAACCAAGCCGAAATTGATGTATATACCGCCGCCAGCACCAGCATCGACGAAGCTTGGGATGGCGTGACCCTCGCCTACGAACCCGGCGGTTCAGAAACCTCCAGCTATCAGGATGTGCTGATTGCCGAAATCGAAGCTGGGACTGCCCCCGACGTATTCTGGATCCCCGGCGCCGACGTGGCGCGTTTCGCCCAATTTGGCCTGATCCTGAATTTGGCTGAGGTCGCGGGTGCAGATGAAGACTTCAATGCTGAAGATTTCGTCGCTGGCCCGATGGGCTTCCTGACCACTTCCGTTGAAGACGGCGTGGACACCCTCTGGGGTCTGCCGCGTGACGTGTCGGCCTTCGCTATCTACTACAACGCTGACTTGTTCGATGAAGCCGGCCTGGATTATCCTGGCGAAGGCGATACCTGGACATGGGAAGATCTGACAACCGCCGCCACAGAAATTCGTGGTCTGGGTGACGAAATCTATGGTTATGGCATGAATAGCTGGTGGGCGAACTGGGGCTACTGGGTTAACTCTGCCGGTTCCAGCTTCTTCAATGAAGACAACACCGCCTGCGGTTTGAACAACCCCGAAACCGTTCTCGGTCTGGAAGCCGCTCTCAACCTCTATACCACCGATGTGGCGACCCCTTGGGGCACCGACACCGAAGGACCCTTCTTGGCTGGCACAGTAGGTATGTACGTGAATGGTCGTTGGGGTACCCCCGGCACTATCGCTAATGCCGACTTCAACTGGGATGTCGCACCCCTGCCCGAAGGTCCCGGCGGCAGCAGCAACTGGATTTTCTGGGGCGCGTATGTCGTCAACGTCAATACCGAACACCCCGCCGAAGCGTGGGATTTGGTTACCCGTTTAACCAGCGCCGAAATTCAGGGTCAGATTGCCAGCTTGGGCGCAAATATCCCCAGCCGCACGACTGCTGATGCTCAGGAACTGTTCCTCGCCACCCTGCCAGAAGCTGAAATCAACAATCAAGCCTTCCTGGATGGCATCGCAGTAGGCCGTACCGAAACCCCGCTGTTCAACGGCGACTGGCCTGCCGTAGATACCGCTTATGGCAATGCGGTTAACTCGATCTTCAATGGCGAACTGACCCCGCAAGAATTCGCGGACACCATCTGCTCGGAAGTTGAACAATATTTTGACGCTCAGTAATTGAGTTAGAAACACCCCATGTAGCGATTTGATAATACGTCTCATCGCTACATATCGGGACTTTAAAACGATTGATCGTTTTCGAAAAGGGGCGGCGTAGGCTGCCTCTTTTTGCAATATAGACGGGGGATGAGGGGCTATGGGAACACGAGTAGAAAGTCGCTCTGCTGCGGAAAGCGGCGGTTTCGGTGATATGCCGCCTGTGATTTACGCCAATATCGTGTGGTATCTGGTCGTTATCTACGTCAGCGTCAGCGCCGGATTAAGCCTGTTTAATGGTGTTGCGGCTTGGGATGAGGAAATTGGGTTAGGTCGTTTTGTGCAGCGCTTTATCTCTGCCGTGGCGTTTCTTCCGGCAGTATTAGCCGTCCTCGCCATTATTTTTCTGCTGCAAAAAAAACCTATCGGGCGCTATATCGCGCTCGTCATCAATTTTCTCGGCGCGGTGCTGTTGGGCGCATGGTTGCTGCAATTGTGGGGAGTCTTCGTCGGTTTTGATTCCATCGCGCTGGCGATGTACGAAAATTCGCGCTATGTGTGGGGAATCGCGCTGGCGTATGCCCTTTATTGGGTTGCAGGACGGTTGGACGAAAAAAACCTCTGGCAGGGACGGATTGAGATGGTCGCTGTTGGTGTTGCGATGCTGGCGCTCATCGCCTTCTTATGGGATGCGGAATTCCTCAAAGCGATCAACAGCATCCTCAGCAAGTATGACAGTTTACAAGTTTGGCTAGTTACGATTGCGATTATTATTTTCGGTATCTTGTTCATTGGAATGTTGAACCTCGGCAGATATTTCGGTGAACGACCAGAGCAGCAGGCCGCGTGGCAAGGCTGGCTGATGCTTGCGCCCAATATCGTCGGCTTTATGTTGTTCTTTGCCGGGCCGCTGCTGCTTTCATTTTATTTGAGCTTTACCAATGATACTGTCGGCAGCGTTCCAGAATTCCTCGGATTAAAAAATTACGGTGAGATTCTAGGATTACAAGTCAAAAGTATTGGGGAAGAGGTCACGAATCCGCAAGAAGTGTTGAGCAGAGGCTATTCGGTACTGACCTCGATCAATCTCGGTTCGCAGCGGCTCATCATCGCCGCGAGCGACTCCCTGTTCTGGCGCAGCATGGGCAATACAATTGTGTTCTGCGCGATGCTCGTGCCTTTGAGTGTGATACCCGCGTTGTTCCTCTCGATTATCTTAAATTCAAAAATACCGGGCATGAAAATTTTCCGGGCGATTTATTTCTTGCCTTCCGTCGCTGCTGTCGTCGGCACGGCGCTGATCTGGCGCTGGTTGTATGACCCGACGATTGGGTTTTTCAACTATTTTATTAGTCAGGGGGTGTCTTTCTTAAACAGTATCGGGCTGCAAGTGAGCGACCCTGCCATCCAATGGCTGACAGGTACTGGCACGATGCTGATCTCGATTGTGCTGCTGGCGGCATGGCAGGTCGTCGGCTTTAATACAGTGCTTTTCTTGGCGGGGCTGCAAGGCATCCCGAAGGAACTGTACGAAGCGGCTTATGTCGATGGCGCGAATCGCTGGCGGCAGTTCTTGAACATCACGGTTCCGATGCTGGGGCCGACCACCTTCTTCGTCACGATCACGACGATCATCACGGGCTTACAAGCCTTCAATGAACCCTACGCGTTAATCTTCCAGCGTCCGATGCCGATTGAAGCGCGTACTGCGGTCTTCCATCTGTACGACATCGGATTCTCGCGCTTTCAATTCGGTTATGCGTCTTCCGTCGCATGGATTCTCTTCGCGGTGATCTTCACCATTACACTGCTTCAATTCCGTTTCTCACGCTCTAAGGCGTATCAGGATTAAGGACAAACAATTATGGATGCAAAAGCAACACCAAGAGACTGGGCCATTCGCGCCGTCATCTATGTCCTGTTAAGCCTGTTCGCGCTGATGATGTTGTTCCCGTTCATTTATATGATGGCGACCTCGTTCAAAAATTCGGGCGATGTGTTCCACTATCCACCGCGTGTTTTGCCCTACAGCGCCAATACGATGGATTATAACGGGGAACAAGTCCCGGTCTATCGCTTTGAGGTTAACGGTCAAACCCGCGATCTGGTGCTGACGGGCGACAAAGAGCCGTTTGGGTTTTTCACCACAGAAGCGCTGATTAATGCCGCTGAACCACGCCAGAGCGAAATTCTGACGCAAGCCGCGCTGGATGAAGCTGTCGAGTTGGGCGAAACCGCCACTATCGACGGTGAGGATTTCGATGTGTACGAAGTCACGATGGATGGTCAAAGTCAGCGCTTGCTGCTGGCCTATCGCTCATCATTAGATGTCTTCGCTGCGCCAGAAGACCCTAGCATCGTCGAATATGCCATCGCCCGTACCGCCGCTTTAGATGAAAGCGTGGAATTCCAGACGGATAATTACAATATCGTCTTTAACGAACTCGATCTCCAAAGATCGCTCGTGAATACCACTTTTGTGACTTTTGGCGTGACGATTGGGCAGTTAGTTACCTCTATTTTCGGCGGATATGCCTTCTCACGGATCCCATTTAAAGGACGCGATACGCTGTTCGTGATGTATCTCGGCTCGATCATGATTCCGTTTGTGGTGTTGATTATCCCGATGTACCGCCTGATGGTGGTGATCGGCTGGCAGAACCGCATCGTTGCCTTGATTGTCCCCTGGGTGTTCAGCGCTTACGGCACTTTCTTGATGCGCCAGTTCTTCCTCACCATCCCCAAGGAAATCGAAGAAGCGGCGCTGCTGGATGGATGCAGCCGTTTACGCATCTTATGGACGATCTTCGTCCCGCTGAGTACGCCGTCGGTGGCGACACTCGGTATTTTCTCGTTCCTGTATGCGTGGAACAGCTTCCTTTGGCCTTTGCTGATTATCGGCGAGGGGAATGAAGCCAATCATGTGCTGACACTTTCGCTCATCCGCTTGAGCAACATTGCGGCGGACAGGCCGAACTTAGTGCTGACGGGCGCGGCGATTGCGATTTTGCCGCCGATCTTGGTCTTTATTCTGGCGCAGCGCTACTTTATCGAAAGTGTGGCTTCGTCAGCGGTCAAAGGCTAAAGTTTCATAGGGAAACGTATTTTTGACTACACAGCATGAGGATTAATAACTGACGTTATGCACCCAGCCGCTCCGGGTTCAAAACCCAGAGCTACGCGCAATCTGGAAACCTCTAAAGAGGTTAAAGAACCTTTTTACTTAACCCCTTCAGGGGTTTTTAAACCTCTAGCTGGCAGTTTTGAACTGCCAGTGTCCAGTGATTTGAGTGTCTGCGTAAGATCAGTTACGTAAATAATCAGGCCTAAGTTTTAGAACAACATCTACGCAAATCAATCCTGTAATAATATAATTTATAATACTATATACCCATATCCCTAAAACAATGTTTCCTTTACTATTTTTATAAATGGATAAGCATTTAGAAGGTATACATCATGAATCGTCGGCTCAGCCGCAGCATCATTGGGACACTTCTTTTAATTATCTTCGGTGGAATGATATTTACTTCACAGCCTGCACTCGCGGCTGCTTATATCGTTACCAATTTGAACGACAGCGGCACAGGATCGCTGCGTCAGGCCATCATTGATACCAACGCCAATCCCGGGGCAGACATTATCACCTTCAGTCTTAGTGGCACGATTATCTTAGCTTCAAAGCTGCCCCATGTTAACGATAATCTGACCATAGATGGTACCGGGCAAAATGTGATATTGAGCGGTAACAATGCCTTTCGGGTATTGGCTATCAATACTAGCGCAATGACTTTGGAGCATATAACGATCATCAACGGCTATGCCCCAGACGATGATGGCATTTCATCTGATGGTACAGGGATGTACGTTTTTAGCTCGACGGTCACGATTAATAACAGCACCTTCTTGAATAACGAAGGCTCAAGCCTTCAACTTTTTGCAGGTGCGATGGTAACGATTAACAACAGTACCTTCTCCAACAATTTGGGATCATCGATTGATAGTTTTTTAGGAAATCTAACGATCAACAACAGCACGTTTTCCAACAATACGGCTGGGGCGATTGTCACCTATGGAGGACATTTAAGGTATAATGAAGATGGTAGTATTACCTATGGTGGGTTCGTAACGATTAACAACAGCACATTTTTCGGCAATACAAATGGGGCTTTCAACGGCTTCCATTACACCCTCAATGGAACGATTGTTTCTGGCAATTGTACCAACACACAATACCCATACCCGCCAACTATCATTGGAAGCAATAATGTGATGTGGCCTGCGGCTTGTGGTGATGCGACGGGCATTGTTGCCGATCCGCTGTTAGCACCACTAGCAGATAATGGAGGGACAACACGCACCCACGCCTTACTGCCAGGCAGCCCCGCAATCAACACATTGACAACGACCTGTCCTCCATCTGATCAGCGCGGTATCGCCCGGCCTGTGGGAAATGCCTGTGATATCGGTTCAGTCGAAGATAATACACTCGCCCTTACCTCGCCAATCAATGTCATTAACGACGCTTACGGAAATCCGACCTATGTTTGGAACGACATCGGTGCAGATACTTACGAGTTTTATCTGGACAACAATGCGAATGATGACACCGCGCTCTATTATGTGGCTGGACTTACGGATGATGATTATTGCGACACAGGGGTATGCGAATTTGATCCTACGCAAACTTCCGAGGCGGCGCGATTACCGACAAACGGCGATTATGTCGTCTATTTGCGCGGGACAACCGGCGGCATCGTCGGGTCTGTTGCGGGGCCGTTTGTGTTTACGTTGAATGCACCTGCGCCTGCCCCCGTCACGATGGGGACGACTACCGGACTCGCCACCCTGCGCCCGACGGTCAACTGGACGCTAAACGGCAATTCCAACTTTACAACGTGGTTTAGAATTTATCTGATTCGCAAAAGTCTCTTCGACGCAGGCAACTATACGCCTACAGCAGATTTCTGGCTGAGTCGGGTGCAGGGCTGTGGCAGCACTGTCAGCACGACATGCGCCTTGCAATCCGGGCTGGATTTGCTCGATAACACGGCCTATTACGTTTATATCCAGAGTTACGCACCCGGCGGGTACAGCGTCGGCGGAGATTATGGCAATGGTTGGGCGGGGACAGAATTTACGGTCAATATACCGAAACCTGCTGTTCCATCGAATGTCACCGTCACGCCGAATCAGGGTCGCCCGACGAT
>DAOTTO010000214.1:0-5337 GCA_034437895.1 Anaerolineae bacterium | reverse complement strand
TTGCACCAGGTCGGCGATGTCTTGCTCGGAGAGTTCATCCAGTTTCGCAATCAGTAACTCACGCATATTCATAAGGTTTACCTGTGGTCGAAAATTGTAACTCTATTCTAGCGCGAAATCGTGAGGAATTCAGGGCTGCAGTTCAAAATACTCAACATGCTTGGGGCGGATAATGCTGAAATCACGTTTATCGAGCGTCAAAATCTTCGATATGCCGAGGCGCTCCGCGATGGCGGCAACACTCACATCGACGAAATCCACCCGCGTATCTGCATACTTTTCCAATAATTCCAAAGTGCGTCTAAAGTCTGCTCCCTCCAAAGCGATGAAGCGAAATTTTAAATTGGGTATCTGGTGTAAGAAATTGATGACCAACTTGCTACCGCCATTGCGATTAAGCATATAAGTGATTTCTGCCAACGCAGATTGTGGAACAATAATATAGCCATGTTGAGCTTTATAGATATCTAGGCAGCTTTGATGGTCATCATCATTTTGATTAAGGATAGCGACCACAAATCCGGTATCGCCCATCGCTTCATCAGCCACTTATATCCTGCCTTTTTTTAAGCCAAGTTCGGATTCTAAAATATCCTCTGATTGCCTACCCAGATCAAATGGGCCTGAAAATGATAATTCGCCTGTCAAGATCGGGTCTTTGGTGGGGTCATAATCGGCTGCTAATGACTTATCTGATAAATAATGATATTCGGATGAATTGGCTTCGTGTGGGTCTGCCACTAAAAGGGCGACCATCTGCCGCACCGCTTCGGCCTGCCGTTCTGTAAGTTGATCAACTAGAAGTTTTAATTTGTCGTGTACCGGACTCATGCGCTATCCTTTTATATCTCGTCCTGCGGCGGCTGACCGAATTCGTTCCACAGAATTTCCTCATCGCGTACTGAAAAGTCAGTTGGGTCTTTCTTGGAGTCATAATCGTCCGGCAGTTTTTTCTTGGATAATACTTGTTCCAAGTTTCAGGTTAAATCAATTCTGATGGCGTGATGCACCCCTCACTGACTAGTTCAGAGGGATCGGGATAATCGGTAGGGATACCAGGAGCAGTAGTCGGTTCGCCATTTTCGATGTGTGCTGCTACAACACTATTGAGTGTGAGAATCTGCGCCAGTATATCCCCTTGTTCATCAAAGCCATAGGCTGCCATCACTGCTTTATCTAACGTTTCGTGTAGGTCTTTGAGTGGATTTTTACCCGGTTTTTCTAGCGAACGATACAAGTCGCGCATTGTTAACCGTTCACTTTTTCGCATAACTTCACGGCGATACTCATGCAGCATCCGAGCGGCTTGTGCTATGATCCTCACCTGTTGGGGTGTGGGTTGTTGAGGCCAAGGAAAAGTATTAAATACTTCTTCGCCGTATGTGGGGCGCACTTCCAATGTGGTGCCTTTCATAAGTACCCATTCCCAATGGAGTGATGATTGTAAGATGCCATAACTGTAATCATCATCAAAGAGAAAAGCCTGCAATTTAGCACTAATCTTGATGTCTGTTGAAACGAAATCAAAGATCGGGCGCTTTGTGACGAGGGAGCAGCAAATAAAACGTGTTTTGCCTTTCAGTTGAGCAAATAGCTCTGCGCGTCCCCATGCATGCTTCCACCATTGTTTAAGAAAATTTTCATGATGATGATTGAGCGATGCGTTGGGATTATCTTTACGTAAGCGCTCATTTTGCGCTTGTTCGATTTTTGCTTTCTCCTCACGTACAGGGAGAATATTTGTTTCGACGTATTTATAAACCTCTCGGAATTGCCGAATCTCGAGGGAATCATAATCATTTAGATCAATAATCAATCGACTTGGCTTCCCAGCAGGCATACTTGTCAAATCGCGCCCTGTCATATAAGGAAAGATCACTTTACGGCTAAATAAGTCCCGATGGATCAAGTCACGCCCTTGCTCAAAGGTGATGACAAAGGCTTCATGACCCGGAGTGATTCCTTGATAGAGGCGTTTAGGGCTTATATTTATCGATAAGATTTTTGCGTGTGTAACATCAATTTTAGGGGATAGGCTTGTGTTGATTTCATCAACCTCAAGAACATCTTGAGCATTGTTGATCCAGAGTCTTGCAGGTCTGTAAGGCGGTTCCCCTTTTGACCAACAGACAATAGAAATACTAACTCCGGCCTCACCCGACCATGGTATTAAGGCGATGGCCTCAAAAATCTTGCCCTCATGAGCCACTATATAATCTAAGCTACCAGTTCGTGAATAACTTTGGCTAATTGTTTTAGTCCCTACTAATCCACATCTTGCACCCTTTTTCATTACGTCATGCGCTTTTCGAAACCAGTACACGCAATAATCGGCTTTGCCAGAGACATTAGAAAACTTCGCACGTACTTTATTTACATACTCAGCGCCATATTCGGGCTTAATTTTATTCCAGCCTAGATAAGGCGGATTGCCGATACAGGCATCGAAGTCCGGCCAATCGGTTAAGAGCGCGTCCGCCACTTGAATATTGTCATTAAGATTATCCAGCGGCAGAGCGTTTTCATTCAAATCCAATTCATCCACAGCGACAAGTTTTTTTGCGATCATCAGTGTGACCTTCGCCAGTTCGACGGCAAAGGGCTTAATGTCAAAACCGTAGAACTGCCGAATGGAGACAGTTTGTGTCAGCAAGATTGCGTCTGCGGTTAGCTCGCGCCATTTTATCAAAAGCTGGCGTTCTAGCCGTTTCATCTCTCGATAAGCCACATAGAGGAAATTACCGCTCCCACAAGCGGGGTCAAACACGCGATAACGACACAATTCGTCGTGTAAAACCCGCAGGGTTTCAGGTGATTTAGCAGCAGTAATACGATCATTCCAAGGGCGCACGATAACCGGCTCTACAACCCGTAGAATATCAATCTCACTCGTAAAATGTGCGCCAGCATTGTGACGCTCTGTGGCACTCATACTGCTCTCGAAGATTGTGCCGAATATGGCGGGGCGGATTTTTGCCCAGTTGTAATTGGCAACTTCGCGCAATAGGCGTAGTTCTTCGGGCTTGAGCAATACCGGATAAATCTGTTGGAACAAACCACCGTTAAAATAATCGACATCGTAGAAGCGTCCGGTTGGCTTTTTGCCGGGAATATTCATGAGGAAAAATAGAAGCGCAATTAACTCATAAGATTTAGTACTGTCCTCAAGGCAATCATCGATGATGCGTGTAAATGTATAACGGGGGAGGAGGCCAATATCCTCCGAGAATAAGGCCAACATTGATTGGAGGATAAAGCGCTGGGCTTGTTCTGCGGAAAGTATATCCCCATTACTTCTAGGACGGAGTAGCAGCGTAAAAATCTCCCCTAATTTTTTGGCAGCATCTTTGGTTAGTTCGACCAGATCAAATTCTTTCGTAAAGATCGGGTTTTCAGGTTTAGGTAATAAAAACAGAAGTGCGCCATAAGACTGTGGTAGATTAATGAGCGGGAGCTTTGCAAGAGGATAATCAACCTGACGCTCCATATCATAGACCCAGAACTCGTCAAAATTGCATAAAATGATATAGCGCGGGTGAGGTGTGAGGTATTTCCAATAATCTAGTGCTTGAAGCTGATGTTTGCCGGGGTCTTCACCCCGTTTTTTCATCTCAATGAGTACACGCCCCTCGATAACGAGATCGGCAAAGCGTGTGGGTGACTTTTCGTCTAAAGTGAATTTAATGCGGCGTTCCGCAGTGGCTTCCGCGCCTTTAATGCCATCTGGATAGCCAAAAGCAACAAATAAACGGTCAAGGAAAATTTGCGCCTCGCCTTTTTCATCGCCTTTAATGTGCTGCTGGCTATAGGTAACAAAATTTGCAAGCTGTTGTTCGAGGGTCATTGGCTCTATCCGTTTATGAAGTAGAGGTGTGGCGATTCAGACCTCTACAGAACACTTGTAGTAAAATTGTACCATAAAATGAATTTACCGCCTCGTCATGTCCATCATATAGGGACAGTTTGTAGCACACGCCCCATCCATGTTTCCCCAAGGAAATGTCCGCGCATGAAATCTCCACTTATGCCATACTTATTGTAAACAGTGTAAGGGATAACGCGATGGTTGTGCAGGCAAAAAACAAAATCACAGCGGAGGAATTCTTCCAACTGCCGGAAACGAATCTGCCGACAGAATTGATTGATGGGGAGATTATTGAAATGACCGCGCTGGACTTGATCGCGGAGGTGTTATCGCCGTGTCGCCGAAAGTCCTCCCCGACAACTGCTCAAACGGCTTGACCGCGACCAGCACGCCGTCCTTCACTTTATCCACAACTTCATCGTTCCCTTCGACAATAATCTGGCGGAACGTGACCTGCGTATGATGAAGGTGAAACAAAAAGTGTCTGGTTGCTTCCGCACCTTCCATGTGGCGTTGGTATTCTGCGCCGTCCGCAGCTATCTTTCAACGGCTCGCAAACACGGCTATTCCATGTTCTCCGCTTTGGCCGATGCTTTTTCCGACTCGCCCTTCACCTCAACCCTGCTTCACCCCTGAGTAGTTACTATGTGATAATGAAATTACAATTTGCAGCAAAGGCTAACTTTATAAACAACTTCAGAAGAATTGAGAAACATACATGTTACGACTCTTAAAAATTTCTGAGGACTTTCAGGCTTAACACAGAAAGAAGGGCGTTATTTTGCCACTATTGGGGGTCGGGTTTGCTAAGTGCGCGGCGCACCGCAGTAATGATCTGATTGATGTTGAAGGGCTTATTAATCACATCCACCACTTGCGGATAATCGCGCTGGATTTCGTCGCTGCGCTGGGCGATATAAGCCGAGACAAAAATAACCGGGATATTCATGGTCGTGGGATGAGACGCTAAATCACGCATGAGTTGGATGCCACTCATTTTGGGCAGCATATTATCCAGCAGTACAAGCTGCGGACTGTCCTGCGTAATTTGTAACCACGCTTGCTCGGCGCTGCGGGCTTCCAAAACGTTATAGCCCCGTGCAACCAAATTGGCGCGGAGCAACGTGCGAATCGCGCTTTCATCTTCGACGATCAAAATATAATCCACAAATCGTTCCCTCTTAATAAGCAACCGGAGAGAAACCGCATTCAAGGAGCGCCGGAAGCATATTCTTTCACAATCATATCGTCATTTTACCCCCAAAACCAACTTTTTGTCCAAATTTAGACTTAATTTAGACGCGCAAAAGTAAATAGTCGTCCGTTATAACAGACAACTCATTGAGACTTTTCCTCAGCGAGTAGGTGACGGAGATTGATGAGGGCGTAAACGATGAAATGTGCGCCCATGAAATGAGCCGCTTTGCGGTCAAAGCGCACCAGCAAGGCACGAAAATTGTCGATCCAGGCAA
>DAOTTO010000213.1:0-5075 GCA_034437895.1 Anaerolineae bacterium | reverse complement strand
CGCTGCCGACGAATACGGCTGGTCCCACGCCGACAGCCAGCGACACGCCGCAGCCCTCCAATACACCACCGCCGACTGCGCCCGTGCCGCCGCGTATCCCGGCGCTCTCGCCCACGCCGTCGAAAGAAGGATTATAGAAGGATTGATAAGGAAAATGACCTCACGCAAAGAAAACTACTATCTACTCAGCTTAGGCTGTTCAAAAAACACTGTCGATTCGGAGAGCATCGCGCAGGTGCTACATCAAAATGGGATGCGCGGCGTAGGTGATCCGACGAAAGCCGATATTTTGATTGTGAATACCTGCGGCTTTATCGATGCAGCGAAGCAAGAAAGCATTGACGCGCTTAAGGAATTGGTCGATCTACGGCGCGGGAATCAAATGGTGATCGCCGCTGGTTGCCTATCGCAACGCTACGGCGAACAGCTTGTGCAGCATGTGCCGGGGCTGGATGGTGTCATCGGTACGCGTCGCTGGATGGACATCTTCGACCTGATTACGCGCTTGCGTGACCGCAAACATCCTGAACCGCTGTATCATCTGCCGACGGATGCGAAAGTCGTTGGGCTGGACGAACGCGGGGTGTTACGTGCCAGTGTGCAAGGGGCAAGCGCTTATCTCAAAATCGCCGATGGCTGCCGCCGCCCGTGTGCATTTTGTGCCATTCCCAAGATTAAAGGCACAGCCGTGAGCCGTCCGGTTGCGTCGATTGTGGCGGAGGCGGTGCGCTTGCAGGAAATGGGTGTAAAGGAAGTGATGCTGATCGCGCAGGACAGCACCGATTACGGTTATGATCTAGGACTCAAAGATGGGCTGGCGCATCTTTTAAACGAAATTGTTGCCGCCGCGCCTGATATTCCTTGGATTCGGATTATGTATGCGTATCCTGGTTATGTGACGCAAGGACTGATGGAAACAATGGCGAAGCACGACCAGATTTTGCCGTATCTGGATATTCCTTTGCAGCATGGACACCGCGAAACGCTCAAGCGGATGAAACGTCCGGCGAAGATCGAATGGGTGTATGAGACGCTGGATAAACTGCGTTCGACAATTCCACATCTCGCGGTACGGACGACATTTATCGTGGGCTATCCGGGCGAGACGGATGAAGAATTCGATGGGCTGATGCAGTTTGTGAGCGATCTCGAATTTGACCGCGTGGGGGCGTTTAAATATTCGTATGAAATCGGTACGCCGAGCGCGACTTTAGCCGATCATGTGCCGGATGATGTGAAGCAAGAACGCTATGAAGCGCTGATGGAATTGCAGCAGGGCATCAGCCTCAAGAAAAATCAGGCACTCGTGGGTAAAACGCTCGATATTCTGGTTGAGGGACATGGTGTGGGCGAGGATGAAGACGGCAACGACACGGGTACATCGGTCACGTTAGGCCGCAGCTACCGCGATGCGCCGGAGATTGACGGGTACGTTTTGGTCGAGGGTGAACTGCCTGTGGGCGAAATCGTCCCGGTGCGGATTACGGGCGCGACTACGTATGACCTGATTGCAACGCCGGAAATAAACGGGCCGCAGGTTATCACGCCAGGCAAAATCTACGGCGAGGGAATGATTGACCTGAGTTCAATCAATTAAGTTAAGATGCGATAGAACACGACGGTATCCTCTAATAAGCCTTTTTCGTTACGGGCATATTGGGGGATAATCCCGGCTTTAACGTAGCCGAAGCGCTCATACAGACCTTCGGCAACATCGCCCCGAATTGTATCCAGCACGAGTAAAGTTCGGTCTGCTTCACGAGCCGCTGTATCCACCGCGTTCAATAACTTCTTAGCGATTCCGCGATTGCGCCAGCGGGTGTGAACGAGCAGCTTTTGTACTTCGGCGCGATGGCGGGCATTTTCTTTTTCCGCGAGTCCCAATTGAACATTGCCGGCAAGTTGATCGTCTTCATAAGCATTGAGCAGGATTCGGCTGCCTGTGCTAAGGTCATCCACGATGCCCAGCCAATAAGCGTTGGCGGTTTCATCGGTCAGGGGCGGGATGAAACCGATGGATGCGCCAGTGTCAACCGAGTCACGCAGCAGTTCGATAAATTCAGGCAGACGTGCGGCAAGGGATTCAGCGGAGCAGCGTTCAATGTTGGTCATAAGATAAATTTTTCCCTATGATTTTATCGCTTCGACGTAAAGCATCGGAATCGTCATTCTGAGTTCGCCTTGCTCTGCTGCGATGGCATTCAGCCGTTCTTCCAGCCGCGTAAAGAGGGTCAGTTCGTCTTCAGGTGTGATGATCGTCCGCCAGCCATCCAGAAAGCCGAGGCGAGTGAGCCAATGATTGAAAAATGCCTGTGCGTCCAGATAACGCAGTGTGAACTGCTCCTCAATCGTGCGCGTGATCTGGAAGCCGCTGCTTTGCAAAAGTCCAGTTACCGAAAAAGTCGTCCCGCGATGTTCTTCATGGGTGTCGAGCTTATCCAGATAATCGAAGTTGCCAAATTCTATCAGGAGTTCACGATAAAGCTCATAAAACTGGCGCATGTGACCTTTGAGATTTGTCGTCAAAACGAGCCGCGCTTGTGGCTTCATCACGCGATAACATTCGCTCAAAACGGCAAGCGGATCGGCAAAGTTATTGATCCCCAAATTGGATACAATCAGGTCAAAGTGTGAGTTGAGAAAAGGAAGTTGTAAGCCGTCGCCTTGAATCAACGCGACGTTATGAATGCTATAGCCTTCGCGTTTGTGTGCGGCGTGGATGAGTGCGTCGCCCCAAGGATCAATGCCAAAGACGCGGCACGACTCGCCGTGAACATTTGTCAGCTCGAACAAAGGGAAGCCCGTCGCGCAGCCTAAATCCAGAATATCAATGCCCCGGCTCAGGCGTAGATGCTGAAAAAGGAGCATACCAAAACGCGACGACCAAAACGGCAGATCATCAAAGACCGAGGCAAGCGTCGAAAGATCAGCTTGATATTTTAGATATTCGGTCATCGTGGCTTCCTCAATATTGCGGTAATATCGCGCTATTTTCGCGTTTAATTTGTTGATTGATCTTCGCGGTTACGGTTATTTCGCGCAATCCATGATACCAGAATACCATGCATTACGCACGCCGCTGATGAGAAGCAATATCACGACGAGCGCAAGCAAATCTAGGGTTCGCCATTCGCTGACGAAAAGACTTGCCCCGGCAGCGAAAATGCTCATGAAGCTTATCATAGGAAAAAAGCCATGCCAAAAATAATGGCCTGTATCGAGACTTTGGCGTTCAGGATGCTGCCTAATCAGCCAAAGCAAACGCAAGGTATAAGCACTACCCAGCATACCGATAAGCGATAAAAAGCCGCCTAATGAAGTGGTGGTATGTGAGGGGATAATCATCAACGCGGTGAGGGTAAGTACGATGGTAAAATGCACGACGATGGGCGTGACGAAAAGTTGGATATTAAGGCTGGCGTTGTCGTTAATCATGCCGCTGCCGAGTGAGATTGCCACGAACATCAGCCCAATCAGCGTTGCGCTGGCAGAACCGGTCATGAAGTAGAAATTTTGCCAGTCTTTTAAAGTTTGGGTGAATATTTCCGACACAATACCTGCCTTATATCCTTTCAAGACAACTTAATTTGACCATTGGCGCTGATCTAGCGGAGTCGTCAGCGGCAACAGCCATTCTGAACGTCCCCATCGACGGGGTTCTGCCGCAAGATTGACAGTTGGATCGACCAGTTGACTGTATTCACGCCCGTTCAACGATATGCGAACATCAGCGTAAACTTCTATATCGCCCCAAAGTGTAGCCAGATAATGGGCGAATTGCAGAATCGCATCCGGGTTTTCTGGTAAAAAGCCCACCTGTCGCTCGGTAAGATAATCTTCTGGGAGTTCTTCCCAAGAGTGGCCTGTCGATGACTGCACAATGATATAGGTGATTATGCCCTGTTTATCGCGCAGTTTCATGTGCCAGGAAAACTTTTCGCCTTCTTCCGTCCAACTCGCATGACCGGGGATAAAAAAATGTCGCAGCGGGAAGATCAGTTGAAATGAGCAATATACTGCCAGAAAAATGAGCGCGAGTCGTTTTCCTTTTTCGCCAAATTGATAAGTATTGTCTTTGTGAGTGTCGCTTTTGTAGCTGTCGAAAGCGCGTCGCTGGTTTATCGCTACACGTTCCCACCATGCAATCGGTAAAAACAGGGGCAGGAGTGCGATCATCAGCCAGGGGAAAATCCCGATATTCCATAAACGGGCATTCAAGAGATGAAAACTGACCAATAGAGCCATCGTCAACCAGCGAATGCGCGGTATAAACAACAGCGGCACGGCGAAAAGATCGATGAATATGCCGCCATAGCTAAACGCAACTACCAACCATTCTTCCGTAAAAAATTGCCCGATTAAGGGGAAATCAGTTCTTTGTGCCAGCCACATCCGCATCGGTTCACCGCGCAGCCAATCTGAATTGAGTTTGGCGATACCGCCAAAAAAGTAGACGATGCTGATCTGAAAGCGCAGAATCCAGAGTGTCCACGCAGGGGCAGTCGCGGCATAAATTTTGGGGCGCAGGCGCGAATCCAGCGAAAATGCGCGGTGCGCCGGAATAAAAACCAACAAAAAACTTAAAAGAGCCACCAGATAAAAATGGTTGAGGTAGTTGGATTGGTCGAGCAGGAAAACATAGGTAAAGCCGAGAAAAAATAGCGGCATGGTCAGACGATAAAACAAGCCAATCATGATGCAGAAAGCCAACCCGCCTAAGCCGACGAAAAGCGTAATCATCCCGTTACCCGGCAAAGGCCGCAGCCAGTCCATGCCATAATAAGAAAAGTAAACCGTCGGGCGGATATAGTAGGTATAAACCCAATTATGGTGGAAGTAACGCCATACCTCCCACAGCATAATCGCGCCGAAGAAGACGCGCATATAAGCAAGCGGGGCGATAGAAATTGAGCTAAAAGCCCTATGTGAAATTCGAGAAAATAAACGGCTCATAGTGGATTTACCGTATTGACGGGTGTGAATGTCGCAAAATGGTTCTAATACGCATCAGCCGACTAGCCCGCGTCGTCGCTGATTCAGCGGAGTCGTCAGCGGCAGAAGCCATTCTGAGCGTC
>DAOTTO010000212.1:0-7645 GCA_034437895.1 Anaerolineae bacterium | reverse complement strand
CTTAGAAGGGACGACGACTAATCTATTCGCCTTTTATGACGGCGTTCTCGTCACACCCGGTGAGGGGATTTTGAACGGAATCACACGCGGGGCAGTCTTGGATTTGGTGAAGGACGTGTTCCCGCTGGAAATCCGTGATATTTTACTTGATGATCTGTATCAAGCTGATGAGGTGTTTATCACTGCCAGCAATAAACAAGTGATGCCGATTGTGCAGGTCAATGATCGCACGATTGGGGCGGGTGTTCCCGGCGAACTCACGAAACGTGTGATGGCGATGTTTACCGAAATGGCGGCAGAAATCGCCAGAGCTGCACCAAAAGCCAAAATTGTATTCAGTAGTTAGCGACTTTGGGCTAGAATTTGCGTATAAGCATATAGTCCTTATAGGCAGGAGCAGATGCTATGTATGTTCGTGAGCGTTTGGCGGCGACGATTTTTATCTGGCTGATGCTGGCAGGCGGCGTGACGGTCTTGATCGGTAACAGTTTTATGATGAGCGAAGGGGCCGTCAGTACGCTCACGGTCATGTTTGCTATTTTCGGCATCGTAACCGCTGCCGCGACACGCTTTATCTGGAACGGTACACTTGGCTTAAGTTCAAGCGATCAAGCACAAGCCCAAGCCGAAAAATCTAAACGCAGCGTGGACAGCCGCGTGAGAAAATTGTTGGCTTCTCTCGATGATAACGAACTGGATGATTTGCGCCAGCGGCTATCGGCACAAGATGGCGAACTTGTGTCGCTGGACGACCTCCTGCAAGAACGCAGCCGCCGCAGTCGTTAGGCGATGATGTTATCATGACGCGCATGGCAAATCTTAACCGCTTTTTCCTTGCGATTCTCTGCGTTCTTTGTGCCTTTGCGTTTAAATCCCCGCTTTTTTCTCAATCAGAAGCAGTAAATTATCCCACGCTGATCGCTTTACAAAACGCGCAGGTGACTCCGGCTGATCGGGTTGATCTGGCGCGGCGCTTATTGGGGGTAACGGATATTCCGTCTCCACCAACAGAAGCACCCTTATTGCAAATCGGCGAGCGCGAGAGGTTTTGGGCGAGTAACCTTTCTGAAGAACAAACTTTTGAAGTGACGGCGGTGCTGCGGGCTGTGGGCGAACATAGTTATCTCTGGGTGGAAGACGGCTCAGCCGTTCCCGACGATGCGCTTTTAGGGTTAGCACAAGTTTTTGATGACGTTATTTACCCTGAAGTGCGTAAACTGTGGGGCAGCGAATCGACACCCGGCATTGATGGTGATCCGCGTATTTATGGCTTGTTCACCCCTAATTTAGGCGGTGGTACGCTTGCTTATTACGCTGGAAGGCATAGCTATCCTGATGAAGTGATCGCTTATAGCAACGAACACGAAATGATGTTCTTCAACCTCGACACGATAGGCATCAATTTAAGCGCGGTAGAAAGCACCCTCGCGCATGAGTTCCAGCACATGATTCGTTCCAATATTGACCCCAACGAAGACACTTGGCTGGATGAGGGATTTTCTAAATTCACCGAATATTACCTCGGTTACGGCGATGTACTGAGTGTAGGGCAGGATTTCGCCTTTGCGCCAGCAACACAGTTGAACACTTGGGCTTATGATTCTTCCAATGGGGTACATTATGGCGCGGCGATGCTGTTCATCATCTATTTTTATGAGCGTTATGGGCTGGAAGCGATTCAAGCATTGAGTGCCGATCCTGCCAACGGACTGGCATCATTTGATAATACGCTGCGCGGCTTAGGCGAAACGGGTGTAGATGTCTTTTTCGCGGATTGGGCGCTGGCGAATGTCATCCAAAATTCTGCGCTCGAAGATGGGCGTTACGGCTATGCTGGAGATGTCTTGAACACGCGGGTGCTTGCCAATGTTAATGCTTATCCTTATCTTGCGGCGGGAACAGTCAATCAATACGGGACTGATATTTATGAGTTTACTGTGCCGGATGAAGCCACCACATTGACAGTCACGCTCACTGCGCCGCAAACCGTTTCGCTCGTTCCAGCGGCGGCCTATAGCGGACAGCATACTTGGTATAGCAATCGAGCGGATGCCAGCGAACTGAATTTAACGCGTGTTTTTGATCTTTCCGATGTTCAGTCCGCGACTCTGACTTATCAGGCATGGTATCAGATTGAACCCGATTGGGATTATGCCTATGTGATGGCGAGTGTGGATAATGGCGCACAGTGGGACATCCTGCCCGCGCCGGATATGACGAGCGCGAATCCACATGGTAACGCTTATGGCATAGGCTACAGCGGCGACTCAGGCGGGTGGATCGAAAACAGCGTGTCGCTTGATGCCTATGCCGGATTAGCAAATGTCCAAGTACGGTTTTCGTTGATTACTGACGATGCAATCAGTTTACCGGGGATGATTATTGATGATGTGACGATTCCCGAAATCGGCTATTTCAGTGATTTTGAATCGGGCGAGGATGGCTGGCAGCCGCAAGGCTGGATTTGGATGGATAATGTGCTGCCGCAGCAGGTATGGGTGCAGATGATTCAATTTACGGATAATGATGTGACGGTTACGCGCTGGCGCTCACCCATAGATGCCATCGAACTAGTGCCGCTGGTCGAGGGCGTGGAACGGGTTAAGCTGACGATTACGCCCTTTGCGCCTGTGACGACTGTGCCAATGCCCTATACCTTGACGGTCAATGCACGATAGGCTGTCCTCTACAACTAAGCGCTTTTTTGCATTTTCGCCAGTTCTGCTTCCAGTTCTTTTCGTTTGGATTCAGCCGCGAGGCGGGCTTCTTCTAAGGTTTCATCAAAGCTCGCTTTCAGGCGGCGGATGACTTCATCCCCGGAAACAGGTGAAAACAGCGCGATCAGCAGTACGCCAAGTGCTACTCCGGCAGATAACCCGATTATCCAACTGTAAACTTTGTTCATATGTCGCACACCTGTCGTTAGCTTCTCATTTGTCCTATTGTAGCGCGGAATGCTTGTCCTTGCACGATATTTTAGGGCGCGTTAATGTACGTGTGAATTTAAATGTGCTTTAAGGAGATAAAACGTGACTAAGCAAGTTGTTTTTGCAGAAAACGCACCTCGCGCCGCCGGCCCGTATTCTCATGCCATTATTGCTAATGGCATGGTCTATACCGCCGGGCAGGTGGGGATTGTTCTCGCAGAGGGAAAAATGATCGAAGGCGGAATCCGTGAACAGACGGAACAGGTCTTGAAAAATCTTCGCACCGTTTTAGAAGCGGCGGGGTCATCTTTAGATAAAGTCGTCAAGATAAGCGTGTTTTTAGCAAATATGGACGACTTCGCGGAGATGAATACGATTTATGCGACGTTCTTCCCCGATGCACCGCCTGCCCGTACTACAATACAGGCTGGGCGACTGCCGATTGGGGCGCTGGTTGAGATTGAGTCGATAGCTGTGCTGTAACATAAGGCAGCAGGACGCTGACGCTGGTGCCTTTTCCTACCATGCTTTTTACTTCAATACTGCCATCGTGCGCTTCGATAATCTTACGCGCAATCGCTAATCCTAAGCCTGTGCCGCCGCCGTTAACGCCTCGCGCTGTATCGGCGCGATAAAAACTATCGAAGATATAGGGCAAATTTTCCGCGTCGATACCCATGCCCGTATCTTCGACTTCTAACCGCACACATGCCCCGGAAATACTGGTTCGCAAGGTCACTTTGCCTTCTTCGGGGGTGTAATTAAACGCATTTTCCAACAAACGATTAAGCGCCTGTGCCAACATGGTTTTATCTGCCCAGATGGGTGGCACTGTTTCGTCCAATGCCATGACGAGTGTTTGCGCCCTGTTCTGGTAACGCGATTGGAAGATCGCGCTTATTTCGCGCAGCAGGCTGTTCGGTTCGATTGGATCAAGCAAGAATTCATCCGCCGCACGTTCCAATCGGGACATGATGAGCAGGTCATCGAGCAGCTTTTCCAAACGGCTGGTCTGCTGTTCCAACGTTTGAATATATCGCGCCTGTTTTTCAGGGTTATCTTTGATATTTTTAATCAGATATAGGCTGGTTTTCATCGTCGTTAAGGGGGTTCGGAAGTCATGAGAGGCATCGCTGATGAAACGCTGAAGCACATTCACCCGCTGACGTTCAACCGCTAATTCGATCTTTTGATTTTCCAACCGTTTACGGTCAGTAATATCACGCATGACGACAGCTTGCACGGGTCGTCCCCGGTAAATTGCTGTCCGCTCCAATATTTCCACAGGAAAAGTCGAGCCATCCTTGCGGCGGGCAGTGGATTCAAAAGTACCCTCGCCAATACTCAACCGCTGCCGATTAATCAAGTCACGGCGCGATTCCGGCGCGGCGAAATCCAATACGGATCTTCCAATGGCTTCTGAAAGCGTATAACCGAACATACGCTCCAAGGTCTCGTTGCCGTCTACAACTACACCTTCGTCATGGAGTAAGAGGGCTTCAAAGCTCAGCTTGATGAGACTTCGATAGCGTTCTTCGTTTTCGATTAAAGCACGAGACTGCTCTTTCAGTTGCAGGTTGTAGTAACGGCTGCGACGTAGCAGGTAAATTCCCGCACCGATGATGATGCCCATACCGATCAGCGCGATCACTGTACGTATTGGATACCCCAGCGACCCCATGAACATGAGGGTCGCTAGGTTGAAGATTACAAGTAGTATAGTCATCACGGTCAATAACCATACCGTGCGCTGAGGGATGTGAGGAATCGTATCGTCAAAAAGCGGAAAAGTATGCTTTTGGAAAGCTGCTAATTTTGTACGCAAATCAATGTTTAGCATATTTGAATTAAGAACCACTTAGCTATGAGGGCTTGCTTTATTATACCTCAATAGTTAGGCGCAGGTCGATATGACCATAAAGAAAAAGGGGAAGGGACAAAGTTCTAACCAGATTCTAGCTAAAAATTTACCCCTTTTGCTTATGCTACTAGCGCAAGTCGAGGGAATGGTTATCAATGATGCCTGTCACCATCGCGGCGAAATCTGCCAATGGCAGCGCACCGAGGTCTTCATCCGTCCGCAGCCGGACACTGACCGTTCCTGCCGCGATGTCATTATCACCAACAATCAGCATATAGGGGATGTGCTGCTCACGCGCTTGGCGGATTTTGTTGCCCATCCGTGCCTTGCCGTTATCCACTTCCACACGCAAGCCGGATTTCTTTAATTGGGCTGCTACACTTTCTGCATATTCGATGTGGCTGTCCGTAACCGGTATAACCATCACTTGCACAGGCGATAACCAGACGGGGAACGCCCCACCGAAATGCTCGATCAAAATGCCAACAAAGCGTTCCATGCTTCCGAAAGGCGCACGATGAATCATCACCGGACGGCGGCGCGTGTTATCTTCCGCTACATATTCCAGATCGAAACGTTCTGGTAAATTGTAATCCACCTGCACCGTCCCTAACTGCCATTCACGCTTAAGGGCATCGCGGAAGATGAAATCCAGCTTGGGGCCATAGAAGGCTGCTTCGCCTTCTTCGATGGAATGCGGCAAATTCAGTTCTTTGCAAGCCTGCAAAATTGCGCCGCCCGCTTTTTCCCATAGGTCATCATCACCCACATATTTGTCGCTGTTGGGATCACGTAAACCGACACGCGCCCGAAAGTCATTTAAGCCGAGCGACCCGAACACATATTGAATCAATTTGACGACTTTGATGAATTCCTCCAAAAGCTGCTCCGGCGTGACGAACAAATGCGCGTCATCTACCGTAAAGCCGCGCACTCGCGTCAGTCCGTGCAGTTCACCTGATTGTTCATAGCGATACACCGTCCCGAATTCTGCGTAACGAATCGGCAGATCACGATACGAGTGCATGTCGCTCTTGTAGATCATGCAGTGATGAGGACAGTTCATCGGCTTGAGCAAAAATTCTTCGTCATCGACTTGAATCGGCGTATATTGGCTGTCTTTGTAATAGGGATAATGTCCCGACGTTCTATACAAATCCAGCTTACCGATATGGGGCGTGATAACAGGCTGATAGCCGCCGTCGATCTGTGCCTGTCGCAGCCAACGTTCCAGCGTATCACGCAGAATCGTGCCTTTAGGCTTCCACAGCGGAAGACCTTTGCCGACGAGTTGGTCAATAACGAACAGTCCCAATTTTTCGCCGACCACACGATGATCGCGCCGTTTGGCTTCATCAAGGCGGTGCAGATAATCCTTAAGATCGTCCGCGCTTTCCCAGGCCGTGCCGTAAATGCGCGTAAGCTGCTGGCGATGTTCATCACCGCGCCAATAGGCTCCCGCCAGCGGCTTATAGGTGATGCTAAAGGCTTTCGCGTCGATTTGCTTCGTGCTGACGACGTGCGGCCCCCGGCATAAATCCGTGAATTTGTCCTGCGTATACAGCGTGATTTTCTCGGCGGGTGCGGCGATTTGATTGCCGTTTTCGTCCTCGCGCCCAGCCACAAGATCATCAATCAGTTCCAGCTTGTACGGCTGATTCTTAAAGAGTTCTCGCGCTTCGTCGGCGGAGACTTCACGCACGGTGAAGGCATGATTGCCACCGATGATCTTCTTCATGCGCGTTTCCACCCACTTTAAATCCTCATCGGAGGGGGAGTGTGGCAGTTCAAAGTCATAATAAAAGCCATCTTCAATCGGCGGGCCGATGGCGATTTTAGCATCCGGGAAGCGCTCTAGCATGGCTTGCGCCATGATATGAGAGAGCGAGTGCCGGATTTTATAAAGTTGGCTGTCTTCGTAGCGTTGTTCAGACATTTTTTCTCCAAGCAGTTAGGATCAAGATTGAGCGGTGTGCTGTCAGCAATCAGCTTTCAGCAAAAGATAAAAGACAAAGGTCAAAGTTTCAACCTGAATATCAGCAAAATGCGCTAAAAGTTCGCCACATCATAACAAACGTCCTCCTCATTACTCATGGCGTGTCCACTCATGACTAAATAATAAGCAAAACGCAAAGACGCGAAAACACGACCAGCGCTTTACTCAGGGCTGTTGATGTTCTCACGTCCTTGCGTGTGCAAGCAGCGGGGATATGCCCGCCTATGAAGTTGTGCGAGAAAGGCTTACTTCTGGCTAGGCTTCAACCACGAGAACATCCGACAGAACAACGGCAGCAACCTCCTGAGTGGCGCGTCGTCCAGTGTCAGTCATTGTAGTGGTGGTTTGAGTCTCTTCAGCTTTTTCTGTAACGCGGGTAAAAACACCCTCGAAGACTTCCATCGCTAATAAATTATCAAGCGTGTCTTCGATTGTGTCTCGTTCCAGATTGTCGAGGACGATGTGGGGCGTGTCCAGCGCAGCAAAACGTACCGGCGCGGTCTCCGGCACTTGCTGGCACATTTCAAACGTCAGTTCCATTTGCCGCTGCAAATAAGAGAGTGTTACGAATACAGCCGTATAAATGGTGCCGTCTTCCATTTGCACGATGACATCACGCGCATCAGGGTCGCCAGCATGAAGCTCCACCCATACGCGGGTGGGAATTTGTAAATTAACAAGTTGAATTTTTACCATAACTTTGCCTCGACTAAAAATATCGATTTCGCCCCATTTTTGACGATAACAGGACTTTCGCTTACCTCACCCCCCGGCCCCCTCTCCAAGTATTGGAGAAGGGGAGAAAAACGCATCTTGAAGTCCCCTCTCCATGCAATGGGGAGGGGATTTAGGGGTGGGGTA
>DAOTTO010000211.1:0-7903 GCA_034437895.1 Anaerolineae bacterium | reverse complement strand
ACTTTTATGATGTCCTCATCCCCCAACCCCTTCTCCATTGCATGGAGAAGGGGAGAAAACTGGTTCACAATGGTTCTTTAAGTCCCCTCTCTACGAAGTGGGGAGGGGATTTAGGGGTGGGGATAGAATGAAAACACTGTCCGAAACTCAGGTTGATTATAAGTTACGCAGTTCATAGTAATTAGTTTTTAGTCAAAGCAAAGATCACAAAGAAATTTAAGGAATCTACTTTGTGTACTTCGTGTCTTCGTGGTTCAAAGTAGTTCTTTGTAACACTTATGCTTTGATCGTGTCTTTAAGAATGTAGCTACGAAGTAAACCAGCGGAGCAGCCTAATGACCCTACCCGCACGATCTCCGGTGCAGTTTGATGCACCGTCGAACTATCCAGTTTATGAGGCTTATGAGGCTTCCAGCGAAGGGCGCAATCAATTTGATGAGGCGCGTCTCATCGAATTAGCGCGGCAGAATCCGGCGTTATTCGCCCCTATCTATGAGCTTTATTTTGACCGCATCTATGCCTACTGCTTGCGGCGCTGCGAAAACACTCAGGAGGCGGAAGACTTATGCAGTCAGGTCTTTACCCGCGCACTGGTCGGATTACATACCTATCGCGGCGGGATGTTCGCGGCGTGGTTATTCCAAATCGCGCATCATGTCGTCGTCAATCATTATCGAAAAACCCGCGCTCCGCTGATTCCGCTGGATGATATTGATATGCCGGACGAAAACGCCCTAGAAGCGATTGAACGCGCTGAGGATGGACGCATCCTGCAAGCATTAGTGGCAACTCTGCCGGACGATCAGCGCGATTTGCTGGCGCTGATGTTGGACGCGGAACTGACATCAAACGAAATTGGCCTAATCGTGGGCAAAAGCGCGGGCGCGGTTCGTACCCAAGTACACCGTATCATCAAAGGGCTGCGTGAACGTTATATCCAGATCATGGGAGATAACATCGAATGAACACCCAACCAGAACTGCTGGAACAATACCTAATCGCACTGCGCCGCGACGCCCATGCCGCCGCCCCATCTGGCCTTGATCCGGCACTTGTGGCCTTTGCCCGTAAGCTCGCCGCCCAACCGAGGCCGCCCAAAGATGCCGCGCTTCGGGCGCGTGTATGGCAAAAAACACTCGCCAATGTGCGGACACACAATTCGTTTAGCACAAACGGCAGCCATTCTTATTCAAAATTCCCAGAGGAGAAAATCCTAATGACGGCTTTTCCTGCCGAACTCATGTATGACAAACCTACTACGCCCCATCGCAGCCTTTCCTCACGGCTGACGATGATCGCGGCGGTCATGGCTTTCATCGTTATTGGCTTGATGCTGTTTAATCGTCAACCAGAAAATCCCAATGAGGAACAACCGATTATCGCCGGCGCGCAAAATAACAACGCACAGCAGACAATTGCTACGTTAGTACCGACACTCGTACCTACTGGGACTCCGATTCCAGCGGAGGGAAATGTGATCGCTCAAGACACACATACGCCCGTACCGTATATCGTTGGACTATCTTCCACCGTTCCCGTCAATGCGGTTGATCTGACTGAGAATGACATCATTATAGGCAGCTTGACGAATGAGCAGCCCACCTTCATCTATCGTTTCGTCGGACAAGAAGCAGGGGCATATTTCATCGATCTACAATCGGAGGATTTCGCGCCTATTGTGACGTATGCGACCAATTTAGGCGGTTACTTTACCGAGTTCGTGCCGGAAGCAGGCGGTGTCATTTCACTTGGTGGCGCTCAGGTGCCGCCGACACTTATGTCTGATGCCGCCCAGCCAACGCTTGTCCCGGTTGAATCACCCTTGCCACCGACAGTACTGGCACCTGTGAACACCCTCCCAACATTTACGCCGACACCTTCCAATACGGAGGCAACACCAACATTTGTGCCGCTGGAAGTCACTATCCAAGCACTTTCGCCGAACAGCGTTTATTCCACCACACCCTTTACGTTTGCGTCAGCCAATCTGATTAGCTCAAATCTATTGGTACCTGTGATAGTTGTTAGCCCAAATCAGGAAGTGTATATGGTGGTGCAAGGAAGAAGTGGGACGGAAACGGGCGCATACAGCATCCAAATCAGCCCGCTAGAAGCGCAGCCCATCGCGTACGGTGACACAATTGAAGCAAGCATTACGCAGGAGCAACCTTACGCTTATTATGCCTTTGAAGCGCTGGAAGGCGATGTCATCAATGTACGGGTTGAGGGCATAGGGGGTTTTAATACCAATTTGCTGCTGGCAGAGGCTATAAGCGGATTAAATTGGTTCGATGACGACAGCGGCGCAGGCAGCAATCCTGAAATTTATCAGCTTACCTTACCCTTAGCGGGAACATACCATCTCGTCGTCCGTGCGACGCAAGGATTAGGCGACGACACTGAGGACTTTAGGCTCACCTTAGAGAACGGGTCTTAAGCTCATATCACGGGACGAATCGGCGATTCGTCCCTAGACTTTCTTGGCGAACCTTCGCGTTTAACCTTTCACGTCTTTCAGGCTGACCGCGCTGTAAATCGCTTTCAAGAAACGGCTGGGGCGGCTCGCTAAAAGGCGGGTTTCCTGAAAGCCGTTTTGTTTCGCCAGCGCTGCCCATGTTGGATAAGACAATGGCTGCGGAACCGCGAAATTCCCCGAATCAACATCGTATTCCACCAGCAATAGACGACCACCGGGTTTGAGATACCCATGCACCAATTGCAAAATCGGATTTTTCTGGCGATGAAAATGAAGCGAATTCGCCATCACCACCCCATCCAGCGGCGGCAGATCAAGCGGATGGGTGAAATCGGCGGTGCGATAATGGACTTTCGCGGCTGGAAAAAGATCACGCATCGCCCGTTCTTGCTGCTTGAGTACGCCGCCGTCGCGGTCAATCGCATAAATTTCAGCCGACGCGCCGACAAGTTCAGCTAGTGCCAGTGTAAATGCACCCGTTCCAGCACCTAAATCCGCCCAAGTACCACCCTGCTGGCTAATTCCATCGCGCAGTAAATTGACATGATCGGCATGATTCACAATAGCCAAAATCCTAAAAATTGAGTACATTTAGAGAGGAGATACTTTAGCATAAAGTTTTAGGCTATAAAGAAAAGGATATAATGTGTATTTTTGAAAGTAATAATATTCAGAAATCAAATCTTGTCACCACTAGTATAAGACACTATTCAGACCGCTTATCCTGCCAATTTCTGGGCTAACTGTTTTAATTTCTTTGGCTATCTATCGTATTCATTGTAAATGATTATTCAAACAGGGGTAGTTTCAATGCGGATTAAAAAAATTCGTATAAAAAATTTCCGCTCATTCAGTGATTGTGAAGTCGAATTTGAAAATTACACATCACTTGTTGGGGCAAATGGTGCAGGAAAATCTACAGTATTATATGCGTTAAATATATTTTTCCAAGAAACTGACAGTGCTACTACAAACCTCAGCAACCTTGACGAGGAAGATTTTCATGCTCGTAATACAAAAGAACCAATAGAAATAACGGTAACATTCGGAGACCTTTCTGAGGACGCTCTAAATACATTCTCTGAGTATGCACGTCAAGGTGTTCTTATTGTTACTGCCCAAGCGATATGTAACTACTCAGGGGTGAAGGGCGAGGCGGAAAAAGCATCGATCAAAGCGGAGAACATGGAATAGCCGTGTTTGCGAGCCGTTGAAAGATAGCTACGGACAGCGCAGAATACCAGCGCCCCGTGGAAGGTGCGGAAGCACCCAGACACTTTTTGCTTCACCTTCATCATGCGAAGATCGCGTTCCGCCAGATTATTGTCGAAGGGAACAATGAAGTTGTGGATAAAGTGAAGGACGGCGTGCTGGTCGCGGTCAAGCCGTTTGAGCAGTCGTCGGGAAGGACTTTCGGCGATGCGGCGCTTACCCGGACGGGTTTCTGGCGGGGGATTGGCAGCGAACCCTGCCTTAACCAGCGCACGGTACTCATGAGTGAAGGCGGTGGTGAGCTGCTTATCATTATTGGCGGTGCGGATGTAATCCTGCCCGGCCAGAGCGCTTGGCACGGTGACAAAAGAGTACGTCCGGTCAATGTAGAGTGTGTTCCCCGCCGCCACCGTATCGCGGGTGTAGGTCTTGCCATTCGCCGCGACGATATTGCTGATGAGGCTGCTCGGCTGCGGGGTCGCGCTCGGCGTGGGTGTTGATGTAGGAATCGGAGTAGGAGTTGCTGTTGAAGGCGGATTTGCTGGCGCAATTGATATTGTGGCAGGTTGTCCATCGCTACGACGACCACCGTAAACCAATTGTGTGCCATCAGGACTCCAAGCCACCGTGTTTACAGACCCAATATATTGTAGGGTCGTAATTTGTTGACCTGTCGTACTATCCCACACCCTGATATTACCATTGCTTTCGGCAGTGGCAATGCGGCTACTATCAGCATTCCATGCAATTTCATTTATAGCACTCATTGCGTTTATAGTGTGTAATATTTGACCTTCTGCACTCCATATAATAAGGGTGCCGTTCCAGTCGCTACTAGCTAATCGATTACCGTTAGGACTCCACTTGACAGATGCAACACGTCCTAAATGCCCAGTCAAAGTTGTAATAACACTTCCTGTTGTTGCATTCCAGATGTTAATGTTTCCATTTTCAGCGCTGCCTGTTGCTATTTTACTACTATCAGCACTCCAATCGACGGATGCGATAGGATTAGAGGGGCTACCAGCAAATGCAACATCGTTGTTTATAGGTTGTCCCGTAATTGCGTTCCATATATAGACACGCCCACCAGCATGTACAACGCCTACATATCGATTACCATCTGGTCGCCAACTTAGTGATCCTATGCTATCTGGACCTAAAGATTGCGCCATACTTAATTGACTTCCTGAGCTTACATCCCAAACAATGCTTGTTCCATCGCCACTTCCACTAACGAGCTTTGTTCCATCATAGCTCCATGCTAGTGAATTAACGTAGCAAGAATGCCCTCTCAGAGTGTTAAGTAATGTACCTGTAGCTGCATCCAATATTTTTAGGGCATATGCACTGTTATCATCAGGATTACAAACAGGAGGGCCTGCTCCTACAGCAATTTTGCTGCCGTCTGGACTCCATTTAACACTTAGAATTTCTTCGACACCATAATCGACTTGTGCCGATACACTATGCCATGACAGTAGTAAGCCTATCAAGATTATGATTGAGATAGCTAACCATTTTATAGTTGTAGCATTATGTTGCTTCATTTTTATCCCTTATTTTCTTTCTCGAATAGTCATTTCGCTTAACAGCCGGATGTGTTTACATTATTCCAGTTAGGCCCAAAAAAAACTGTGCCAACTGGATAAGTATTAGTACTGTTCAAATAGCTTACTATGTCGGTTTTTGTTTCAGGCGGCCATTCTGGTCCTAGAAGGGTAGCATTTTGAATACTAAAAAAGCGTGAGCTGCCCCCAACGGTGTCTCCTTGGAGCGACCATTCATTTAGATCGTCTGAATCAATACCAAAATTGTTAGGAATGGGATTGGGACTATCGTTCCGATTAGGGAAATAGGGTGTAAAGTAATGTTGAGATACTAAGTTGCTACTGTACATAAGAAGGGGATTTAAACGCACAGCTAGATTACCACAAAACCCTTCCGTTAGAAAAACTTCTAAATGAAGATGGGGGTCGTTCTCTCCTGTTATTTGACCAATTACTTGTCCCCTTGAAACAAGATCACTAGGCTGGACAAAACTCTGCGAAAGTTCATTGTATACAGCAATCAGGTTTGAAACATTGGGAATATTATCGTTGTCATAATCTCGTGGATTATCAGCAAAACATATAACGGTTATTCCTGTACGATTAGGTACAGTTCCACCGAAACTACCGCTTCTGCCACCACGAACTACACCATCACACAAGGAGACAATATCATTTCCACCACCATAGTCGACACCAGTATGTATACCATGTGTACCATTATATGCACTTGAGTTTGTATAAGCTCGAGTTGTTGGACCATAACCTTGGAAATAGGTGATATTCTGTGCGGCAAGAAGGGTAAAAGGTAATGGCAAACCAAAACGTGCGGCATTTTGATGGAAAGCTAGTGCATTTGGATGCACATCTAATTGTGGTAATGGCGTGGCAGTAGCGGTTGCTGTCGGCGTAGCCGTCGGGGTGCGCGTTGGGGTAGGTGTACGAGTTGGGGTTGGCGTAGGTAAGTAATCTGGATGGATTTGGAGATTAATACATGCTCCACCAACATACGTAACTAAAGATGAATCTGCTGTAACCCATCCCTCAACCAATGGACCAGGTGTCGATATTCCTTGATTCACATTAAATCTTACAAAGTACCATGTTCGATCTGCATTGCGATAAAGCACATTTGCTGGTGTTGGGGAATGGTAGGGAACATAATAACCAGTCGATATACCGTTAGGAGTCAACAATACCTGAAGAAGGGTGATATTTAAATTTGGTTCTGCAACGCAAGTGGCGGAAGGGGTTGCAGTTGGCGTAGCCGTCGGCGGTGGCGGTGGTTGCTGCATACACGCATCAGGTGAGGTGGGTGCAGAGGTTTTATAACCTGTATAAGAAACCAAGCCTTCGACTGAATCACGTTCACCATCGGCTTGACCGTTAGTAATCGGCCCGGTTGAACCGCCCCACCAATTGGTATAAGCGTTAACATATTTGTGAGAACCGTGAACACTATAGCCAAAATTACTTGTAAAGCAACTCTGGGTGACGGTTGGACTGCTGCCAGCTTGACCGATATACACCAGTCCGCTGCCTTTGTTTGATGCAGCATTGTTGCGAATATCGGTATAGGCGATGTAGGCCGCTGCGCTATCCAGCCCAATTGCCCCACCATAACCAACCTCACTGTTGTTTGAATTATATTCAAAACGGCTGCTGCGGATATCAACACTTCCGTGATAGCTGTAAATGCCCGCGCCAAGCACTTGAAAGGTCGGAAGATCCAGCGTATTGTAAGAAATTATACTGTTACGGACTTCAAGCCCACCGTAGAAATTGTAAATGCCACTGCCGCCGACTTTTGATGCCGAACCATAATAAAGCATCACATTTTGTAAACGCAGCAGGCCATTGTCGGTATAGCCATCCACCGCGAAAATGCGAAACTTAGGGCTATTTTCCCATTCGCGCCTAATCACACTTCTGCTGGCCGTTAAACCCCGAATGGTGATATCACAGCGGATCACCGGAAAGCCGTTATTTCCATAAGTCATCCCGTCACTAAATTCTTCTTCTGTAACATGATTTGTTAAAATAAGTTCAGGAACAGTGATACTAATAATCGTTTGTACTGGACAGCGATCATTTGCATCGGTGATGGCGTTACGAAGTTGCTGCACTGTGGCGACTGAAATATTTACGGCATCAATAACTGGCGGGAATTGAATTCCCACAGGTGAATCCGCTTGCAAAGCAGATATATCTGGATAGAGTGTTGGCGTAGGCGTAAAAGTCGGTAATACTGTAACGCTTGCGGTTGTAGAAACCGAAGTTTCAATCACTGCGGGTACTGGCGTAAATGTTAACGCAACTATCGGCGTTTCAGTAGAGGTCGGCTGTGCCGTCGGCGTTTCGGTCAACGTCGGGAATAAAGTCGGCGTTTCGGTAAAAGTTGGCAGTAAAGTCGGCGTTTCGGTCAATGTGGGAAGCGGTGTCGGGGTTTCGGTGAAGGTCGGGATGGGTGTGGGCGGGATGGGTTCGGGCGTGGTCTCTTGCGCGAGCGTCGGCGCGAGGAGCAGTAATAGCGCGATGCTAACTACTACCCCCCCCCATAATATTTTTGTAAGTCCCTCTCATGCGGTGTCTCCTGTGAAATAGCCGTTTGTTAATGGGAGATTATACACCACTTGTTTAAGGATCAATGAACTCGCGGTTAAGT
>DAOTTO010000210.1:0-5034 GCA_034437895.1 Anaerolineae bacterium | reverse complement strand
TGATGGGTTTTGTAGGGGCGACTCGGCGAGTCGCCCCTACGGAAAATCTCGCTGAACTGCGTAACTTCTATAATGTAAAAATTGGAACCACCTAAGCAAAGCGACGACACCAAGAGAATTTCTTGAAAATCTTCTTGGCGCTCTTGGTGACTTGGTGGTTGAAAATTAAACGACTTTCATGGTTTTACTTCTACTCAATCAGCACTTTTAACACAGCGCCTCGTTCCAGCGCCTTATCAAAAGCAGCAACCGCCTGCGCCAAAGGGAAGCGGTGCGTAATCAGATAATCGATTTTGATTCCGCCAATTTTCAGCAGCCGAATCGCCTCTTTATAATCGTCGCCGACATACATCAGACTGCCTTGGATTTTGAGTTCCCAATCCTGAATCAGTCCGGCGGGGATGCTGGCATCTTTCGCAAACACGCCCATCACAATCAGCGTCGCGCCTTTACGACAGCCCAAAATGCTGGCACGTAAAGCCGCTTCTACCCCTACGCATTCAAAGACCACATCATAGCTGCTAGGCGCAACTGACTCAGCGGTATTCAATCCCCATTTACGGGCGACGACTAATCGCTCTTCCATTAAATCGATCACTGTCACCGAAGCTGCGCCATAAACTGCCGCGACCTGCGCCACCAGAAGACCAATCGTCCCCGCGCCAACAACGGCAACATGCAGCCCTGCGATATTCCCGGCGAGGCGCACCCCATGCACCGCGACGGCGGCAGGCTCAACCACAGCACCCTGCTCATGGGTAAAATCATCCGGCAGGAGATGGATTCGATCCAGCGGCGCGGCGAAATACTCCGCCATCGCGCCCGGCGCTTGAAAGCCCATCACACGCAGCCCGGTACTGATGTTATAGCGTCCCGGCTCAAAACGCGGATTCTCTCCCGCAGGTAGCGATGGCTCGATCACCGCTTTCTTACCGATCAAGCCAGCATCCACCCCGTCACCAACGCTGATAATCTCGCCGCTGACCTCATGCCCCGGCAGAACAGGATAAGAAACAAATGGGTGCATTCCCTCGAAGGTATGCAAATCCGACCCGCAAATACCGACAGCATGAATTTTTAACAGCACTTCCCCCGCCGCCGCTTCCGGTTTTTCAACATCAATCACTGCTAAATGATGCGGTTCAGAAATAATGACACGTTTCATCGATATACTACTTTCTTGCTATTTGGCGTACTTACCGTTTTAAGACCCAATCTGCAAATGGACTTTGAGCGTTTCGCCTGCTTTAAACTGATGGAAAAGCTGCGCGAAATCCGCTAGCGGCACGGTATGGCTGACCAACGGTTCAACATCAATCACGCCATTTTCCAGCCACGCAATCGCCGGAAGGAAGGTATAGCACAGTGCAAACGACCCAATGATCGTCCAGTCATTTCGGAAAATATCATACGGATTCAGCGTAATCTTGGCATTATTAGCTGTAACGCCGAATTGCAAAAATTGTCCACGCACCTTGAGATGACGGATAGCGCCTTCAATCACAGCGGGAACGCCCGTCGCATCAATCACAATATCAAAACCATGCGGCGCTAAGGCTTTCAGTTCAGCATCTTGGTCGGGATTAGCAAGAACTGTTTGATTCGCGCCAAGCTGCTTCGCTAAAGCAAGCCGCTGCGGTTGTTTATCCACTACCACAAGCTGTGACGCATTTCCCGCCCGAAGCGCTTGAATCAGCAGCAACCCCATCGGCCCACTGCCCATCAACAAGACACGATCCGCCGGACGAATATGCAGCCGCTTTAAGGCATAGACGACACACGCCAGCGGTTCGATAAAAGCCGCCTGCTTATCATTCAGTGCATCCGGCAGACGATAGGCCGCCCGCGCCGGCACTGTTACGTATTCTGCGAAACCGCCGCTGCGCGTGATTCCAATCCCCTGCCAATTAGCGCAGTGATTCGACTGTTCATTCCGGCAAAAATCGCAGTGTCCGCAGTACAAATTCGGATCAACCGCGACACGCTCACCGATGCTATAGCCTTTTACTGCGCTCCCGATTTCGACAATCTTCCCGCCGAATTCGTGACCGGGTATCAGGGGAAAATCCGACATATATTCGTTGCCGTAAATATGCAAATCCGTCCCACAGATGCCACTGCGGGCGACCTGCACGACAATTTCATCGGCGGCAGGCGTTGGATCATTGACTTGTTCCAGTGAGATCGTTTCCGGCTGTGGAAACACGATTGCTTTCATAGTGTGTCCTAATGGGTTTGGTTATCTCTCGTGTAAAACAGGGTGTTACTGACCTCTCGCGGCGGTGCGGTGGAAGATCGGATGACGAGCCGTGTTTCTAAGACGGCAGATTGCGGCTCAAGATCGCCATCTTCAATCTGACGCAGCAGTAAATCAACCGCTGTCCTTCCCATTTCGACAATCGGCTGCGCCACCGTCGTCAGCGGCGGCATCATGTAAGATGCAATCGGGATGTCATCATAGCCCAAGACCGAAATATCATCTGGCACTTTATAGCCCATTTCTGCAACGGCGTGCATGACACCCACTGCCGTCACATCCGTGAGCGCGAAAATCGCAGTCGGCGGTGAAGCCAATTCCATCAACTGCCGCGCCGCGTTATAGCCCATATCAAAAAGCTGCGTATCCCCCATCACCATCAATTCTGGGTCGTAGGGCATCTCATACTGCGTCATCGCCTGCCGTATGCCTAACATACGCCGGATAATGGGTTCAGGATGGCTGGGTGCGCCCACCACCCCAATTCGTTGATGCCCTAGTTGAATCAGATGTTCCATTCCGGTAAACCCACCCATCGAGTTATCACAAAACACCTTATTGCAGCGTAGGTCTTTAAGGTTACGGTCAAACAACACTATCGGAATGTTGTTTTCGCCCAACACCATCAGGCTTTGCGAGTCACGGGCGGATGAGTTGATAATCATGCCGTCCACCCGCTGCCGCAGCAGCATTTCGATGTATTCTTTTTCGCGCTGCTCATCTTCTTCCGAATTACAGATGAGCGCTCGATAGCCTTGCTCGAACAATCGCTTTTCGATGGACGATGCCATGCGGCTGTACGAGGGATGCTCCAAAATCGGAATCAACACACCGATTAGCATCGTTTGTTGTTTTTTAAAGCTGCGAGCGAGCGTACTCGGATGATAATTCAGCTTTTGCATGGCCTTTAGCACGCGCTGTTCAAGTTTAGCGCTGACCGTACCAGAGTTGTTGACCACCCGTGATACGGTAGCGACGGAGACACCTGCTTTTTTTGCGACCTCGACCATCGTCGGATCGGCTTTACGTTCTGACTGTTTCATGGGCTTAACCACATCTTCTGGATTGTTTGGTGAGATTATCACACAGAATATTCAAGAGATGCAGTGAGATGGTCTTATTTTACTGCGCCCATCGTCAGCCCTTTTACCAATTGGCGCTGTGCGAACCACCCGGCGATAACGACTGGCAGTACTGCCGCCGTCGCCCCGGCAGACATCTTCGCCCAAAATAAGCCTTCCGCCGTCTTAAACGATGAGATATACACCGAAAGCGGCGCGGCATCCGTCACGGTCAGGTTAAAGGCGAAGAAAAATTCATTCCACGAAAAAATCATGCATAGCAGCGCCGTCGCGAATAACCCCGGTGTCACCAATGGAATAGCGATAAAACGAAATTCTTGCCATAAAGACACTCCATCAATCCGCCCTGCTTCCAAAATTTCGTAAGGGACATCCAGAAAGAACGAGCGCATCATCCACACTACCAACGGCAAATTCATCGCGCAGTAGATAATAATCATTCCCAAATGGGTATCACGCAGCCCCGTATCTCGGAAGATAATGAATAACGGCACGATTACGCCAACAGGCGGCAGCATCCGGGTGGAAATCAGCCACGTCAGCGTAAAATCTGCCCGTTTTCCCGGATAATAGGCCAGCGCATAAGCCGCCGGAATACCTAAAATCAACGCTAAAGAAGTTGACCCCGCCACAATCAGCAGCGTGTTCCTAAGACTTTTAAAGAAACCAGTCTCGAACAACGCGATATTCCAATTGCTCAAAGTTGGCGTAAACACCAGCTTGGGCGGGTAATCAAAAGCGACAGCCTCCGTCTTAAACGAAGTCAGCACCATCCAAAAAATTGGGAAGAAAATGATAAAAGTGAGTAGGTAGGTTAGGAACGTTAAGCCGTTGCCAACGGTGCGATTACGTAACATTAGGTCGTAATCCCTTCATCTTGTCCGCGCCGCAAGACACGAATAAACACCACCAGCATGACATTCGCCAGAATAATGGCATAAATACCCATCGCGCTCGCTTGCCCAATATCCCAGCGCTGAAATGCTTCGATGTAGATGCCAAAGGAAAGATTAGTCGTTTGGATTCCCGGCCCGCCCGTCGTCGTCACGAAAATTTCCCCAAACACGCTCAAGATAAAGAGCATTTCCATCAAAACGGCCAGTTCGATATAGCGCATCAGATGCGGAATGAGAATATGGCGGAAAATCTGGATTAAATCCGCCCCATCAATTTGGGCGGCTTCCACCCGTTCCATATCGAGCGACTGCAGCCCCGCCAACAAAATCAACATCATAAACGGTGTCCATTCCCACACAATAATGATGATGACGGCGATCATCGGCTCATGCGCCAGGATATCGGGTCGCGGCAGCCCTGCTAAGGCAAAGGCCGAACCAATTAAGCCGAAAGCCGGGTTAAACAGCACATTTTTCCATAAGACCGCCGAAACCGTAGGCATAATTAAAAAAGGTGTAATCAGCATCGTGCGGATAATGCCACGCCCCGGAAAAGTGCGATTTAATAATAAAGCGAGGATCATGCCCAAAACTAACGTGATGATGACAACCGAAAGTGTCAAAGTCATCGTGTTACGAATAATTGTCCAAAAAGAAGGTTCTTGAAGAACTCTTGGGAAGTTATCCAGGCCAACAAATCCCCGCCGCTGTGGCCGCAGCAAATTCCAGCGCTGTAAACTGTAGGCTATCGTAAACAACAGGGGGACTTGTGTCACGATAATCATGAAAACAAGCGCGG
>DAOTTO010000209.1:0-20366 GCA_034437895.1 Anaerolineae bacterium | reverse complement strand
GGATGATCTTCGACAATATGCTCATTAGTGGCATCCACATGAATGAGGACGCGCCCTTCCAAATCAGGATGGGCGTAAAAACCCGCATCGACAAAGGCAATCACAACCCCTTTCCCCGTGTAATTTCGTGGTGCGCCTGTACGTTCTGGAGTAGAGAGCAGCGTGACTTTGCCAGGTTCAGAAGCTGGATAATTTGCCGTAAAGAGTGGCATGGGTAGTCTCACTAACAACAATAAACGCTTAATTTGCACTATAGCACATCATAGAACCTATAAATCGCAAACAACCTGAATTTTTTGCCAAGATTTTTAGGCTGGATTAATTGGATGGTTTATCCTTCGGCGGCGCGACTGCCAGAAAATCCATCATAAACCGCTGATGATACGTATCCATCAAACTGTCAACGCGGCTTTTGTCTGTACTGGCAACGATCAAGCCGGCGTGTTGTTTCTTGTGTAGTCGCCACACAACTTCGGAATCGTTATAAGCCGAAAGATCAGGATATTCCTGCTGAGCAAGGCAAACCAACAGCGCCCCATAAAGCCCTTTGAGCGCAGGAAGATTGTATGTTTCGCCGCGCACAGTGGCAATTTCCAACCTTGCCCATTCCGCCCACAAATTTAATCCAGTTGCCGCCTCGACTAAATCCGCGATATGTGCGCCACCGACCCGCGCCGCAATTTCGAGGAAATAGAACTTTCCGTCGGCATGGGCTTTAATAAATTCCGCGTGGGTTGCCCCGCGTGTTAACTCTAAGGCAGCAATCACTTGTGCATTCATAGCTTTGATCGCTATGGCATCTTCGGAATCTGGGGCGAGATTGCGCGTGATAAATACCCCGCCCCTGTGCGCCACATCCATCGGCGGCTGACCGTATTTTTGCACACTGACGAATAAAATTTCCCCATCGCGGATGATCGAATCGGCATGATAAACATCGCCCGGAATATACTGCTCTAAAACGCGGAAGGATTGCTGGTCGCCTAATACATCCAACCAGCGCCAGACTTCTTCATCGTTATTGACTTTTTTAATGCCCATCGCACCGGCTTCTAAGCGCGGTTTTAAGACCCAAGGCGGGGAGACACGGCTCATATAATCGCGCAGTACATCGTAATTCAAGACCGGGGTAAACGGCGGTACAAGAATCCCAGCGTCATGGGTCTTCATCCGCATCGCCAACTTATCGCGGAAAAAGCGCGTCTGGCTGAAGTTCAAGCCTTGCAAACGCAGATGTTCGCGCAAGATCGCCGCCATCTCTACATCATATTCATCCAGCGGGATAATCGCGTCGATCATCTGTCCGCGCATCAAATAACTCACGGCAAAAATCACATCAGTCATGTTGGAAAGACTAGGCATGAGGAAAACCTGATCGATGCTCTCACGGGGCCATTCCGCATCACGCAAGGATTCGACGGTCAGCAGGATGACGTGGCAGCCCTGCCGTTTGGCCTCCCGCATGAAATCTTCGCCTTTGAAGTAGCTGGTTATACAGAGGATGATATTGGGCATGGTTACACCTTACTGAGAGCGATGCTGCGTGGAGTAATAATAACAGGAGTTGAATCGAACTCCAAAAATTATTTTCACACATCTTTAACACAAATTTTAGTCAAAATGAACAAATATGACATTACGAGGAAGCTGGAGAAAGGACAAGTCGAAAGCCTATGGATGAATAACGATAAAGCGGATTGACAACAATTTTCGCCTTGTTGCGAAGATGTTCCTGAGCGCTCATGAACGACCCACCCCGCATAATCCGATAATCCGAATCGCCCTCAGATTTTCCCGGATCGCCACTGTAACCATTCGAACACCATTCCCAAACATTACCTGCCATGTCCATAACACCGAAAGGACTCATCCCTTCCCGGAAGGTGGTAACGGGTGTGGGCCGCTTAATGCCAGATTCACGCGAGTTACAGACTTTTTTGTTAAATCGCTCACCCCAAGGGAACATACGCCCATCCTGGCCTTGCGCCGCCCACTGCCACTGCTCCTCAGTTGGGAGGGTGATGTTCAACCCTGTTACATGGCTCGCCCAATTGCAATAAGCCATAACCTCATACCAGCAAACATTCCCGCGCGGAATATCTTCCTCCTGATATTTGGCGTTCAACGCAGACGGATTACTGCGATGCCATGCCAGCGCATACGGCGAAAAATTCCACCACGCATCATTAGAATAGCCATTATGTGCGTCAATAAAGGCTTGAAATTGGATATTGGTTACAGGATATTTTGTCATCTGAAAAGGTTCCAAACGACATACTTTGCGCTCCTTCCCATGTTCAAGAATGAGCTTTCCGCCAATAACATCACACCATTCCCAAAAAGACATCGCCACCTGCTGCGTCGCTAAGGGCGATTCTTCCAACACCCGCGCCAAATTTTCAGGGTCATAATCGGGAAAAGCCTTGCTAAATGCTTTAAACGCCTCGCGGCTGATCTTTCGGGTGCGATCTCGCTTCGCCAGGGCAACGATGGGGGCATATTCCCGCTCTGCCTCGCGCAAATAGGCTTGATGTTCTAACGCTTCTTCAACTTCATGAATCATAGAGGTGAGGTCGATAAAACGGGATGTAAAGTTGCCTGACTGCACTTGTTTTAATAAAAAAAGCGCTTGATCAAACGACTCACTTTCAATCGCTTCGGCGGCTTGGGCGATTAATGTCGAGTAATCGTGGCTTGAATTCTCATGCAGTTTCACGACGGGAACTGTTGTAGTCCTATAGACAGATTGTGTCGTCGTGCGCTCAGCCAGAAAAATGGCGCTTAAGAGTGTTTTTACAGAATCGGCATCTAGCCCGTTGCTTAAATCTGCACATTGATATTCTTTAACGGTATCAGGGATTTTGGTACGCGGATGGATTAAGATGGGGAAGACGTGCTTGCCTAAACTCCGTGCGACAGCAAATTCCTTCTGGCAATATTCCGAAGCAATCGACTCCGGCGAAAGCAGATAGACAAAGCCTTGACACTGCTCCAAGCGATTGACAATTTCTTCCCACCAACGCTGTCCTGCATAAAGACGCTGGTCATACCAAATATCGTGCATGTCAAGAAGATTGACGATTTGTTGGCAGTAGCGCTTGTCAACCCGTGCATAGCTGATAAAAAGCTGCATGAGATAGCTTTTTTAAATGTATTATGTATTACTCATCGATTATACGACATAATATAGAAATTAATCAAAAAAAGTATTCCATATATCAAAATTGTAAGATCACACTTTATCTTTATTTAGGAATATTTCGTAATAATAAGTTAATAAGTTCATTCATCTGATTTTACTTAAGCCTGTTTGTCCTCGCTTGAAGGCAAACATGCGCTTACACAATATCTCATCAGAACACTATGAGATAATTCGTGAAAATCTGAACAAAGCACTTTTATTGAGGTACAATACTATAGGATTTACGCAGCTAAAGAATTTTGAGAGACACTTCATTAATCAGTTTTTAGTGATTAGTTTTTAGAAAAGGCTAAAATTTCGGCTTGCTTAAACCTAAACTAATGACCAATAATTGTGAACTGCGTAACTTCTAATTTAGTTAAAAGTGTGTTTTGGAGGCATCCATGTCTTTCCAATATGTATTGGCACATGGTTCGCTCGGCGCTTACGATGAATTGATTTTTCTAAGCGTCAGCATTATTTTTTTCGTGATGATGGGCGTTAGCTGGGTCATAAGCCGTAATACGCCCCAACCGCCGTCTGATACGCCCATTGAGCCACATTCCCACGACCAAGACTCTGTGCCGAATCATTTTCCGCTGGAATAAAGAGCATTTTAAGTAGTGAGCATTATGTGTTTTAAAGTAAGCTGGGCAGCCAACATACGTACAAGAACGGTTGCGAAGTTCGTTACATCGTTGATCTTCATCATCATGCTCTTCGGCATGGGCAATCCTGCCAGCGCACATGGCTATCTTTTGCGTGCTATCCCCGAAGATCGCGCTATATTAGAACGCGCTCCGATACGGCTGCAATACTGGTTTAGCGAAGACTTAGAACCCACCTTTAGCTCACTCAAACTGCGCGACCAAACCGGACAAGTGATCGCTGAAGGCAGTGTTTCGCCCGATAATGAAGCACTGCTCACCCTGCGCGTTCCGCCCGATTTGCCCGATGGCGCATATATTGTGGAACTGCGTCCGGCTTTTGCGAGTGATGGTCATGCCGTCGCAGAAAGCCGGGTGTTTTTCGTCGGCAGTGAAATTGGCGGTTTCAACAGCAAGGCCGCCAACGGACGCGCTGCCCCGCTTGAAATTCTCTGGCGGACGATAACGTTAACCAGCACCATGCTGCTTTTCGGTTTATTTAGCCTTTATGCAGGTGTGCTTGTTCCTGCGTGGGGCAGTGCCAACTACCCTGCTGGCTTGCTACCACCGCGTATGATGACTCGCTTAAGTTGGATGGTCGGGTTGGCGCTGCTGGTATGCTTTAGTGGGAACATCCTCGCGCTAATTCAGCAGACGATGACGTTCTTCAACGTGAATTTCATAAACGCGCTCAACGAAAATTTATGGTCAGTGGTACGGATTGGTTCGCGTTTTGGGGATGTGTGGAACATCCGTATGCTCTTTTTAGTGATAGTCGCGGGGATGTTTGCGGCGGCGCTTTATTTTCGTGATGAACAGCCGGAGACAGTCCGTGCCTTCTGGACGGCGAATGCTTGGATGATGGCGCTCGTTATCGGGACATGGAGTGTCGTCAGCCATGCCGCCGGATCGCAAGTCTTGCCCTGGCTCGGCATCGCGGTAGATTGGCTGCATGGAATCGGTGTTGGGTTTTGGGTGGGTGGACTTGCGGCGCTGGTTTTAGTGCTGCCCATCGCGCTTAAACCTTATTCCGACGATCAGCGGCGGTTGGCACTTTTGGCTGCACTCCGCCGATTTTCACGTTTCGCGGCTGCATCCGTCGTCATCGTGATCGCCAGCGGCCTTTACAGCGCCTCCAATTGGATTTACACCCCATCTGAGTTGACTGAAACCCGTTTTGGTGGGGCGTTGCTACTTAAGTTACTACTCGTAGGCGGGCTGCTGCTGCTCGGTGCGCTCCATCATATCGCGCTGCATCCCGCCCGTTATGCCCGTTTTTCTGGGCTGACTACCTCCATAGGCCAGTTTGCGACAACGCTCCGCTTAGAAGTACTTTTAGCAGTAGGCGTATTAATCGCCGTTGGGCAGTTGAGTGCAACCCCAGTACCCGCGCCCCAAATTACTGGGCAGGAAGCCGCTGCACCAACCGCCATACAGCAAATTAATGGTCTTGAAGTAACGCTGACATTGACTCCCGGCGGACCCGGCATCAATACCTACGACACCCTTATCACCCGTGACGGTCAACCTGTCGATGATTTGGATGTGCGTTTAAGAATGATCCATCCGAGCGAGGATTGGCGTAGTCCTTTAGAAGAAGCGGAATTTGTAGATTCTGGTTTGTACGTGACTGCTGGAGCCGAAATTGATGCGCCGGGTGAATGGTGGTCACAGATTAACATCATTGATAATGAGATGACCTATCGCCTCGCCTTTGATTGGGACATCGACGCGCAGGCCGCCGTGATACAATCACGTCTGCCAAGCCCTGTCACTGTCGCCGCGCTGTTGGGGGTACTAGCCGCTGTTGGAGGGGTCATTTATCCTTCTATACAGGCCTTTTATCGCAAGCTCAATCTGAATGCGGCTAATGTCACACTCGTCATCGGCGCGATTGTCGCAAGTCTCATTTTTGTGATCGGCGGCTTCGTAACACTCCAACAAACCCAGCTCGGCTACCGCGCCGACATTAACCCACCACCGCAGATCATCAATACGGTGCTGCCCGATCAAGTCTCGCTGCAACGTGGACAAAATCTGTACGAGTCCTCGTGCAATGGGTGGCAGTCCGCCCCTGATTTAGATGCGCTGCGCCAACGCTTGCCCACTGTGCGCGATGAAGACCTATTTGCCGCCGTGCGCGATGGATGGCGGAGCTTACCCCCTTGTCGTGAAGATTTAAGTGAAAATGAACGCTGGGATATTGTCAATTATCTCCGCACCTTAGAACCGATAGCATAATAGAAAGGTCTATCTATATGTCGATTGTAACGCTTTTAAATACCCCTACCGATGCTGCCCTCGCTGGACGTATCCGCAGTGACTTATCAGCCGCTGGTGTACAAATAGGCGAAACTGTACAAGCAGGACGAGAAGCGGTGACAGTCGCTGTGCTTTCGCCCAAAGCACTCGAAGATTCGGGATTTCAACAAAATGTCGTTAAAGCACTGGAGAACAATCAGCACATTATTCCGGTGCTTGCTGCCAAAGTCGGCTTACCTCGCCTGCTAAACAATTTGCAGGCAGTCGATTTTAGTGAGCGATACGATGCAAAAACTCTCTTGGAACGCGTGAATATGCTGTCCGCCCCAGATGCACCGCCACCGATGGCGATCTTGACCCCGACACGCCGCGATGCGAACCGCCGCGTTGGTTATTTAATCGGTGGGATCGTGATTGCCTTTTTTGTGGTTGGTATTTGGGCAGTCGGCAGCGACAGGGTACAAGCGCCAGCCGATGAATTCGCAAGTGTGGAGACTCAGATTATTCTGACACGCAATTATTTTATTGACGAAGCGCTCCCCCGCAGCACCGAAGACGCGGTTAACTTCCCGGCAACCGTCGAAAATATCCCGACAAAAGCACTGATGGAACTCATTGCAACAGCGACAGCAATTGCGGGCGGCGTAGACGGTACATTTATCCCGCGCAGCAGCGAGGAAGCAACCAACTTCCCGGCAACTTTAGAAAATGTCTCGACAGTAGTGCATGATCGGCTTCTCGCAACGGTCACAGCCGCCGCCAACGGGCAGTAAGCATAATAACAAAGGCAAGATGCTCAATGCAACGAGAAGATGTACTCGTTATCGGCGCGGGGCCAGCCGGAATCGCCAGCGCATATTACTTGGAACGCGCTGGCATTTCTTATCGCGTAGTAGATAAGTCCAGCGTCATCGCTTCGACCTGGAACAGCCTTTATCCTTCGCTGCGGCTGAACACAACACGCTTTTTTTCGCACCTGCCGGAACTAAAATTCCCGCTGCATTATGGCATTTTTCCTACAGGACGGCAGTATCATCGCTATCTGGTGGATTATGCCCAACGGCATAACTTTAATATTCATCTCGGTGTGACGATTCATAAGATTTGCCAAGAAAATAATGGGTGGCGGTTGGAAAGCAGCGAAGGCAGCGCGTGGTACCGGGCAATTATTTCCGCCAGCGGACGCTTTAATAATCCTTACACACCCACTATTCCAAGCATGACAGAGTATACCGGACTCCTGCTTCATGCCCACGATTATGCGGAGCCGGCGCCTTTTATCGGGCGAAAAGTCGTCGTCATAGGAAATGGGCCAAGTGGCTGTGATATTGCGACGGAATTGGGTGATTATGCCGCGAAGCCGGTTTTATTTGCACAGCGTACCGGTGTCGTCCTACGCCCGCGTTATCCTTCCGGCTTGCCCAAACATGCGTGGATGATACTCGGCGAAAAACTGCCCTTCCTTGCGCCCTTGACCGAAAAACTCCAGAACACACCTTATCGCAATTTAAACCGACTCGGCATCAAAACCCCACCACCGGGAAATGATACATCGGCAGCAGGAGGCGCACGGGCTAAAGCCTTGATTGACGCGGTACGGGCAGGCAAAGTGCAGCCGATTGATGCGCCTGCTCGATTCTATCAACAAGGAATCGAAATGCAGGATGGCACACGCTATCCGGTTGATGCGGTCATTTTAGGAACGGGGTATCGTCCAGTGCTGTATCAACACTTGGATTATCACGGCAAAAAAGATGCACACGGCTGGCCTGTCCGCGACTTCAGCACACATCCCAATGGACGCGAGGTGGTCGGTTATCCCGGATTATATTTGGTAGGTGTGTTTTATCAGGGGAAGGGCGCGATGTATAATTTTAATGTCGAAGCCGAAATCGCCGTCATGCAAATTAGAGAACGCTTGGCTAAAGGATGACGAATATGTATTTTTTAATTAACGCTTAGAACAAGGCCTAAGAAATTCTTTTTGAACCGCAGAGACGCGAAGTTCGCAGAGAAAAATAAAAAAGATAAGTACGTTTTTGGCTTTGCCTGAAATAAAAACTTGGTGTTCTTGGTGTCTTGGTGGTTCAATTTATTCAAATTACTTTCGCGAGTCTACATTTTGGGACATGGCATAACGTATACCATGTCCCCGCCAAACAATTTAATTCACTTACAGACTCGCACGCATCGAATGGATGCCTGTCGCGCCATCAGGGCGGACATCCTGCACCGATTCGGTTTGCGGAGTGCCTGTACCATCCACGCAGCGCACACGGAACGTATGATTCCCTTCCGCGAAAGGCCAATCGTAGCGCCAGATCACCCACGTTAATTCAGATTGTGGCGTTTTAAGCTGCGCTGCCTGCCATTCGCCTTCATCCACGCTGACTTCAACCTGGGCGATGCCACGCGCTCCTGCCCAAGCGATGCCGCCAACCGGAACAAGCTGCTGCCCGTCACGCTCGAATACCGCGCTGGAGGCAACCGTATCAAGCACTGCCGTCGTTTGAACAAAGGCCGTCACCGACCAACCACGCCGCACCCAATAGCCTTCGTCCCAGCTATCGACCACTTCAATATCGGTAATCCATTTTGGCTGTTTCATGCCGTAATGATCGGGGATGTAAATCCGTACCGGGAAGCCATGTTTCTGCTTAAGCGCTTGCCCATCCCACGCATACGCCAACATGACGCGGTCATCATCGCGGATGGTGCTTAAATCGACATATTCATCAAAACCGTCTGCGGAAGAGATGCGTAAGTGAGTCGCTTCTGGCTTGAGGTTCCAGCTATCAATCAGTGTTTGCATCCGAACCCCTGTCCAGCGTGTCGTGCTGATGAGGTCACCGCCGACACGATTCGAGATGCAGCCCATCGTAATCAGTTGTTCCATCGGATCAAAATTATTGATGATCTCGTCCAGCGTCATCTCTACAGGCGCATCCACTAGACCACTAATTCGCAAACGCCAGCTCGAAGCATCAAGCGCAGGCGGACGGGCGCTGATGTCAATGCGATAATGATCGTCCAGCGGTGTATATTCAGGTCTTGTACCAGCCGCCGCTTCCAAATCAGCCACATAGGTTGCGTCCGATAACGTCACTGTCGATGCGACAGCTTGCGGTGTGGTTTCTGGGATAACAATTGTGCTGGATGCCGCGTCCTGCCCTGTCCCCTCCAACAATGCCCCTAACCCGGTGCCAAGTACAGTTAATGTTGCTGTCGCGCCGCCCACGCGCACAATAAATTCACGGCGATCAAGCCCTTGTTGTGTTCCAGTAGCAGCCTCAGAAGGCAAACGTAGGACGGAAAGATCGTAATAAATCCAGCTTAACGCTACACCAAAACCGACAAATGCCACAAAAAGCCATAACGCGCTGATAAATTGATCGGCGGAAACGCTTAGACCGCTGGCTGTGAAAAAGAGGATCATCACAACGCCGAGGATAATCCCCGCCCACAGACCGGGTAAAAAGCGATTTTTGACTTTCATCCGGTTCGCCAGATTAAACACAACTGCGCCAGTGACGACCCCGATGCCCAACGTCATACCGAGCGCCATTAATTGTTCAATTGTTTTCGCCGCCGCATCGGTACGACCTAAATTAAAAGTACCAATCAGATCAACAATCGTATCAATCACAAAAGTAATCAAGTCACCGGGCGTAAGATCACGAATCCCCGGAAAGATGACATCAAACGGCGCAAAAGGTAGACCCAGCAGACGAAATGCGAGGAAAAACAACGCGATCAAGGCAATCATCAACATGCCCCCGACCAGCGCTCCGGTGAGAAGACTCGGTTTTTTAGTTGCTTCCATAATAACCTCTTCCAGTTTAGTAATTCGGCTTAGAATAGCGCCAAATTGTTACAGCAAAATGACAACTTGATTATAACTTTTTGATTCGTCGTAAAACCATCATTTGGATTTTTTCGCTTATCAAGCTTACAATCATCCACGCGTCGTACCTTGCGCGAGGAGGTTTGTTTTGATACTCGTTGATGCACATCAGGATATTGCTTATAACGCGGTTTGTTTTGGGCGCGATTATCGCCAATCCGCTTTAAGAAAACGTCAATTAGAAACTTCCACTGATATTCCGGCACAAGCAGGCATCGCCACACTCGGCCTACCGGAAGCGATTGCCGGGCGGGTGGCGGTTGTTTTTGTGACTTTATTCGTTGCGCCACGCAGCCCTCGCCCTGCCCCTTGGAAAACCGTCATGTATGACGATATTTCCGGCGCATATCGACTGGCCTTGCAGCAGATGGACACCTACCAGCGCTTGGCAGACGATAGTGGGCAAATTCGGCTGATTCGGAGTCAAGTCGATTTAGACTCGGTCTTAGCAACATGGGGTGACGATAAAACGGTCAAAGATCGCCAGCAGGGGTTGGTGATTCTGATGGAAAATGCCGACCCTATCATCGAACCACGCCAATTTGAGGAATGGTATGAACGCGGTGTGCGAATTGTAGGGCCAGCGTGGCAGGCATCGCGTTATTCCGCTGGGACGGGTGCGCCGGGACCTTTAACGCCGCTGGGACGCGAACTTTTAGAGGTGATGGCAAACTTCAACGCCATTCTGGATTTATCCCACATGGCGGAAATTGCCTTTTTAGAGGCGTTGGATCGTTATACGGGGACGGTCATCGCCAGCCACAGTAACCCGCGCCATTTTTGTGATACAGATCGGCATCTCACCGATGTAATGATCCGCCGCCTTGCCGAGCGCGACGGTGTGATGGGCATTGTGATGCTCAATAATTTCTTGGACGGTAAATGGAGCAAGACCGACCCCAAAAACGGGGTCACTTTTTCAAGAGTGGTGGATATTATCGATCATGTCTGCCAACTCACAGGGAGCGCCGCGCATGTTGGGCTAGGCAGCGATTTTGATGGCGGCTTCGGTGCGGAAAGTACCCCGGCGGAGATCGATACGACGGCTGATCTCTGGTATCTCGGCAAAGCCCTGCGGCAGCGCGGCTATAATGAGGACGATATTACGGCCATTCTAGGCGGCAATATGCTACGTAAATTACGCGAATCCCTGCCAACGAGGTAAGTGTTTATGGTACGGGTTTCACAGTTAGGCATCGCAGTCGGCGCGCTCGGCGCAATGTTGGCATTTATGGGGGTCTTCCCCGCCGTGACCGGCTTACCACCGACGGTTGGTGTGGGAATCGTGCAGATTTTTGCCATCCTGCTAGGATTTTCGCTTCTGATTTTTGGCGCACTGCTTTACGTAAAATTTACATTTTATGCCAACTCACATTCTAATCTTGGGCAGCAAATCGGCACGAGGCTGGCGATGACGGGCTTGGTGATGGCGGCAATGGCAAGCTTGGCAGATGTATTAGGCTTTGGATCACATACCAATACGGCTGAAAGTGTCATTTTGATGGGTCCCTTGCAGGCGATTGGTATGATTTTTAGCTATGTAATCTCCTCGATTGGTATACTTGTTTATGCTGTAGCAGGAAGTCCTACGCTCGAAGAAAATGAGTAAAAGCCCCATTTTTGGCCTAATCTGTGAGAGAACAAGGTCATAACCACTTATTCCATATTCACATTTGTCTAAGATTCGCCTTAAGCAGGCTGATTAGAGGCATGTGTGAATTTGGTAAATTGGCCGCTGTATGTTACCCTGTTAGCGTATTTTAAGTACTCTTTTTGTACCCTACTTTTTAAGGAGGAGTCAACGTGCGTAAGTTTTCTATACTCGCAGTAGTTTTAATGCTGCTAATCCTCTCGGCAGTGCCTGTCTTTGCACAGGGTACCGTCGTTGATGTCGCAGTAGCCACACCTGATCTGTCCACACTTGTTGCGGCAGTTCAGGCAGCAGATCCGTCCGTAGCAGCAGCCCTAAGCGGCGCGGGACCCATTACTGTATTTGCCCCTTCAAATACAGCCTTTGCCAACCTTGATACCTTTTTGACGGAAAATTATAACCTTGGCCTCGCTGATGTTTTGGCGAATCGTGAGCTGCTCACGCAAATCCTGACCTATCATGTGGTGCCAGGCACGTATTTCTCTAGCCAATTGGCGGAACTGAACGATCAGATTATCCCCAGTGCGTTGCCAGGTACGGGTATCGGCATAACGGTCAGCGATGGCACGATTACGCTCAACAGTGTCGCCGATGTGATCCTCGCTGATGTAGGTGCCAGCAATGGTGTTGTCCACGTCATCGATCAGGTCATCCTGCCGGGTGTGATTATCGCGGAACTCGAAGAAGCCGCCGCCGCCGCGGAAGCAGCCGCCGCCCGCCCGACCTTCACCAGTGTTCGTGTTGCCCATTTTGCCGGGGATATTCGCAGCGTTGATGTTTTCGTCAACGGTGAGCGTTTCATCTCTCAACTGCAATACGGCGATGTGACCGAATGGGCGCGTCTGCCATCAGGCAGCTACGAAATCGCTGTGACCAATGCCGGCTCAACTGTTGACCAAGCCCTTGTCGGCCCCATCACGGTAGACTTCAACCCCAACCGTTGGGTGACGATTGCGGCAACAGGTTTACGTGCCAATGGCAGCTTGACTGCGAATGTCGTCTCAGAAATTCTGCCTGATCTGGATGACGGCGAAAGCTATGTGACTGTCCTGCACTCCATCCCGGATGCACCCGCAGTGGATGTCTTGGCTGGTGAAGATGCACTCGTCCGCGATCTGTTCTACCCGAATACTTTCAGCGCCAAAGTTCCGGCTGGTTCTTACGATCTGTCAGTTATCACCAGCGTGGCTGGCAGCGATATCACCTTGATTGATGCCCCCGGCACTGAACTGGAACCGTTGTATTACTACTTTGTCGCCGCTTACGGGACCGCCGCTGATCCTCAAGTGTTCGTCTCTTCAATTAGTGCAGAAGATGTTGCCCTGATTAACAGTGGTCGCCCGATCTACCGCGACCCGGCAAGCAGCTCTGACGCGGGTTCCGCCGAAGCAACGGAAGCATCTGTTGTTGAAGCAACTCCTGAAGCGACAGAAGCACCTGCTACCGAAGAAGCCGCCGCCGGCACCATTGCCGATCTTGTGATCGCCGCAACCGAAGCTGACCCAGCGGAATTCACCATCCTCTTAGCGGTTGTGCAAGCCTCCGATCCGGCGATTTTGGAAGCCCTGAGCGCCGAAGGCCCCATCACCGTTTTTGCCCCGACTGACGCGGCATTTACCGCCCTGCTTGAAACACTCGGCGTAGATGTGGATACCGCCCTGACACAAACTGATCTGCTCACGCAAGTGCTGCTGTATCATGTGGTGGAGGGTGCGCTTTCCGGCGAAGACATCGCTGGTGAGACCGAACTCGCAACCTTGGTTGGCGAGTCGATTGTTGTCTCAGTCGAAGGTGGCAGTGTTGTCCTCAATGGCACTGTCAACGTTACGACTGCCGATATTGCGGCAAGCAATGGCGTTGTTCATGTCATCGACGCAGTTCTGATCCCGCCGTCTGTCGCGGCGCTTTTGGGTCTGTAATTGCATCATCGTTAAATGAAATAGGGGGCAATCGCTTGCCCCCTATTTCATTTTTGTTTTTCGTTTGTTTTACATAAACTCCGATTCGCTGTTAATTTGAACAGGCTGTGTCCGCGCAGCCGTTTCTGGCGCTGCTCCCGCACTCGCACCTGCCATCACTACCTGCGAAAGCAGCATATCCGCCAACACCCGTGTGATGTCTTCCTGCAACCGATTCTTGAAATCTTTATAAGACTCGTTCCCCGTTTGCCCAAAAATCGTCAGCGTATAGCTTTCTTGGATTGCCCGCCCCACTACCGTCATTTCCGGTTCCCAAATGTCGATTTGATGCAGTTGGCCTTGCCCACATTGATACAGCTCAAACAGAATCCGCACCTCGCCGTGTGTCCCCTGAAAACGCACATCTAAGGCGATTGGCAACATAGCACTGCGTTTGTTGACCTTCGTTTTAAACTGCCGCGCCAATGACCTTGCTACAGGCCGCACCCGCCGCATCATTTTTTGTGCATCCAGCCCATGACTTTTGTGGGCGATGCGGTTTAAGCGCTGAAGCTGCCCCGGCGCGGCGAAAATTTGGCTTCGTGCCACCCGTCCATACATATCATACTGCGTCATACGGGCGGCTTTGATCTTCCAACCGGAAAGATAATAGCCATCCATCCCAAGCAGCACTTTACGGGCATGAATCCCCCCCTCCTTACAAGGCAAAGGTAGGGCATTATTTTGCGCGTGCTGCTGCCAAAGCTGCCGCCGTCCATAAGTGGAATTCGGGTCAAGCGGTGGCATCGTCGCATAGGGTGGCTGCCAATTCCCGAAGGCAGGGGTCCGCCGGAACATCAGCCGTAAGATCAAGCCAAGAATGATGAGCATGAGGCCGCTGGCAGCCGTTACCCCTGCCAAGGCTAAGGCCTGCGTCGGATCGGCAAGGTCAATCGTGCGATTAATGAACGGCAGCGTAATCTTGCGTCCTGAGTCTTCAACAGGCGTAGATGTAGGGATGACTTGCAGCGCAGGATCATAATTAGGGATCGTCACCAGAACGCCGCCGCGATTATTCTGGCTGCTCGGCGCATCTTCTGCTTCAATTTCGCCGATGCCTACCGAAATTTGCAGCGATTGCCCACTCCCCGGCGGAAAAAGTGCCACCGGGATTCGCAGCGTAATTTCTTCATTATCCGCACTGCCCAAAGGCCGTACAGTCTCTATCGTTTCGGGCGTAATCAGGCTGCCATCGCGCAGATTGAGCAGCACAATGCTGGCAACTACCTCGGCTGGCCCACCTGAGTTATAGACCGTCAGCGTAATAATAATCTCACTCTGGTCATCAGAAAGCGCGACTTCGGCATTAATCCGGTAGTCGGGTGGCGTAACATCAGTTTGCTGCGCGTAAAGCGGCGCATGGAACGATATGAACAATGCCACTATAAAAAAAAGCGGCGCGGAAAAACGCACAATCAGCCTGCTCATCGGACACTTGCCTTCACGGTCAAAATTTCGCTATTCACCCCACTATACGGCGAATCGTCATTCTTTCCAAGTTGGTTAACCGACGCTTGCCCTGCTGCTGCCATGCAGATGCTCAACGCAAGATGTCCGTTCTGTGTCCGTTCCGAGTCCGAAAACTAAAGACAGCCCACCCTCCAATTTGAGATGCTAGGTCTATCGATGAGATTAGCAATCAAGCAAAGGAGATGGCAAAATGTTCGGTGCATATCCCCCAACCATTCCACCCGCTGCATAATTTTCAAATAAACTTTTTCAGAATGCAAAAACACGTCAGCCCTTTTTTATGAAGGGCTAACGTGTTTTTTATAGATAAATCATCGAAGTTAATCGTTTGCAGAGAGCGTCGTAAGGTCTTGGTTATTTTCGATAGCACGTTTGAGGGTATTGATTTTTTTGGTATGGTAATCACGCGCAGGAATATCTGATAAGTTTTCTGTGACTTTTTCCGATATTGTTAGATATTCTAATGCCTTTGGTTTGTTTCCGCGTCTACCTTCTAAATAGGCGATTGTATGATAAATATGGGCTAATTGACGCTCATCATGGGTCTGCTCCCAAAAAGCAAGCGATTTCGTCAGATTATCATCAGCCGATTCATATTGATCCAAAAATGTTTGCGCCATACCAAGACAATGTTGTGCAAAAGCGATACAAAGTGGATCGTTTAATTTTAGCGCTTCATTGTAGGCAATGTCATACCACTGTTGAGCAACAGTATATTCTTCCCACATTAGGTAAATCGACCCAGTTTCAGCCACGACGATGAAATACTGCTGAACAAGTTCTGTTTTCGCAAGATACCCCGATGCAACTTCCATCCATGAAAGCGCTTGATCGAGTTGTTCCAGCGCACGATAACTCGCGGCGATGATATAAGCGCTTAAGCCGGCTTCGGTATCGTTATTATTTTTTGTCCAGTAGTTGTAAGCAAGTTGCCCCCGATCAATCGCTTTGTCGTGATCGCCCCAGAAATGATAGGCATACGCCAAGGCTTGATACAAGCGCGTATAAAGCTGTGGATTATTGACCTGACGCGCTAAATCCAGCACGCTGTTAATAATTTCCGGCTTAGAGAGATCAGATTGGCGGTAAACCTGCAATTTAAAAAGGCCGATATAAGAGTCTAAAATGGCACGGGGATTCTGACGGCGGGTAGCGCGGCGTACCGGTTTGTTAAAAGCGGTCTCCGGCGATTTGCTTTGCCCAGATGTCAAATATAACTGCTCGATGGTATTCCATTCACCCGCATAAGGCTGTTTAGCATGAAATTTTAAGGCGGTATTCAAGACTTCATGAATCAGTTTACCCCATCGCTTCATATCGCCCAAAGTCAAGATATGTGGGTAAACCAACAGCAGAGCATCAAACGCATACGAAGCCGTATCGTCGTTATTCACTGATGTCGCTATGACATCATAAATTTGCCCTGCATTTTGGCTTAACCACTCGGTTTTGTTGTAGTTCTCGTGGATTTGGTCTAGCCAATCAATCTTTGAAGTCATCGCACACCTGTTCAATCCAAATAAGCCTATAAGTCAAAAGTGGTTACATTTTAACATATTCTACTAATAACGCAACCTATCTATATGTCTAAGTTAGGTTCATAAATGAGAGTTTACGAATTTCTTTTTATTAGAGCAGAGTATATCCAACATTACAACTTCTGACGATTTTACTCATTTTCATTATCATCTGCAGGCTTTTCGATCAACTTCCGACCCACTGCCCCCGCTGGAAATTGTTCTAATGTGACCTGCATCGCCTCACAAACGAGCAAAACTGATTCAGCTTCAACCACTTTGCCGCGTTCTATGCGTGAAAGGACGGCAGCGCTAAACCCCATACGCTCGGCAAAATCATGATGATTTTCATCCCCGCGAAAGATGCGGACCGCTTTCCCAAAGCGCTGGCGGTCATAATTAATGAGTGGGGGTTGATTTGATTCCGTCATAAAACATAATCGCTTTTCTCTTAACAGGCTGCGAGAATTTAAAAATCTTGTGGTACTAGCATAAGCCTATTCACAGGCGTTATGCTAGTATAGTTTATAGTTAGGCGCAGTTCAAACAAAGTCACCGCGCCCTTTAATCTGTAGTTAGGGTAAAGAATACGATGGATTGGCGCATCCTCATTTTGATCGTCGGATTTTTGATCGGCCTATCTAAAGGCGGGGTCGGTGGGCCGATTTCGGTTGCGCTGGCACTGCCGCTGCTGAGTCAAACAATGGGGCTTAAGCAAGCCGTCGGGCTGACTTTACCCCTCCTCATGTTCGCTGACATTTTCGCTATGCGCTACTACTGGAAACAGTGGGATATGCGCTACATCCGTCTGCTGCTGCCTATGGCTGTTGTCGGCATTGTTATCGGCGCGTTTTTTCTCAAGATACTTCCCGAAGACATCCTCAAAAAAGTCGTCGGCATCTTCACCTTGGGAGTGATCGTCTACAAACTCGCCAGCGATTCGCTCCGAAGTGTCGAATATCAGCCGCGTGATTGGCATGGCTATTTGGCAGGAGGAGCAAGCGGATTTGCCTCCACACTGGCGAATCTAGGCGGCCCACCTTCCACAGCTTATCTTTTATTGCAAAAAATCGAGCCAGCCAGTTTTATCGGTACGGTAACGCTCCTTTTCTTTGTCATCAACCTCCTCAAAGTCCCAATGTACTTACTGCTAGGAAACGACGTGCTTGATCTCAACCTGATCTTGAGTATTATCTGGATTTTGCCGATCATCCCAGTCGGCGTATGGACGGGGCGCAAAATTATCGGCTGGATGAATCCTAAAGTGTTCGACTGGTCGCTAATTGCTGTGTTGTTATATACGAGTTTATCGCTCTTATTCAGCTAAAACGACCTATAGAGTGCCACTACCTTCCCCTAACAATGTCTATTTTGATTGGTATACGGAACGACGTAGGTGTCGCTCCGTATAAACACATCCTCACACCCTAGCGCCGTTTTTCCAAAAATTCATACAGCCCTTCTGGATAAAGCGGTTCCGACCCATAGAGAAAATCTTCCAGTTCTTTCCAGACAGCGATGAATAGATATTCGCCATCTTCATCAACTGCTTCTATGCTGTCCATCTCGTAGACGGCCTCATCCACAAATTTACCATCATAAACCAAGACAATTTCATGGCCCGGCTGCCCATCAAACGTGAAGATGCTTTCGAGCGTGATGAGATAACGCATGTCTTTGACTTCCTCATGAATTTCTTCACGCACTTCCCGCGCAACTGTTTCCGCACCGCGTTCCCCAAATTCGATTTTGCCGCCGATAGGACGATAAAAGACTTGATCTTTTACGACATCATAGCCTTCCGCCACCAAGATTCGGCTACCGTGCCGAAAAATACATAAAGCCAATGCTCTAATTTTGCCGGGTTTCACTATTTATTTCCTCTCGTTTACAATTTTTGGTCGATATTACCATACGCCTTCCCTACGATGACTTTTCGGATTGCTTAAGATGACTTATCATTATTACGTACTTTCCAGCATCCAGAAAGCGGAGCCGCCATGTCCAAAGATTTTGAATTTGATGACGATCTCGATGGTCTTGACGATTTCGACGACGATCTTAGCGCCGTTGACGAAAACGACCCAGATCAAGCCATTGAGCGCTTTGACGCGATGGTTGATCAAAAAATGAAGCTGCTCCTCTCTCGCAAAGAAGAAACCCAAACTCGCATCGAAGCCGCCTACTGGCTCGGAGAATCCGGCGCACCCAAAGCCATTACGGTCTTGCGAAAAGTGTATAAAGGCGAGAAAGATAAGAAAATTCAGAAAGCGGCGGAATACGCGCTGGGGATGTTCAAGGCGTTGGATCAGGCGATTGAGCGTGGCGAGGATGAACCTGTTGCTGATGCCCTTCAACATCAGGACAACAGTCTTATTCGGGAACTTTTAGAGGGAATCGTCCTAAGCGGTGATCGCGGCAAACGTAAACGCATCCCCGCCCGAACTTTAATACTTTTGCAAGGCATTTTGGTGCTGACGTTGGTCGTTCTGACTGTAGCAAATGTACTCGTTATGAATGACAGTACTGGCGGCGCAAATGAAGTCACCGACAATAACAATGCACTGCCTACGATTAACCCCACCAGCCCACTAGGAATCGCACTGAATGAAGTGAGCGCTATGCAGCAGCGCGTCGCCCAAGTCCGCAGCGATGCGGAAGAAATTCAACGTCAATACACTGCCGCCGCAGCGCAACCGCCTACCGATATCAACTGTGCCTATACTTTCAATAAGCCGTTGTCTTATACCCTACCTTCGCAAACGCAGGCGGAATTTCCTGAAATCGCCGGAATAGCAGGTAACCTGAATACTGCCATCAACACACTTTCCAATATTCAGGCCGATTTCGACGCAAGCTGCCAGCTTGCCCGTCAGCCGCTTCCTGTGGATATTACTGATGCGAACCGCGATTTGCCCGTCATCCTTGATGATTTGACGAACATCGAAACGACTTTGCAAACAACGGCTGAAGAACTCCGCCAAAGTGCCATTCCCACTGCTACCCCTCTGCCAGAAGTCACAAGTGAAGTCACAGAGTCGCCTACTGCCAGTCCAACAGCGACGATTGAACCTACACCAACGCTCAATCCAGTGATTATTAATTCGTATCTGCGCGACCTCAACGGCATTCTTGATGCAGTAAGTGGGCGTGAAGGCGCTCGGTCTCTGCTCCTCCAGTATTGGACGGATGTAGCGAACAGCGGGGCGACAGATGCTTGTCGCTTGCCACCACCCGCCATTCCAGAAAATTATGGCGCAGTCCCAAGCGATGTACTTCAGGTTGTGCCAACCCTGCAAGAAGCCGTTGCACAACTGAATCTCGGGCTTGATCTGCTGCGGCAAGGGTGGACGACATTTACGGAGGCCTGCCAGACGAACACACTCACAGCACAGCTTTCACGGGGGCAGCAAGTCGCGCAACTTGCCGACAGCGCATTCAACAACGTCACCGACCTCGTGAATGCCATCAATAATCGCTGACAAGGACGCGGTTAATCAGAAGGCGTTTATTCTAGGTTCAAAACCCAGAGCTAGCTGGCAATTTGAAACCTTTAATGCAGCTTAAAAAAATTAATTGGGTAACTGTAGGGAACGACCTATGTGTCGTTCCCGGCACGGCTCACACATCCGTGCGCCCCTACGCATGACCGTATTATGTTCAGGACTTTCGCTTACCTCACCCCCCGGCCCCCTCTCCAATACTTGGAGAGGGGGAGAAAAACGCATCTTGAAGTCCCCTCTCCATGCAATGGGGAGGGGATTTAGGGGTGGGGT
>DAOTTO010000208.1:0-12964 GCA_034437895.1 Anaerolineae bacterium | reverse complement strand
TTTTAGGACGCAAAGGCGATGGTGAGCCAGGTGTGAAAGTCCTGTGGCGTGGTTGGACACGCCTTCAGGATATCTCTGACGCTTGGATTTTATTTAACCCTTCTCTCCCCAAAGATGTGGGTAATGCATAGCCAAGTATTGGAGAGGGTGCCGGGGGGTGAGGTAAGCAAAAGTCCTGTAATTGTTAAACGTCATAAACCCCTTGTTGCTGGCACAAACATCCCGTAAAAGCGAAAGTCCTAAGAGATTTAAGTTCAAAACCTCCGCGTCTTTGCGTCTAATCTTCCCCTACTTGATGGTTCAGAAACCTTTATGCACGTCGCCTAAAGCGCAAGCCGCCCCCATCCCACACACGCCGCACCAAAATGAGTCCGATCACGATTGGCAAAGCGATACTGCTGCCGGGAACGCGCTCGGCATTTTCCAACGTATACTCTCGCAGCGGAATCGGGACGAACACCAGCACGAACACGGCCAGAGTAAACATTGCCACCAGCCGCCGCCGATTATCCAGTGGGGTGATGTCGTTGAGCGGCACAGCATAAACCCGCCCCAAAAAGATCAGCAACGCCAGCAGCAGCAAGAGTGTTCCGCCCGTCAGCGCGACTAAAGCCACCATCGCAAAAATAATCGGATAATACAAAGCACGGGCGCGGTTGCCAATCAACGAATAAAGAATATGCCCGCCGTCCAACTGCCCCAACGGAATCAAGTTAAGTCCGGTGACGAATAACCCCGTCCAGCCTGCCCACGCTAATTGATTTACGTAAACATCCACCGCGCCATCCGGCACAAAGCGCCCAAAGGTGATGATTTTCGCCAGCGCGTACAGGATGGAATTGCCCTCAACAATGCCCTGCGGACTAATCGGCCTGACTTGCGACGTTGCCAATCCAATCAACACAATCGGAATGGCGAATACCAATCCGGCTAAAGGCCCGGCTGCGCCAATATCAAGCAGCATCTTGCGATTCCGCATCGGCTCACGCAGCCGAATCGCCGCGCCAAACGTCCCGAATGCGCCAAATGGAAACGGGATAAAATACGGCAGCGAGGCCGAGATTTTGTGATAGCGCGACATAAAATAATGCCCCAATTCGTGCGCCCCCAAAATCAACAAAATCGCGCCGGCATACGGAATCCCGCGCCAAAATTCGCCAAAAATCAGCCAGCCATTTTCGCTAATCCTACGGATAAGCTGGTTTGCAGCGGCGACATTGGTCGCGCTCAACTCACTAATCGCCATTGTCGTGCCGAGATAGAGGACGCTCAAAACCGTCAGCAGAAACAGGATGAGGCTCGTCCATTTACCGCCGTCAATCGGATGAACGCGGCCTTGCACGATATGAATCACATCTTTGCCTTTTTCCTGCCGGAAGATCGGGAGGCGATCATCGGGCTTGAGCAGCGCATCTAAGCTGGCATAAGCCGCTTCTGCGTTGGATGTCAAACGCCCGTGATAAGAGGCCAGCAGTTGGCTTTGCGGATTCAGCAGCGCCAGATCATTCGGGCGGTCAGTTGGGCTGCGATCTCCATCTGCGCCGGAAAAATCTTCCTCTTCGATCAGTAAAACCGTCTGCACCGAGGCGCGTATGGCGAGGCGTTGGCTCGATTCTTCTTCGAGCAGTTGGTCGGCAAGCAAAGGGGGATGGGGATTGCGTCCGTCGTTACGCTCATCGTTTAAAGACGAGGCGGGTTCGTTTAACATAAAAAACTCCGATGCGTTGAGGTCACTTGTCGGAAATTGTACCGTGTTGATCTTAATATTAGGTGATGCGTGGAAAAGTGTCTGATTTCAGCCGCCACCTTTGCCTGCATCTCAATCGCTGATTTAAGGTTCAGAGGCAGTCGGCTCGATAGGCTGCGGTGTGATAATCTGCCAGCTTTCGCCGCTCGGTAAAAGCTGCACAATCGTGCCACTGGTGCTGCTGATATACAGGTTATCGCCCTGCCGCTGAATCAAACTATCAAACGAGACTTCCGGCTGAATACCGAGTCCGAGTCGATTACGGACGGTATCGTTGCCACGCCACACAAAGCCCAGAATCGCAATTGGCTGGAAGAAACCGGGCGGCGGGACGAAGTTCTCTGCGCTTTCAGGATGAATCGCCGGATCGTAGCGGTTATCAAACGCCACCCACGCCGGATCGAAGCCATCATTAAACAGCACATAAATCACGTTGCTCGTGGCGAGATAAACCATCCGCCCACGCTCGAAGCTCTGCTCGACGATTTGCGTCTGCTCGGCAATCTGGTCGGGACAAGTTGTCGGCGCAGGCGCGAAGAACCAAGGCACCAGACAGGCCAACGGCACCGATAAAAGCTGTTCGGTCTGCAAAGTGTCCTCACCGACGATCAGCACAAAATCAAGCTGCCCCCGGTCACTACTGCGCGTCTGTACAAGCTGCCGCCCATCCGCCGCGACATTCCACAGGCGGTTACGCTGCCCGTCCCGATCAAGCTGATAAATCCGTACATTGCTGCCGCCGCGTGTTGACCAAAATAGCGTCACTTCCTCACCCGGTGCAACCGAAGGCTTATCCGCCCGGAAAAATTCGACAATCGGCGCATTCGGGTTGCGCGTCGGCGTAATTAGGTCGCCATTGGCGGCTTCACCGGCGGCGGGTGTCCTTGTCGAGCCGAACAGGGGCGTTGGGGAGGGCGCTCCCGGAATTAATGTGGGCGCGAGTGAAGGGGTAACGGTTGGCATAGCGCTGGCGCTTTGCGACGTTGATGGGGTCGCTGTAGATGTTGGCGTTATGGTTGGGCGCTCGGTGGGGATGATTTGCACTGCGCTCGCGCCGCAGCCGTTCAGGGAGAATGCCATGATACTGATACACAGGGCGGTTTTCAGCCCGATCAACTGTTTGAGCAGAAGATGAAAAATCATCATCGGTGCCATCATAGCCCACAAACACGATCAACTGAATGACCGATACGACCAAAACCCATAACAATCCCCACGCATACCACGAGAGTTGATCCCACCATAACGTATTGACGACCTCAGCGGTAAATAAACCAATCGAAATAATCAGGAGCGCGACCATCGCCCAAGGCCAACGCGCCCCGATCACGTTCATTTTATAATAGAGTTGACCGATCTCAACCAGCAAAAACAGCGCCATCAGCAAACTAACGGCTCCCCAAGTGGCGGGTTCGCTCTTGGAAAGATGATACACCGGGAATGGCAGCAGTGCGAAGACCAGGGTGGAAAAGCTAAATTGCAGCATCACATAAAAATTCAGGCTTTCGATCATATCCCAGCCAAACCGCCGCCGCCGCCGCCCGATGAGGATGCCTGCCGTAATCAGTCCCATGCCCAAAAGCAGCACGAGCCAAAAAAATTCTTGCCCACGCATGATAATAAACCCTCAAAACCAAAAATGACGATAAACTTGCATGACATCATCATAATGGACTTATGTTCTAGGGCATGCCCCAGTGATTGGGGGTTAGATGGATGTGAATTAAAGCAGCATCCCGGAACGTGCATTCAACGCCGCGATGACTTCTCGATCTGCCTTGCCAAAGCTGTAGCGGTCAAGTTCATGTGGCAGCACCCACGCGAAATCCTTCACACCGAGCTTTTGTGGCTCCCCACCGGAATAACGACAATGAAAGGCATGAAGCGTGATCTTGAAATGGGTGAAGGCATGGCGCACCTTCACAAATAACTCGCCGACTTCCACTTCAATCGCTAACTCTTCGCGCAGTTCGCGCCGCAGACATTCCGGCAGCGTTTCGCCTATTTCCTGCTTGCCGCCGGGGAATTCCCATAAGCCACCAAGCAGCCCTTCCAGTGGACGTTGGGCGATCAACAGTTGGCCTTTGTCATTCGCTATGATTCCCGCCGCGACATCGTAATGGGGGGTTTGTGCTTTTTTCTTTTTGACGGGGCGCTCGGCTTGGGTGCCATTGGCGAAAGCGGCGCAGTAGGCTTGAATCGGGCATTCGCCACAAAGTGGCTGGCGCGGTTTACACACCGTCCGGCCTAGTTCCATCAGCGCTTGATTGTAATCCCCCACGCGCTCAAGCGGCAGCCATTCGTCCGCTAATTGCCAGAGTTTGGCCTGCACCGTATTTTGCGTCACATCGTCGGCTAAATCCGTCAGACGAGCAAACACCCGAATCACGTTGCCATCGAGCAGCGGCGCGGCCTGACCAAAGGCGATGCTGGCAATCGCGCCAGCCGTATAGCGTCCAACGCCGGACAGTTGGAGCAAGCCTTCAACCGTTTCGGGAAATTTGCCGCCATAGTCTGTGGCGATGCGGATGGCAGTTTGGTGCAAATTGCGAGCGCGGCTATAATAGCCCAAACCTTCCCATAATTTAAGAATATCGTCCAGCGGAGCCGCCGCCAGCGCAAAGATGTCGGGGTAATTTACAAGAAACCGCATATAATAGGGCATAACGGTTTCTACCTGCGTTTGTTGCAGCATAATTTCCGAAAGCCAAACGCGGTACGGATCGGCAGATTCTCGCCAAGGAAGTTGGGCGGCATGAGCATCGTACCAAGCGAGTAAAGCAGGGGTAAACAAAGCGGACATCAGGTTAAATCCAAGTTTTTAGTCGTGTGTCTTTAACAACAAATAGCAGCGCCGATTGTAGCCGTAAATATCACGATGATTCATACCAAATAAGCAGTTATTTCATAATTACAAAAAACAACTTTTCTTGTCCATTAGGCAGTTCGGCAGCAGGAGACACAGTGTTTACCATGAACAACACCCTACCCGCCAAAAATATCAGCTTTAACCTTGCCTTTACTAACGGGAACAGGGCGCGAGCGGTGCGTGTTACCGCCGAAACCGATCCAGAACAGATTGCCCGCATTCTGGGCTTTCAAGAACCGCAGCCCTCCATCTTCATCAGCGGCGGCGCAGGCATGATGAGCGAGACCGATAAAAAGATGGTCGATAGAATTTTGGCGGAAGTGGCGGCTTTCGCTGAAGAAAAGAAAGCCATCATCATCGACGGCGGCACAGAATCCGGCATTATGCAGATGGTGGGCGATGCGCGGCAAAAATCCAATTACAAATTCCCCTTATTGGGCATTTCCCCGCTAGGAAAAGTATCTTTCCCCGGTTATAAAAACCCTAACGAAGAAGCATACCTCGAAGATTCTCATTCACATTTCGTCTTAGTCGATGCGGAGAGTTGGGGTGATGAAAGCCGCATGATCGTGCAGCTTACGCATGTCCTCAGCGGACGCGGGAAAATGCCAGCGGTGGGTGTCCTCATCAACGGCGGTAAAATCGCTATGCACGAGGTTTACTTAGCCTCGACCAAAGATCTAAAATTGGCGATGATCGTGCTGGAAGGCAGCGGACGCGCCGCCGACGAAATTTCTACCGCGTTCCGCACAGGCAAGACCAACCAGCGCATTTTGCAAGCAATCTTGGCAGGTGGCGATATTCAATTGGTCGCCACTGTTGAGGGGCCAGATGCCATGCGAGCAAAACTGAATTCTCGCTTTAAAAATAATTTGTCTTGACTCATCTAAACGATAAGGGGCTGCTGATGAGTCGTTTTGGTATTATGCTCTGCCTCGTCCTGCTGCTTACGCTGGCTGCACCCGCCGCCGCACAGGACGACACGACCCCCGAACCTCCGCCTGTGACGACTGATGATTTAGCCGATGCCATCAACCGCGCCCAACAAGCGGCTATCGAGGCGGAACGCGCCGCACAGGATTCACGCCTTAGCCGCGACGAAGCCGCCAATTCTGTCAGCTTGGCCTCCGATTTATTTGGCCTGTTTGAAGCGATGTCGGTGGTGATCGGTTTAGTGGTGCCGATTCTGGCGGTCATCGCCGGGTTGCTCGGTTTCCGCCGCTTAGAATCCGCCCAAAATGAATTGGTGGAAGCGCGTGAACGCTTTGAGCGCGACGTGGAGCAAAAGCGCATCGAATTAGATGCGCTGCGTGAACAGCTTGAACAAACCGCCAAGCTGCAAACCGCCCAATTAAGCGCCAGCGTCAAAGAACAGCGTGAGACATCGGGGCGTGCCTCCTTAGCCCTTTCGCTCCTGCCGATGGGGGAACGCCAATATCGCGCACAGGATTATACCGGTGCGCTGGATACGTATCAGCGGGCGCTGGATTTTGACCCGAATAATCCGATCATCCATTACCGCATGGGCTATGTTTATACACAGAGTGGCGAACTAAACAAAGCTGCACAGTTCCTCACGCGGGCATTAGAATTAGACCCCGGCCTGACGGCAGCGATGGCAGCGCGGGGGTATGTCTACCGCCGCATGGGCGATAAGATGACCCCGAATGTCGAGCGCGATCTGACGTATAACAAAGCGGAACAAAATTTACTTTCCGCACTGGAGACCTCGCCCAAATTGATGGACGAAGACAGCGAATCGTGGTGGGGGTCGCTGGGGGGATTGTATCGCCGTCGCGGACAAACCGATCAAGCGATTAATGCCTATGAACGCGCCACCGAAGTCACGCCGTATTCGTCTTATCCCTTTAGCAATCTAGCGCTGTTGTATATGCAAACGCAAAACCGCGAGGGGATGCTAAAAACGTATCGGCGTGTTGAGCAGTTGGCCTTTGGCGAAATTCAAGGGGAGGCCAATAATTATTGGGCCCATGCCGATTTCATCACGGCGCGGTTGGCGCTGGGCAAATATGACCGGATTGACGAAATTGTTGAAATGGGGCTAGAAGCCGCGCCTTCCGATTCACCCTACACCCTAGAAAGTCTGATTGATACGCTGATGCGGCTGTCTGATGTGATCGAAGAGGATAAAGTGCTGCAAGTGTTGAACGTGATCGAGCGCATCCGTGCCTATAAAGAGGCTAAACAGGTAGCACGGGGGGGGCAAGCCAGCGCCGATTAAAGCAATCGCTCCCAAAACGCAATACAGTTTATACGGCACCACGTTTTCAACTTCTTGGTGTCGTCGCTGCGCTTAGGTGTTAAAAAATGTCAAATTACTTTCGAGTGTCTACAGGACGCACCGATAAGAATTCTTCTCTACGATCTCAGTGAATCCACGAAAGTAATGCAAAAATTGGAACCACCAAGAGAATTTCTTAAAAATCTTCTTGGCGCTCTTGATGACTTGGGGGTTAAAAAATTAAATGTCTTTGATGGTCTTACTTCTGTGTGTCTGTAGTTCAAAAAATTTAAAGATTTTAGGACTTTCGCTCACGCATTTACCCCACCCCTAAATCCCCTCCCCGTTGCATGGAGAGGGGACTTCAAGATGCGTTTTTCTCCCCCTCTCCATGCAATGGGGAGGGGGCCGGGGGGTGAGGTAAGCGAAAGTCCTGGATTTATGTGATTATCCCGCAGCGTCGCGCCGTTGTCGCAATTCACAAACGAAAATGCTACACTACATAAGGTAGATGAAAAACATTTTCTACCCTAACAAATCGTCCGCCAAATAATCTCTAAATAGAATAATTCAAACAGAAAAGGATAAACTTACAATGGTTCAAAGAAAATTCCGTATTGCCCTTTTGTTTGCGCTGCTTGCCCTCGCGGTCAGCGTTGCGCCAGTTTTTGCTCAGGATGTCGAGCCGATCAAAATTGGTATCGCCGTCGCCCAAACGAGCAATGTTGCTCTGCTGGGACAGGAACAAGTGATCGGTGCAGAAATCGCCGAGATCTATTTTAATGAACTGGGTGGCATCAATGGTCGCCCATTTGAATTGGTCTTCCAGGATACAGGCGGCGATGAAGCAGGCGCGATCAATGCCTTCCAGGTGTTGATTAATCAGGAAAATGTCGTCGGCATCGTCGGCCCCACGCTCTCGCAGCAAGCCTTCTCCGCCGATCCTATCGCGGAAGAAGCGAAAGTTCCCGTTCTCGCGCCCTCTAACACGGCACGCGGCATTCCCCAAATTGGTGAATACATCGCTCGTGTTTCTGCGCCCGTTGCTGTGGTCGCGCCTAATGCAGTCGCAACCGCGTTGGAATTAAACCCCGATATTGCCACAGTCGCAGTAGCTTTTGCCCAGAACGATGCTTTTAGCGTTTCCGAAACAGGCACCTTCCAAGAAACCGTGACAGCGCTCGGCCTCGATTTAGCAACTGTGCAAGAATTCCAGACCACCGATACCGATTTCAGCACGCAGGTGACGAATATCCTCGGCGTTGAACCAGAATTGGTCATCATCTCTGGTTTGGCGGCGGATGGCGGCAACCTCGTGCGCCAACTACGCGAACTCGGTTATGAAGGGCTGATTATCGGCGGCAACGGCTTGAACACCGCCAATATGTTCACCGTTTGCCAAGCATCTTGCGATGGTATTATCATCGCGCAAGCCTACAGCCCCTTGTTTGAGAGTGAGATTAACACCACCTTTGTAGAAACCTACCAAGAAGCGCAGGGCAAGCTGCCTCCTCAGTTCAGCGCACAGGCTTTCGCCGGAGTACAAGTTTTCGTAGAAGCCCTCACCGCGCTCGATAATGAAGTTGGGTTAGACAGCCTTGAATTGGCTGATGTACGTACCCAGTTGAACACCACCATTCTCGCTGGCTCGTATGACACGCCGTTGGGTGTTATTTCCTTCACCTCCGAAGGCGAAATCATTCAGGGGCAGTTTTATGTCGCGCAAATCAGCATGAATGAAGATGGGCAGACCGGTACCTTCGAGATCATCCGCATCTTTGAAAATGAAGCAGAAGACATGGAAGCCACGCCCGAAGCGACTGCTGAAGCTACGCCAGGGTCATAATTTCAGGACTTTCGCTCTTAATCCCACGAAACAAGGGGTTTAAACCCCTTGTTTAAAGCAAGAATTTCCAACAAAGCGAAAGTCCTAAATTTAATAAATGACGAGAATCTGGACAGTTTAGTAAGATTTTTTGTAGGGGCAAGATAGGTCTCGCCCCTACAAAACCAAACGCGTCAGTCTTAATTGTCTAAAACGATTGCTCACAGATCGCTGAGACCCTGTTTCGCGGAAATGTAAACGACTTACATTTATTTTTTTGGTGTATTTTTTTCATGACCCTACAAAATTTTCTACAAAACCTGCTTAATGGCTTGGCGATTGGCGGCGTGTATGCCATTTTTGCCCTCGGCTACACCCTCGTTTTTTCAATTTTAGGCATTATTAACTTCGCGCATGGCGCGATTTTTACGCTCGGTGCTTATTTTACCTATGCCCTCACTGGCTCTCCGTTCGGCTTCAACGGCGTGTTGGCACAATCACGCCTGCCGTTTGGGTTGCCATTTTTGCTGGCTGGTTTGGGTGGAGCGATCTTAGCCGGGTTTACAGGTATCCTGATTGAGCGTATCGCTTTTAAGCCGCTGCGGGCGCGTAAAGCGGATCCCCTCCTGACACTTGTTTCCAGCCTCGGCATCGCCATCGCTATCGTCAACTTGATTCAATATCTGGTCGGCGCGGAAATTTACAGCTTTCCCGCTTCTAAGTTGGGGCGCTTTTTCGTCGAGAATCCAGCCGTCTTTTTTGAAGTCGGTGACAGTCGCGTTCCAGTGCGGACGGTGCAGATCGTGATTTTCGCCGTGTCGATGGTGATCGTAGCGCTGCTGACGTACCTCATGAATGGGACGAAACTGGGCAAGGCGCTGCGGGCAGTGGCGGAAGATACCACAACCGCCAGTTTGCTCGGCATTGATACAGATCGTCTGATCCTTGCGACCTTCTTTTTAAGCGGCTTCATCGGCGGCATCGCGGGAACGCTAGTCGGGATTAGCGTTGGGATTAACGGCCCCTATTTCGGCATCGCGTTTGGGCTTAAAGGACTAGCGGTGATTGTTCTCGGCGGCTTGGGCGATATTCCCGGCGCGGTGGTGGGCGGAATCGTGATTGGTCTAGCGGAGGCTTTCGTCCCGGCGGATTATGTCGGTTATAAAGACGCAATTGCATTTGCACTTTTGTTTATTGTGCTGCTGGTGAGGCCACAGGGCATTCTGGGGCGGGCTGTGGTGCAGAAGGTATAACAGTTCATGACAGAATTCCTCAACACCTACGGCTTTTTGATCGTCTCGATGATGTTCGCGGCGATGTTAGGCTTATCGCTTTATCTCCCTCTGATGACGGGGCAGCTCTCGCTGGCGAGTCCCGGCTTTTATGCCTTGGGCGGCTACACGGCGGCGGTAATTTCCGCCCGAATTGAAAACGGACGTTATCTGATCGAAGACGGACTGCGCTATCCAGCGACCTATATCCTGCTGGAAATGCTGGTCGCGGCGGTTCTGTGCGCGATTTTAGCCCTCATCGTCGGCATCGCGGCGCTGCGTCTGCGCGGGATTTATCTGGCGCTGGCGACGATTGCCTTTGTCGAAATTTTGCGCGTCCTCTCGCTGAATCTGGAAATCACGGGCGGCGCGACAGGTATCTTCGGCATCCCACAGACGTTTGTCGGCAATAAGCTGCAATATGCCGCTTTTGCCGCGCCGATGCTGCTGATTTGTGCATTCTTTATGTATCGACTGGAACGGACGCGCGTCGGACGGGCGTTTACCGCCATCCGCGAAGATGAACTCGCCGCCTCTGCGATGGGCATCAACAACACCTTTTATAAGGTGCTGGCCTTCACGATGGGCGCGGTGCTGGCGGGGATGGTCGGTGCGGTCAGCGCCCATTTCCTGAATACGTGGAATGCGCGGCAGGGGACGTTTGATGCCTCGATTCTGTATCTGGCGTTTGTCATCATCGGCGGCTCACGGACATTTGTGGGGCCGATTATGGGCGGGTTGCTGCTCACGGCACTGCCGGAAGTTCTGCGCGGGATTTCTAATATTGACGGTCTACCGGAATGGTTATCGCTGCTGCTGATTGATGGACGGTTGATTATTTATGGGCTGTTGATCGCGCTAGGGAGCATCTTTTTCCCGCAGGGGCTGCTTACGCCCGATATTTTCGTGCGGCGTAAAACCAAAGCGCCATCAACCGAGTGAAAGTGAACACAATATTTGACGCAAAGGTTCGCAAAGAAAATTGTGACATTATAAGAGCATGGGCATCATAAAATGACGGAAGTATCCCAAACAGAACGACAAACTCTGATTAACCAACTGCGGCAATTTCCTGACGAATTTGAGGCGGTGGTGAGTCCTTTAAGCGCGGCTGACCTCACTTTCGAGTCGCTCCCCGGCGAATGGACGGTTGCCCAAATTGTGCATCATCTGGCCGATGCCCACATGAACGCTTATGTCCGGTTTAAGCTGGTATTGACGGAAGAATACCCAACTTTTAAATCATATGAACAGGTGGATTGGGCGAAAACGCCGGAAGCCGTCGGCACGAATGTCGAGGATTCGCTGGCGATTTTACGCGGCTTGCACCATCGTTGGGCGATGCTCATGGATACGTTGACCAATGAACAATGGGGGCGGCGCGGCCTGCATCCCGATTTAGGGGAAATCACATTACAAGGCTTGCTGGAAGGCTATGTGCGCCATAGTCGGAATCATCTCGATCAGATTGCCAAAACGTTACAAGCGGCTGCGGCTAAAAAGCTGTCCGAATAGGTTGAATCGGGAAGATAAATTGAATCCATTGAACCACCAAGGTACCAAAAACACCAAGAAGTGGTTAATTGGGTTCTGTTTCTTTCTTGAATTCACTTAGAACTATCATTTTAAGGTTACATTCAAATGTCATTATTCAATTTTAATACACAAAAAAAAGCATGGACGGGCGCACCGCCTAGCACCACCGCGATTCTGGAAGTGCAGGGGATGGTGCGGAATTTTGGCGGCTTGACGGCGGTGAATCAGGTGTCGTTCAGTGTTGAGTCGGGGGAGATTTTCGGCCTGATTGGGCCAAACGGCGCGGGTAAGACCACGCTTTTTAACCTGATTACCGGACTAACGCCCCCATCCGGCGGCGATTTGTATTATCAGGGACGGAATATCACCGCATATCCGCCGCACAAAATCGCCGGGATGGGCATCGCTCGGACGTTTCAGAACATTCGGCTGTTCGGGAATCTGTCCGCGCTGCAAAATGTGATGATCGCGCAGCATGTGCATACCACCAGCGGCGTGATTGATGGCGTGCTTGGCTTCCCAAAGTCGCGCCGGGAAGAAGGGCAAACCCGCGATAAAGCCTATGAACTGCTGGAACTGGTCGGCCTGGCTAAATCTGCCGGAGAAAAAGCCCGTAACTTTGCGTATGGCGATCAACGACGGCTAGAAATCGCCCGTGCGCTGGCCTTGCAGCCCAAGCTCCTTTTATTAGATGAACCCGGCGCAGGCATGAATACCAACGAGAAAAAAGAATTGAGCGCCTTCATCCGCGATATGCGCCAGCGCTTCAGCCTGACGATTTTGCTGATCGAACATTATGTGCCGCTGGTGATGGGCTTGTGTGATCGCATTGCTGTGCTGAACTTCGGGCAGTTGATCGCGCTCGGTAATCCGGCGCAGGTGCAAAATGATCCCGCCGTGATCGAAGCCTATCTGGGGGATGAATAATGGCATCGTCGCAACCGCTGCTGCAACTCAACGGGCTTTCGGTCAATTATGGCGGGATTCAAGCCCTGCAAGACATTAATCTTTACATCAATTCCGGCGAAGTCGTTACGCTGATTGGCGCGAATGGCGCAGGCAAGACGACCACGCTCCGCGCAATTTCGCGTTTGCTGAATCCGCGCCGGGGCAGCATCATTTATGATGGCAAGGACATCACCAAGGAGCGTCCGAGCCAAGTCGTGCGGATGGGCGTGGCGCATAGTCCCGAAGGCCGCCGGATGCTGACGAAACTCAGCGTGATGGATAATCTGCGCTTGGGCGCATACACCCGCAGTGACAGCGGTGTTGAGGGCGATTTACAGCGCATGTTCGGCTTGTTCCCGCGCTTGGATGAACGCCGCAAGCAGATGGCAGGGACGCTTTCCGGCGGCGAACAACAAATGCTGGCGATTGCCCGTGCCTTGATGAGCCGTCCGCGTTTGCTGCTTTTGGATGAGCCGAGCCTCGGCCTCGCGCCGATTATCGTCCGCGAGATTTTCACCATCATCCG
>DAOTTO010000207.1:0-10048 GCA_034437895.1 Anaerolineae bacterium | reverse complement strand
ATCTTGGCTTTAACGGGCGCGATAGACTCCCAATCAAAGCCGTATTTCGCGGCTTTCGCCTGATATTGAAAAGCTTGTTGCAGCGCGGGGAGTGCTTTCGGCACGCCGTCCAAAATCGACTCGCGCTGTATCCCTTTTTCAGCATGTTCTTGCTTTTTGAGCGTCTCCCAATTGGCGACAACCTGCTCTGAGTCGCCGTTGACATCCACACTCCCCCAGACATGCGGGTGACGGCGGATCATCTTATGATTCACGCTCCGCAATACGTCGGACATATAGAACTCACCCTCATCGATGGCGATTTGCGTGTGCAAAACGATTTGAAGCAGCAAGTCACCCAATTCTTCATAAAGTGCCTTCGGGTCATCGTTTTCGATAGCCTCCAGCACTTCATAGGTTTCTTCCAGTAAGAACTGCCGCAGCGACTCATGCGTCTGTTTTTGATCCCAAGGGCAGCCTTCCGGCGCACGGAGATGGGCGATAATCTCTTGAAACTGCTCAAAGCTAGACATCGCACCGAGCGCGGGCAGATAAAGCGACGTGGTGTGCTTAATCTGCGTACTATGGTCGATTTCATGCAGCGGGATATTTTCGACGACAGCGGAATCCGTCCCAGCGGCATGAATCAGCATCACCGGAAAATCATCGGGATATTGATTCATCAGTGTCAACTTGAGATTAGACGCGACATCGCGGCTGTAAACCTGCCCAATCAACGCCGGAAAATCGGGATTCAGCGGTGGATGGTGCATAGCGGCGAGATCAATACCATCAAAAATTTGCAAGCCATCCAGCGCATCCACACCGATCAACGCCAGCATCGGCTCGACAAAGCTGATTCCGTTGACGATTTCAACCGGAATATTGGCACTTTTTGCGGCTGTAAGAAGCTGCGTCACGGTAGATTCGCCCACCAACGGATCACCCGGAACGGCATAAACCACATCTCCCAAATGGGCGGCCTCTAAAACGCGGCTGACAATTGTCGCGTAGACTTCTTCAAATTGATCCGTTTTTTCGTAAATTTCATCAAAGCTGTGATAGGTCGCGCCTGTTTGTGGCAGGCAGGGAACACACCCGTGCTGCGTGGTGCGGAGATAAACCGTTTTTGCTTCTTTTAAAACACGCCATGCTTTGCGTGTCAGATCATCAATAGCGCCGGGTCCGAGGCCGAGAAGTGTCAGCGTCATCTAAAAAATCTTTCATCCAAGTCATCTGTAGTATTATGTTAGCTGCCTAAAACGAAAAAAGGCAAGACCGGTTTCGATCTTGCCTAAGAAATACCTTCAAAATGCGGCTGACAACTAACGTTTAGTGTACGTCGGTGCCTTACGCGCACGCTTGAGACCTGGCTTTTTACGTTCCTTTACACGCGCATCGCGGGTCAGGAATTCGTGTTCGCGCATCTGCGGACGCAGATCAGGATCAATCTTCAGCAGCGCACGGGCAACGCCCAAGCGGATCGCGTCACGCTGACCAGAAATGCCGCCACCATAAACGTGAACGGTAATGTCATAAATGCTTTCTTGCCCAAGTATCGCTAAGGGGCCAAGCAGAATTTCGACATCGCCAGCGCGGGGCAGATAATCACGCCCGTCTTTGTCATTGATAAGCAGGTTGCCAGTGCCGCCAGGGAACAACCGCACCCGCGCTGATGCTGCTTTGCGGCGACCAATGCCTTCGTAATATTGAGAGGCCATCTACGTTATTCTCCCTTGAATTCCAGCTTTTGGGGGTTCTGTCCGGCGTGAGGATGCTCATTCCCGGCATAAACCTTCAGTTTCATCAACATGTGACGACCCAACGCCGTCTTGGGAACCATCCCGCGCACAGCGTTTTCCACTGGACGAGTCGGATGTTTGATTAATTGGTCACGCAGGGTGATCGAGCTTAAACCACCGGGATAATTGGAATGGTGATTGTATACTTTATCATCCAAGCGATTGCCAGTGACGACGATTTTGTCAGCATTGATGACAATCACGTAATCTCCGGTATCAATATTGGGGGTATAAATGGGTTTATTTTTGCCTGTCAAATAAGGCGCGATCTTGGAGGCAAGACGCCCTAACGTTTGACCCTCGGCATCCACAACCCACCAGCGGTGTTCAATATGCACTGGTTTGGTTATAAAAGTCTTGGTTCTCATGTGTATCCTCGATAATTCTTGTGATGGCGGGCGTCTGCTCCGCCGCTTGCACTATACTTAAACTTTATCTACGAAACAAGGGACGATTTCTTCCCTGTTTTTTTGATACTTTTCATCAGGGTATTTTACCTTGTAGAGTGTTAATCCTTGCGGTGGTGCCACCAACTTGACCCGCGCCAGATCAGCACTTCGTAAAATATCCCCCAATTGCTCAACTGTGATCCGTCCACGCCCGACTTCGACCAATACGCCCACCATGCGGCGAACCATGTGCTTTAAGAAGGCTGTGGCCTCAACCTCATACGTGAGTATAAAGCCTATTTCTTGCTCAAAACGTGACCATTTCGAGACAAAAACCTCGCGTACCGTATTGTCGCCATAAGGCGCTTGTCCGAAGGTTGCGAAGTCGTGCTTACCGATCAATACCTCTGCCGCCTGCTGCATCGCTTCCAGATCAAGCATCTTGGAAAAATGCCACGTCCGATTTCGCAACAGAGGTTGGCGCGTTTCGGCCTGTAGAATCTGATAACGATACACCCGCGAACACGCGTCAAAACGGGGCTGGAATTCCGCTGTCGTCATGGTGAGGTCTTGCAGAGTGATGTCGTCTGGCAAGGCGGCGTTTACTGCCCTAAAAAGTCCGTAAGCACTGTATGACCAGTCCACATCAAAGGCAATCACTTGCCCGGTGGCGTGAACGCCTGTATCGGTACGTCCCGCCCCAATGACGGTGACTTGCTGACCAGTGACTTGGGAAACCGCCCGTTCCACAGCAAACTGAATACTAGGTACTCCGTCTACCTGCCTCTGAAAACCTTGATAAGCAGTGCCATCATAGGCTAGGGTCGCACGATAACGCATGAGCAGAAACTTATAGGGAAAGGTTTCCCTTGCGCCCTACTTAGGCTTGTTTCTCAACACGGTCAACAAGTTCCAGCAATACCATATCAGCATTATCGCCCTTACGGTTTCCCAGCTTATAAATGCGGGTATAGCCACCAGGACGATCTTTATAACGCACGGCCAATTCGTCGAACAATTTCTGGATAATCACCCGGTCATTATTCAGACGGCTGGCGGCGATGCGGCGGGCATGAACGCCCACACCTGGGTTATTCAGGTCTTCAGCTTTCGCCAGACCCCTTTTCGCAATCGTAATCAACCGCTCCACATCACCACGCACAAAATCGGCTTTTGCCCGTGTGGTTTCGATGCGCTCGTTTTGCAGCAGCGCCAGCGCCAGATTCATCTTGAGCGCTTTGCGATGTCCGCCGTCGCGGTTGAGTTTTTTTCCTTTTACGCGATGTCGCATGATGCGTCCTCAATCAATTCTATCAAGATCATTTGGTTATGTAGGGACAACCCAAAAAGTTGTCCTTACAACAAATCACAAAATTATTCCGTCATATCCTCGCCCGGATCAGCAGGCGGCAGATAACCCTTCTCGCGCAGTTTATCGACCAACTCATCCAGCGATTTTTCGCCGAAATTGCGGATCGCCAACATTGCATCAGGGCCACGATCAAGCATATCCAGCACATCGCCGATGGTGGTGATGCCAGTACGCTTTAAGGAGTTAAACACGCGCACACTCAGGTCGAGTTCTTCGATCAGCTTTTCATAAAGCTGCTGATTACCAGAACCACGTCCTGTCTCGATTTCCGGGTCTGGACGGCCAAAAGTATCGCCCCCACCGTCATACACATCCACGCCGCCGATAATCACCAGATGCCGCATCATGATGCGTCCGGCTTCTTTAAGCGCTTCTTCGGGGCGGATCGTGCCGTCCGTCCAAATTTCGAGAATGAGTTTATCATAATTGGTGCGCTGCCCAACCCGCGCCCGTTCAACATCAAAGTTGACGCGGCGAATGGGGCTAAAGATGGCATCAATCGGTAGTTCGCCAATCGGCAAACGACCCCGTTCATCAGATGGGCTGTAGCCACGCCCCGACCTCACCTCAAATTCCATCTCAAGATGGGCATCAGGCGAATCAACCGTGAACAGATATAAATCACTATTGATGATTTCGACTTCCGGCGGGCAATTGATGTCCGCCGCCGTAACCGTCCCCTCGCCGCGATGTTCCAAGCGTAAACGGGCGGATTCAACATCATACAACTTCAAACGAAGTTGCTTGATTTGCAAGATCAACTGCGTCATGTCCTCACGCACATCAGGAATTGCAGAGAATTCATGATGCACGTCGGAAACGCGAATGCTCGTCACCGCCGCGCCGGGCAGAGACGAAAGCAGCACCCGCCGGAGCGAATTGCCCAGCGTTTGCCCAAAGCCGCTTTCCAGCGGGCTAATGATAAAGCGACCATAATTGCGTGTAGTAGCGTCGCTTTCTACCTTATGTGGCAGAACCATGCTGTTCGTAACCAAACCAAAATCTCCCCGTCTGATAATTGACCCTTAGACTTAAGCCTAAAAACAGGCCTAGACGCGGCGTTTCTTGGGCGGACGAACCCCGTTGTGCGGGATGGGTGTCACATCGGTAATCGAACGAACTTTTAGGCCGCTGGCTTGGATGGAGCGGATGGCGGCTTCACGGCCAGGGCCGGGGCCTTTTACAAATACATCCACTTCCTTCATGCCGTGCGTTTGTGCCGTCTCTGAGGCCGATTGTGCTGCCATACGTGCGGCATACGGGGTACTCTTGCGGCTGCCTTTAAAGCCCGACGTACCTGCGCTTGCCCAAGACACCACATTTCCGGTTTGATCGGTCAATGACACAATTGTGTTATTGAATGTGGCGTAGATGTGCGCCTGCCCGTAAGGTATATTTTTTACAATTTTCTTGGCGGCACGCCGTCCGCCCTGTCTTCCTCGTGCCATGTAGGTTCTCCACTAATATGGAATGGCTAAATGCGATACGAAATTGCAATCAGCTCTTACGCTAAATTGCGCCCTGTCAACTAGCCCAGGGCGCATAGTGTTTATACAGTTGATGGATGTATCCGAAAAGATACATAAACCCGAAACACAACTCTAAAGCAAAGAGGCTATTTCTTGGTTGCGCCCCTACGACGACCACGACCTGGCACGGTTTTCTTGACACCGCGACGGGTACGCGCATTGGTGCGTGTGCGCTGACCACGTACAGGCAGATTGCGGCGATGGCGCATACCACGATAGCTGCCGATTTCTTGCAAGCGCTTGATGTTGGAAAGCACTTGACGGCGCAGATCACCTTCGGTGGTCAACTTGCCGATTTCTTCACGCAGCGTTTGCACCTGCGCTTCGGTCAACTCCTGAACACGAATGTCAGGACTAATCCCAGTTGTTGCCAGCACTTGCTTGCTGGTCGTGCGACCTATACCGAAAATATAGGTTAAGGCAATTTCTACCCGTTTGTTACGCGGTAGGTCGACACCCTCAATACGCGCCATACACTACGCTCCTAGCCTTGCCGCTGCTTGTGTTTAGGGTTAGAACAAATAATCATGACGCGCCCATGCCGTTTAATCACGCGGCATTTTGGGCAGCGCGGTTTAATAGACGTTGAAACTTTCATTAAATTTTTTCCCCGTCGGCGAATTTTACATAGAGGTTATATCCTATCATTTTCGGCGATACCTGTCTAGGCCTGATTAGTTGTTTAGTTTTAACAATGTGGGAAGTACTTTTATAACAGCGCAATAAGACGATATTTGTCATAATAAGCCTATGTTGAAAGGAAAACTCTAATGAGAACATTCACGGCCTATATCGAATATGACACCGAAAGCAAAAGCTATTTTGGAATTTTTCCAGGGATTGTCGGCGCACATACGGCTGGCGACTCCTTAGATGAACATTCATACCAATCTAAAAGAGGTGCTAGAATTATGCCTTGAGGACAATGAAGGCGATCTGGTAGTAGAGGTACAGCAAAATCTATGAATCAAATACACAATACTTACCGACGTTTTATTAAGTTACTGTTACTTGTCTCGATTTTACTCCTTACAGGTATCACGTACGCTCAAGAAACCTTAAACCCCGCCACGCTCCCCTTACTGCCAGAAGGACAGCATGTCACAATTGAATATGGCGAGGTTGACCCCACTGCGTCTGGGACATTGGATGATGCGTTCATCGAAGTGCTTTCCGGCGGGGTGTATTCCTACACACTTACGGTGTATTGGTTAGCGCTGCAACCGACGAGCGACGAAATTACGCTCGCGCCGCTGACCGACTCGCTGACGATTCTGGAAGCCTTTGACTTATTCCCCTATCTTTCCATCCCGACGATTGACACAGTAAATCTCGTCGCGCCGCCTGAATTCATGAACCCCGGTAATCCGGCGCAGTTGGCGGATGGCCTCCATTTTAATGATCCGGCGTTAATAGAAAGTTTTGGCGCGTTATTGGATGAAGTTGTACCTGTGTTGGTCGATCACGGCGGATTTTACTTAAGCGTCGGCAATGAGGTCGATGGTTGGCTTAGTGCAAATCCCAACGAACTCGCTGCTTATCTGGAATTTGTGAGCGCAGCGCGGGAGCGTGTTCATGCCATCGCGCCAGAATTAGCCGTTGGCGTGACGATGACATATTCAGGCGCGGTGCAATATCCCTACATGCTGGAAGCGTTGAAAGGTGTCAGCGATGTCGTCTCCTTCACGTATTATCCGCTAAATCCCGATTTTACCGTGCGTGACCCCTCCGTTGTTGCAGACGATATGGACACGCTGGTCGAATTGGCAGGCGACACGCCGCTTATTTTGCAGGAGGTCGGCTATCCATCCGGTTATTTAACGGAATCGACAAATGGCAGTTCCGGCGATCTTCAAGCGCGGTTTGTGGAAAATATCTTCACTGCGATTGCAGCACATCCAGAAATCCGGTTCGTCTCATTTTTGCAATTGGGCGATTGGAGCGATGCAACCTGCGATTTCTACAGCGGCTATTACGGTGTAGGACTAGATACATTCCGCGAGTATCTTTGCACACTCGGCTTGCGGACTTATAGCGGCGAGGCCAAGCCTGCCTATAAAGTGTTTTTGGATAGGCTGGAGTCACTCAATCAAAATTGACCGAAAGCAGCTTTATGAAGCGAGAATAGCGTAAAGCGGAATATTTTGCGGCTCCCACTAAGTTGTTATGGGGAGAAGATTTCTATTTCCTATCGCCACTTTCGATGGATGAGTGTATCTCTCGACTTCAGATACTTCATGGTAAAAAGATAGGTCATGGTTGGCATTGGATGTCAATACGTGTCAGTTTAGATAAAACCAATACTGATCAGAATATTCATGATTTTCAAATCTATACGCCCTATAGAAATAGCAGAAATTGGTTATATGCTCAAAGCTGGTTGATTGGTCAGCTTGAGCATTATGACAATACAAATATCCTAGTTAAGGGGAAATTAGGAGTAATAAATAACAGAAATATTTATTTTTTAATAATATTCCTATTTATATTTATTTTTATAATGCCAGAAGGAAGGATTTATGGAATTGCTTGTTTGTTTATTTTCATTCCTATGCTGCTTTTATCACGGAGTATCGAACTATTTTTAGTAAGCAAATCAAGAAAAAGAGACTTACTTGAGGGTATAAAACAACAACTTACCGAACAAACAGCCCTTAGTGGTATATCACGCCTTCTTGAATAGACTGAGAATATGTGAAAAAACTAACCGCCAAGACACGGAGTACACCAAGATTTTTTTCTTGGCGCTCTTGGTGTCTTGGTGGTTCAAATCCTTATTAGTCCTCCAGCGTCGAAATGTCGCCTTCAGGCAGCCCCATCGCTCGCGCTTTGAGGACGCGCCGCATAATCTTGCCGGAGCGAGTCTTAGGCAGCGACTCCACAAATTCGATTTTGGAAGGAATCGCAATCGGCCCGACTTCATGCCGAATGTGTTCTTTCAATGCGTCCGCCAGATCAGGACTACCCTGCTGCCCCGCCTTTAAGATGCAATAAGCATAAATCACACTGCCGCGTATCTCATCCGGCACACCAATTACGGCGGCTTCCGCAACTGACGGATGGCTGACGAGGCCGGATTCGATCTCCGCTGTACCGAGACGATAGCCGCTGACCTTAATTACGTCGTCGATGCGCCCAATAATCCAGATATATCCGTCTTCGTCCTTACGCGCCGAGTCGCCCGCCAGATACCATCCCTGCTTTTCGTAGGCTTTCCAATATTGATCGACATAGCGCTCAGGGTCGCCGTAAATAGTACGGAGCATCCCGGGCCAGGGTTTTTTGACGACCAACTTACCATCTTCATTCGGCGCACACGAGTTCCCTTCTTCATCGACCACATCGACTTCGATGCCGGGAAAGGGACGGGTCGCGCTGCCGGGTTTGAGCCCGACGGACGGCATCGGCGTAATCATGAATCCGCCCGTTTCGGTCTGCCACCATGTATCCATAATCGGGCATTTTTCTTTGCCGATATTTTTGTAATACCAGCGCCACGCTTCTGGATTGATCGGTTCGCCGACGGAGCCAAGCAAGCGCAAACTGCTCAGGTCATGACGATTAGGCCATGCCTCACCGAAGCGCATCAAGCCGCGAATAGCCGTCGGCGCGGTATAAAGAATCGTAATCCCGTAATCTTCGACCAACTTCCACCAACGGTTCGGATAAGGATAGGTCGGTGCGCCTTCATACATAAAACTGGTCGCGCCCAAAATCAGCGGCGCATACACAATATAGCTGTGACCAGTGATCCAACCCGGATCAGCCGCGCACCACCAACGATCATCGTCTTTAATATCAAAGACAAGTTCTAACGTTGTGGATGTGTAAACTTGGTATCCGCCATGCGTATGGAGGATGCCTTTGGGTTTGCCCGTTGTGCCGCTGGTATAGAGGATAAACAGCGGGTCTTCCGCGTCCATCACTTCTGTTTCACACTTCGGGCTGGCGATGGGCAGCGCCATCAGATCATGCCACCAGTAATCACGCCCCTGCTGCATGTTGATTTCCTGCCCGGTGCGCTTGAGGACAATGACGTGTTCAACAACAGGTGAGCGCGAAATCGCCTTATCGACATTTTCTTTCAGCGGCACAATATTGCCGCGCAGCCACGCACCATCACCCGTTATCAATACGCGGCTTTGGGCATCTTCTACTCGGTCAGCAATCGCCTGTTCACTGAAGCCGCCGTAAATCACGCTGTGGACAGCGCCAATCTTGGCGCACGCCAACATCGCGATAATAATTTCAGGTGTTCTGCCCATATAAATGGTGACACGATCCCCCTTCTTGACCCCCATTGAGCGCAGCACGCTGGCGAATTTATTCACTTCCCGATAGAGCTTCCAGTAGGAGTAAGTCTCTTTATCGCCTTTTTCACCTTCCCAAATCAGCGCAAGTTTGTTCTTGCGCCATGTTTTTACATGACGGTCTAGTGCATTCAGAATAATATTGGTCTTCCCGCCGACGAACCATTGGAAAAACGGTGCCAAACTGTCGTCCAAAACCGCGTCCCATTTTTTGTACCATTCTAACGTTTCGGCACGCTTCGCCCAGAACCCTTCAATATCCGCCATAGCTTCTTGATAAAATGCTTCATAATTTTTCACAATAGCGTTCTTCAGCACTTCTTCAGATGGGTAAAACATCGGATCATTGTTTAATTTAAAAGCCGCTTCGTCACTCATACCACGCTCCGAAATATAAACCTATATTTGCTAATTATTGCTGCAATTTCTGTTTTCTTCGACTAGCAGTATCTATCTTTGAACATTCTTTGCACAAGTAAACATAACCAGTTGAATGCTGCCGATTCTTATAAAAGAATTCTTGCGTTAAAGGGTACACCACTTTACATTTTAGGACTTTCGCTCACGCATTTACCCCACCCCTAAATCCCCTCCCCATTGCATGGAGAGGGGACTTCAAGATGCGTTTTTCTCCCCCTCTCCAAGTATTGGAGAGGAAGCCGGGGGG
>DAOTTO010000206.1:0-2257 GCA_034437895.1 Anaerolineae bacterium | reverse complement strand
GCTTGCTCAGAGCAGATGCGCCGTTCCTCGCTATTTCCCGGCGGATGGCAAAATCACCGCTGTCGTCCCAGAAGGCGTATGTGTCTCTGGTTGCCGTTGCTGCGCGTACCGGGGACGCGCCCAAAACATCACCATAAAATGCGACAAATAGCGGCGCGGGCTGATCTTGCGCCTTTCCATAATTTCCGCTGCCAGTTCATAGTTCTGCTGGTGGCGGGCTGCATCCTGCCGCCGATGCTCATCTTGCAAAAGGATTTCGTGTTCGTTCCTGAATAGCATTGTCTCGCTCACTTTCTTTGAATTACCTCCTTAGCTTAATTCATCTATGCCTTATCTCGAACCAATTTAGTAAATACTAAAAGAGTTCCGTTTAGAACACACTTGCGTATAATAAAAATAGTGGCAAAACCATCCTGCACCGTCATGACTGCTCAAGAACAAAAAAGGGTATTTCCCTGATGATTACGATTTATACGAAACCGGAAGACCTGCTGCATCTGCGCTTTGCATACAGCCCGCTCATGGAACTGGTGATGAGTTTCCGTGCGCTAGAGAACCCAACACGGCACACCCTCTATTTACCCTGGATTAAAGAAGCACGGCAAGCGTTACACGGCAGCGAATTCCCGTATATGGAAGCCGTTATCTTGGCGAAGCACTACATCGCAGACTTCCTAACCCCCACACCCACTACGTCTTCACGCAGCCTGGAGGACGATTTTCAAGGCCTTCGCGCCACGCCAGATTGGATTATCCGCAAAAATGTGTTGGAAGTGATCGCGTTCAGCCAACACAGCGACATCCGGCAGCAGTTTTTGGACTTTCCGCTGGAAACGCTGGAATGCCTGATTGAAGAAATGCGCCTGTATTGGCGGCAAACACTAGCGCGGCACTGGACGAATATGGTGTCTGTATTTGGAAGGCGACCTTTTATTCCGCGCTCGGCAGATGGCGCTGGAAGGCAGCGATGTGCTGCTGGCGAACCTCAACGAAATTGTGCATTACCATCCGCAAAAACGTGAACTGGACACTCCCAAGCTCGAAATCCACAAGGTCTACAAAGACCTCAAAGGCAGCAGTGAGCAGGAATTTACGCTCACAGGCAGCGGCTTTCAGCTTGTACCGTCCATCTTTACCGGGCATATTGGCTGGCAGATCAGCCCGGAATGGCGGCCTATGGTGATTTATCGCGCACGCGGGACGGGGTTGTGGTTTCAAGAGGAAGTTGAGAATCCTGCCGATTCACTGCGTGTCGTGTTGGGGGAAAGCCGCGCTCGAATCCTCTACGCACTGGCGACTCTCATCACCCCCGGCGAACTGGCGACTCGGCTCAATTTTACGCCGGGAGCCATCAGCCAGCATCTCGGCAAATTGAATCAAGCCGGATTAGTCGATAGCCAACGCAGCGGCAACCGAATCTTTTACAGTTTATCGCCACGCGGCGAACAAATGCTGACGCTGTTTTCCGATTAAAACAAAACAAGTCTAAGGGCAAATGGTGTGCATATCTGCCCTCACCCTAAATCCCTCTCCCAAATGGAGAGGGACTTGAACACAGTTTCTTGCATTACTCCCCTTCGCCATAAGCGTAGCAGCGAGATGGGGTTGGGGATGAGGGCTGAAGCGAAAGGCCAATGAATAAAATCTTCTTGGCGCTCTTGGTGACTTGGTGGTTTAAACAGGATTTTATGGGACTTATGCCCACCACGTCCGCAGCAGCCGTATTTCTGATTCAATGTCGCCTGCCACATCCACCCCAGCGACGATAATCAGCAGCAGCAAAATCAGCAGCAGCCACAAAAACACCACAGGCCACGCCAAAACCACAATCAACGCGCCCCAAAGATCATTTTCCATCACGAAGATGATGGGCGCGGTGATGGCCTGCCCCATCCCACCCTGCCCCGCGATAATCGCTTTGGTATGAAGCTCCTGCGCCCAAGCAACAATCCCCTCTCCAAAAAAGCTGCTGATGGCAAACATAATGGCAGCCATGATGATGCCAACGAGGATATAAGTACGGAAATTCATCGGTACACTCCCCCACTAAAAATCATAAACCCATCTACGCATGATTTTACCGTAGGCAAGCCGTAGGGCAAGCGTGGGGAAAATTTAAACATAGACCGTTGGATACTTTTAGGACTTTCGCTCACGCATTTACCCCACCCCTAAATCCCCTCCCCATTGCATGGAGAGGGGACTTCAAGATGCGTTTTTCTCCCCCTCTCCAAGTATTGGAGAGGGGGCCGGGGGG
>DAOTTO010000205.1:0-1702 GCA_034437895.1 Anaerolineae bacterium | reverse complement strand
GGGAAAGCGATTGGAAGACAAGGAAAAGTTGATGGACGAATGCCTGAGTTGTAAAGGACACCTAGAAGAGACGCTCGTCTCTCGTGTGCAAGAATATCAAGGCCGTTGGTTTTTGATCGAAAAACTGCCAGCGTGGGTCTGCCCCCAATGCGGTGAAGTCTACTACACGCCGCAAGCGCATAGTTTGGTACTTCATCTAGTACGGGCGGGGACTACACCCATGCGCGTTGAAGCGCTTGATGTATTAGACGCAAGCATCGCCTCCTAATTTCATTCACAATTTTAGCTGCGGACAATAGAGGCTGATTCATGCTCGACAATCCGTATCCCATCGACTTCGCCGTAGCTGCCATCGAGATTGCGGATCAGGTCGCTTGGATGTAATCGAATCCTCGATTTTTATTCCATCTAATTAACCACAAAGAGTCAAAAGTTACAAAGGACAGCAAATTAATCCTCATCCTTTGTGTTCTTCGTGCCTTTGTGGTTCAAATATTTCCCATGCTTTACCGAAGGTTACGATCAGACAACTGAAGTCAGCGCTGTGACTTGTATTTACTTCGCTAAATTGCCGCGCATGATCGCCGCGACTTCGTGCGCGTTGGGTGAAGTGGTCGTCTCTAGGACGGCGATCACCCCTTCCTGATCTTCTGTCGAGCGATTTTGATTAAATTTGTACTTGCCCTCCAGCCGATCAATCGTCAGTTCCACGCCCACAATCGCCTTAAGGGAACTTTCCATCAGGGGCGCGGCATATTCTACATCCCAAGGATGCTCAAAGGCATTTTCGTGCAGGTGGACGAGATCGGTCACAATGGGGCGTAATGCTTCCGACTCATGAATCAGGCGCGGTTTGGCATAAGCATGGATCACGGCATAATTCCACGTCGGCACAGTTTCTTGTGTCGTGTACCATGACGGCGAAATATACTCATGTGCGCCCTGAAAAACGATCAGGACGGTTTTATCGGGCTGGAGCATCTGCCAATGCGGATTCGCACGAGCGAAATGCCCGATCAGTGTCCCGTATGTGCCGCTTGAGGGATCAAGCATAAACGGAAGATGGGTGGCAAACGGCTCATCATCCACCTGACTGAACAGCGTGGCAAAGTTATAACGCTGCATCAGCGTGTGCAAAACATGAACGTCATCTTCGCGGAAGGAATTCGGGATATACATAGGCTTAGCGCTCCAATTGACAAACACCCAATTTAACTTGATTTGGCTAGTGTAGCATGGGGAGCAAAGCCCTTTATATCGCCAGACAAAACCACTTTGCGCCAATTGCGAGACCGAGTGTTACAGATCGCTAAGTAGTGTTAAAATAAGAGGCGATAGTTAAGGTAGGCGTGAATCACTGATTGCAGCCGAGCGAAAGAAAATGCAACACTGAACCGCAAAGATGCAAAATGTAGAATCTCGAAAGAAACTGGAAAAAGATTTAACCACAGAGCGCACAGAGAACACAGAGATTTAGCTTCAAATTCTTGGTGCCTTGGTGGTTCAAAAAATTCCAATTATTTATCGAGGATTACTAAAGTTGCGAATTACTTTCAAAAAGCTGTTTGAACAGCCTTAATCACTTTAGGACTTTCGCTCACGCATTTACCCCACCCCTAAATCCCCTCCCCATTGCATGGAGAGGGGACTTCAAGATGCGTTTTTCTCCCCCTCTCCAATACTTGGAGAGGGGGCCGGGGGG
>DAOTTO010000204.1:0-2331 GCA_034437895.1 Anaerolineae bacterium | reverse complement strand
ATTTTTGGTTATCAGTGAGTTTTTACTTGTCACTTTTAACTCCAGGACTTTCGCTTACCTCACCCCCTGGCCCCCTCTCCAATACTTGGAGAGGGGGAGAAAAACGCATCTTGAAGTCCCCTCTCCATGCAATGGGGAGGGGATTTAGGGGTGGGGTAAATGCGTGAGCGAAAGTCCTAAACTCATTACTCAGAACTCGTAACTCATTAATTTATCTGCAACACATTCGTTTCATCGTCTGGTTTCTCTTTCTATGAAAGGGCTTACGCCTGAATGATTAAGTCTTCTGCATCGAATTGTGAGCGATCGGTACGCAGCCGCCAAACACGCATGTCTACGGCTTTGCCCTGCTGCACCGAGGTAATGATATAAACGAAATTAGGGAGGGCGTGGTCGCGGTCATAGATGGAAGGAATCGCGGGCGAATCGGGATGGCTGTGATAATAGCCAACCAGCGCTAAACCGCGAGAATCGGCTTCATCTTCTAACCGCATCCAATCTTGCGGGGTCATGGCGTAACGGTGGAACTGTTCTTCGGTCTCGAAGACATTTTCCACCTGCGTAATCTCCGCAATCTGAATAGAATCCGTCGCTGCTGTGCCGAGAAGGAATCCGCCGCCTTCGTTAGGGTAGGTGCTTTCCATCTGAACAAAGATGCGTTGTTGTATTTCTGGCGCGAGTAAAATTTGCATGAACCCTTCGATCTGTGCTGAATAGGTTTGGCTGCAATCAACAAAAAAAGCCAACCGGGTGGTTGGCTCTCTGAGTTTCTACACAAGTGTGACTTTTTACAGTCGTTTTGCGAGTCCAACGTCCCGGCGATTAACAACGTGAATACACATACACATTGCCATACAGCAACATGACGCACAAAAAAACACTGGGAAAACACTGGACATAATCATGTGCAGAAGACTATCATGCTTTGTCAGGATTGGCAAGGAATTCCCGGATAATTTGTGAAATTGCCACAGATTCCGAACAAATTTAATCCTCTGTTTAACTAAGAGCGCTAAAATTCACCTATTGGTGAATATCCTGCTCTACAACCTTTAAGGAGTCCATAATGACAGAAGCAGCCGCACCTGTAGCAACAGGATTAAGAGGGGTCGTCATCGGCGATTCGAAAACGAGTCTGGTCGACGGCGAAAATGGGCGTTTGATTTATGCGGGTTATACTATTCAAGATTTAGCGGAAAATGCGCTTTTTGAAGAAGTCGTTTATTTGTTATGGAACAACGAACTGCCTACTGCTGCTGAGTTAGAAGCGCTGCGGGCTGAAATTGCCGAAGGGGCGGTTTTGCCTCAAGCGGTGATTGATCGTATGAAGGCGTATCCAAAAAATATTCAGCCGATGGCGATGCTGCGTACCGTTGTATCCCTGCTTGCTTTCTATGATCCCGAAAGCGAAGATATGCACCTTGATTCGGTCAAGCGCAAAGCAGTGCGGCTGACGGGGCAGATCACCACCATTTGCGCGGCTTGGGCGCGTATTCGTAATGACCAAGAGCCGATTGCACCACGCCACGATTTGAATCTGGCGCAGAACTTCATGTATATGCTGAGTGGGGAAGAATCTGATTCTGTGGCGGCGGATGCCATCAATACCTATCTGGTGCTGTTGGCGGAACACGGCATGAATGCCAGTACATTTACCTCCCGCGTCATCACGGCGACAGGTGCGGATATTTACAGCGCGATTGTCGGCGCGATTGGTGCGCTTAAGGGGCCGTCGCATGGGGGTGCGAATGCCGAAGCGATGCAGATGTTCCTCGATATCGGCGAAGTGGATAATGTCCCCGTTTGGTTTAATACTGAGTTCAAGGGCAAAAATCGTAAGATCATGGGGATTGGTCACGCTGTGTATAAGGCGCTTGATCCCCGTGCTACGATTTTAAAGGAAAAAGCCCGCGCTTTGGCGACCAGCACGGGTAATTTGAAATGGTTCGATATTGCCGAAAAGCTGGACGATACAGCCCGCGCCGATCAACATTTTATTGATCGCCGTTTATATGCCAATGTCGATTATTACAGCGCAATTGTGTTGTATACGTTGAATCTGGATATAGAGATGTTCACACCATTGTTTGCGATGGCGCGTATTGCTGGATGGTCGGCGCACGTCATTGAGCAGATGGGTGGCAAACTGATTCGCCCCGATGTGAATTACATCGGCGCGATGGATTTGCCTTGGGTAGCGATTGACGCACGTTAAATAACTGACGTTACGCAGCCGTCCGCTCCGGGTTCAAAACCCAGAGCTACCGAGCAATTTGGAAACCTCTAAAGAGGTTAATAATCTTTACTTAACCCCTTCAGGGGTTTCCAAAC
>DAOTTO010000203.1:0-5843 GCA_034437895.1 Anaerolineae bacterium | reverse complement strand
GCACTGGCTTTTCCCAATCGCCTGTTTAACCACTCACGGCAGAGTTTGGAACTGGTGAAGCATCCCAAAGTGCCTATCTATTCACCGCTAACGGAGTTCCCCGAAGGGAACCGAGTCGGGTAAGCATTAGGGCTTTTAAAAGCCCCCGCCTTTAGGCGTGGGGATGCTTACGGGTACGGAATCAATTCCACTAAGGGCAGAAAGCGCTCGACATCGGCTTTACGGCAGTCCGCCGTACCGGGCATCAGGCAGACTGCCGAAGCCGCCGCTGTCCCCAACCGTAACCCTTCTTCAATTGGCTGCCCTTTGCTGACCGCCGCCGCCAATCCCGCTAACATGCCATCCCCCGCGCCGGATGCGCTCACGACTTCCAGTTCCAGCGGCGGGATACGATATGCCCGATCTGGCAGGATAGCGAGTCCGCCTTCCGCGCCGAGTGTGATGATCGGGCAGGTGCCGGTGCGCTCATAAACTTCTCGTCCGGCGCGATAGGCATCCTCAACCGTGTTGATCGGCTGCTTGGTGAGCGCTTCAAGTTCATGCTGATTCGGCTTGATATAGGTGGGCTGCGAGGCGAGGCCAGCGCTGAGGTTCGGCTCGTCCGCGTCGAAGATGACCGGGATGCCGCGTTTTCGGGCGATTCCGATGAAGTCTGTATAAAACAACGGAGTCATCATTTTCGGCAGCGTCCCACCAAGGACGACGCAAGTCGCCTCATGTAAGGCCGATTCAAAGCGCAGGCGCAAGGCTTCGATATGCTCCGGCGAAACTTCTAACGTCGAGGTGGTGACGGTGGCCTGTCCCGCGCCATCCTCGCTGACGATGACAACATTGATGCGCGTCTCGCCGCCGACTTGGATAAAATCATGGGTAACACCTTTGGATTCCAGCAAAATTTCGGCTTTGCGCCCCATCGGGCCAGCAGCGAAACCGAGTGCAAGACTAGGGATGCCGATTTCGCCCAAAATCCATGATGCATCGGTGGGCTTGCCGCCCATGCTCTGGACGTTGCTGGTCGCTCGCATAGTGCGGTTCATCTGGAAGGACGCGACAAACAGGGTCAAATCAATCGTAGTATTGGCGGTGACAGTGACGATCACGAGGCTGATCCTTTATAGTGGGAATAGACGTAGCCACGCATCTTACCAACGAAAGAGACGGTCTTGTAGAGTGGTATCGCCGTCATTTTGCCAGTGAGCTAAAGTCCTGCGTCTAAAGAGCTATATTTGCTTTGAGGCATGACTTAATTTTGGTTGTTCATCCGGCAGCACAAAACCCACATATGCCGCGAGGATGGCTTGAAACGAGGAAGTCCATACTTTACCGATTTGTTCTGGGAAAAAGAAAAGTCCGCCGCCAGCACCGACCAACACTATCGCTTCGATCAAGGTGACGTAACGCAGCAAGTTCGAGATCGGCGGATTAGCTTGATCGGTCATGTCGTTTTTTTCCGTTTGCGGATCGTGAGGTTGCAGTCTAGTGTTATATTATCCGATCAAACGGTATTGCTGCCAACTGACGATGCGCGGGGACATAACGCTTACTTTTGGCAGGGTATTTGTATAAAGCGGCGTTTACTGACGATATTCACACGTCACCCTCATTTTTGCCACAGGAAGTGTAATCCATAATCTGGCCTGAAATTTCGCCGCTTTGAACTGCATCTATGAAGGGGAAAATATGTCTACAGCAATCGCTTCCAATACACCTGATCGCGTCTTTGTCAATTTACGCCGATTCAACTTGATAATGGGTGTTTTTCATCTCATTCAAGGCATCGCCATGATTGTGCTGAGTTCGGATTTCAGCATCACCCTGAGTACGCTCTATCTTCGCGCTGTTGTCGCCGAAGACACGTTCACTCTGGAACAAAATCTCCAAGAAGCCGCCAGTTTCCCGTTTGGCCCAGCAGTCGCTTTATTCTTACTGCTTTCCGCCGTCGCCCACTTTTTGTTGGGGACGGTCTTATATGATTGGTACGTAAAAAACCTTAAGCGCAACATGAATCCGGCACGTTGGTATGAATATGCGCTCAGTTCGTCGCTGATGATTGTACTCATCGGGATGCTCGTCGGCGTTTATGATATTTCCACCCTTATTCTGATGTTCGGCTTAAACGCGATGATGAACTTGTTCGGCTTGATGATGGAGCTGCACAACCAGACCACCGAAAAAACCGATTGGACGGCCTTCATCTACGGCTGCATCGCCGGAATCATCCCTTGGATCGTAATCGTGTTTTATATCATCGGTGCGGCACAATCCGTCGATACCGAAATCCCCGGTTTTGTTTATGCCATCATCGCGTCAATCTTCGTCTTCTTTAATATCTTCGCGCTGAATATGTGGCTGCAATATCGCCGTGTGGGGCCGTGGAAAAATTATCTATTTGGAGAACGTGCCTACATTGTGTTGAGCCTTGTCGCAAAATCATTACTCGCGTGGCAAATCTGGTCGGGGCAGCTTCAGCCGCAATAGGATAGATGCGGGATTAAACGGGAGTGGCTTTTTCGTGCGTGTAGAGAGTGACCGATGTGTGTCCGCCGGGAGTGACCTGCGTGTCACTCCCTACAGCAGCCATTTCTTTAGCCATTCACCGATGTCAAAACCACTTGACTCCATTGGCTTATTTTTTCTATACTAAGCATATGAATACTTTTGCGACAACCTTCACCCGCGCTATGCGAATGCCGTACCCGCCTTTTGGGGACAGGCTGTCTTTGCGCGACTGCTAACCGCGCTGCTTTGTGCTAATGTGTAAATTACGCCGCCTGTCATCCCCGATAGGCGGTTTTTTGTTTGCAGCGTTCAGCCGTCAGCCTGTCAGCTTTCAGCTAAAAACGCTATAGTACGTCCGAATTTTCCCGTTTTTATATTTTGTTCATCACGAAAAGCTAACCGCCAATCGCTATAAGGAACGAATCATGACTCATGAACCCAAACATATCCATGTCTCTGTCGCTTGGCCTTATGCCAACGGCGATTTACACGTCGGACATCTGGCGGGTGCATACCTGCCTGCTGATATTTTCGCCCGTTATCACCGTTTAAAAGGCAACCATGTCCTGATGGTTTCCGGCAGCGATAGTCACGGTACGCCGATCTCGGTGGAGGCCGATAAACGCGGCATTCCGGCGCGGGAGGTGTTCGAGCATTATCACGAGCGCTTTTTGCTCACGCAGCAAAAAATCGGCATCACTTACGATCTGTTCACGCATACCGATACCGAGAATCATCACAAAATCGCGCAGGACATTTTCCTGCTGCTGCTGGAACGCGGCTATCTCTATAAGGAAAGCCAGGAACTACTCTACAGCGAACAGGAAAAACGCTTTTTGCCAGATCGTTATGTCGAAGGCGAGTGTTATATCTGCCACTTCCCCGACGCACGCGGCGACCAATGCGACAACTGCGGCAATCTGCTGGATGCGACGCTGCTCATCAATCCGCGCAGCAAAGGCAACCCCGACGATAAACTGATCGTCCGGCAGGCCGAACATTACTTCCTCGATCTGAGTAAATTCAGCGATCAATTGCTGGCTTATATCGACGCGCATGAAAATTTATGGCGGCCTAACGTGACCAAATTCACGCGCAATTTTGTGGCGGACGGTCTGCGCGGCAGGCCGATCACCCGCGATATTGATTGGGGCATTGATGTGCCACTGGCAGGTTGGGAGGATAAAAAGCTGTACGTGTGGTTCGAGGCTGTAATGGGTTACTTTACCGCCAGCATCGAATGGGCGAAAAACAGCGGTCAGCCGGATGCGTGGAAGGACTGGTGGTACAACCCCAAAGCGGAGATTTACAACTTCATCGGCAAGGATAACATCCCGTTCCATACCATTATTTGGCAGGCGGAACTGCTCGGCATAGATGGCATTTACAACGAGTCGGGCGAATCGTCATCGTATGATGCGCCCCTACAACTCCCGTATGATGTGCCTGCCAATGAATTCATGAATATCGAAGGCAAGCAGTTCTCCAAAAGCCGCAATTGGGCGATCTGGGCACCGGACATTCTGGAACGCTATCAAGCCGACGCGCTGCGTTTTTATGTCGCCCGTACATTCCCGGAATCCTCCGATTCGGATTTTTCATGGCAGGGATTCTTGGAGCGCGTGAATAATGAACTCGTCGCGGCGTGGGGGAATCTGGTCAACCGCGTGTTGAGTTTTGCGTATAAACGCTTCGACGGTGCAGTCCCCGAATCGGGCGAATTGGGCAGCGCGGAAAAAGCCATCCTCGCCAAGACCGAAGCCGCCTTCGACGAAATCGGCACGCTGCTAGAAAAAGTGAAGCTCAAGCAAGCGCTCGAAACCGCGATGGCGCTCGTCCGTGATGCGAATACTTATCTGAGCGATCACGAACCCTGGAAGACGATCAAAGATAATCCGGCGACGGCAGCAACGTCGGTTTATACGATTCTGCGCGTGATCGACAATCTAAAAATCCTGCTCGCGCCATTTTTGCCGCACAGCGCCCAGCAATTGCATGAGTATCTTGGCTACGACGGACGGTTGTTCGGTGAACTGCGAATTGAAGAATATGCCGAGGCAACGCGCAGCCACAAAGGGCTGATTTACGACGCGACAGGCGCAATTGGCACATGGACGAAAAGCGAATTGCAAGCGGGGCAAAAACTGCGCGAACCCGCCGCGCTGTTCGTCAAGCTGGAGCCGGAGATCGTCGATCTGGAACGCTCGTATCTGGGTGCGCCGCGTGATGAACATGCGATTGAGCAGTAAAAGGAAGATTTGACGCAAAGGCGCAAAGAACGCTAAGGTTCACAAAGTGTATGGGGCGAGGTCAATGGCTTCGCCCCTTTCAAATTTGGATTTTCTGTTGTCAGCCTGTTTCATAGCAGCCTTACCTTGGAGGCTAAGATCAGTTCCCCGGCAGATGAAAATGATGACGGCGGATAAATGTATCCTGCGCCGTAATCGTCACAACATTAAAAGTCGGATCGTGAAAGGGATCGTTCACGGGCTGGGTTTGCCCGTACCATGTGCGCGTCTGGAACCATGTGCTGCGGACGCTGACGTAATTAATGCTGTCGCGGATGGTCGTCATGTCCTCGTGGATATGCCCATACAATACGGCGCGTAAACGATGCCGCGCTTTCAAGAGGACGTTATGAAATTCCACCCCATTCTTCAGCACAATTTCGTCCAACCAAGGAGCGCCGGACGGCAGCGGATGATGATGCAGCGCCACGACCAACGGGCGATCATCTTCCGGTATAAATAGGCTTTCCAGCCACGCCAACTGACTCGGCTGGATGATTCCCGCCGCTGACCCTTTTATCGTGCTGTCTAGACAGATGATCTGCACCCCGTCGCGCTCGATAATATAATCCAAGCGGGGTGTAAGATCGGCATCCCCGCGCCCCAACATGACACGCTGCACCCCTTCTACGCGGTCATGATTGCCCGGCAGATAAAATACCGGAAAACGAATGGCTTCTAATAGCTCCCGCGCCACGATGTAATCTAAGTCGCGCTCTGGGTCATTCATGATGTCCCCGGTGTGCAGCACAAAATCCACCGGGAAAGGCAGCGCATTAATCTGCCGCACGAGTTCCGCCACGCTGACGCGAGATGAAAATTTGACATAATCGCCCGTGTAATTCGGGTTCTTGTGCAGATGGGTATCGCTAATATGGACAAACGTAAGCGTCACGGTGCGCCTTTCGGGTGAATGGAATTGATAATGCTCTTTAGTTTTAGGACTTTCGCTTACCTCACCCCCCGGCTCCCTCTCCAATACTTGGAGAGGGGGAGAAAAACGCATCTTGAAGTCCCCTCTCCATGCAATGGGGAGGGGATTTAGGGGTGGGGTAA
>DAOTTO010000202.1:0-5659 GCA_034437895.1 Anaerolineae bacterium | reverse complement strand
ATCACCTCAAGCGATTTTCCGTCGCGGTCAAGCTGGTTATGTTTGGGGACTTCGATGGCGATGGTCGTCCCCAGCACAATCGCGGTGCAGATCGCCGTCAGCAGTGCTGCCCAAAGGGGGCGGCTTCTGGTCGGGCAAAGATCAGCGCAAAGGTCGCCAGCGAGGTCACGATCATCGGCACTACCGCCGCGATCAACAGCCGCTTACCGAAAGCGACATGAAACGGCACAAATTCCTTTTCGCCGACGAGGGCATAGGTCGGATAGCACACAATTTGCAGCATCCACAATGCGCCCGTGCAGTAAAAACACATCACCGTACAAAACAATAACAGGACTTTCGCTTACCTCACTCCCCGGCCCCCTCTCCAAGTATTGGAGAGGGGGAGAAAAACGCATCTTGAAGTCCCCTCTCCATGCAATGGGGAGGGGATTTAGGGGTGGGGTAAATGCGTGAGCGAAAGTCCTATAGTTATATCCACAGATCGGGAATCATCAATGGGATGACTGCGGCGGACAGCCATAACGCGGCGAGCAGTTTTAAGCGGCGCGGATAACATTCTCCAAGAAATAGCAATCCAGCGACGACAATTGGCAGCGCAATGCGATAAGCCGCTACTGGGTCTTCCCAACTCACATCTGGCATCGTCATCACGAATCCTGCTGCGGGTAATACAAGCGCGGCGCTAACGGGGAATTGACGCGGTTTTTTTCGCCATTTTCGCCAGATTGTAGATAAAGCAGCGATCAATAACACCGTTGTCGGAATCGCCAGCAAGACGCTCAGCAGAATAAAATTGATGGGTGTGTCGACACGATCAGAAAATAACCCTTGAAAGGGGATACGGTGTAATTTCGCGGCGGGATAACCTAACGGCAGCCTCCCAAACCACAAACGCATGATGCCCCACCACGTTAAAAATAAAAGCAGCGGCCCACCAAAAATTAAACTTGACCAGCGCCATTTTCCTCGCTCAAAGGCTGCATGGAGCGCCAGTCCAGCTGCGATAACCAATCCCAGTTCTTTCGTTAACGTGGAGAGCATGAGCAAAAAAATCGTCCAACGATAACGTTCTTGGCGATAAGCAATGATTGCCCCTAAAGCTAAAGCAAAACACATGGGTTCAGTGAGATCAAAACGAATCGCAAAGATATTACCTAGCCAAAAGCTGTAAACAAGCGCGAAATAAGGCCATGCGCCAAAATCGCCAAGCAGATAGGCCAATAAACCTGCCCCGATACTGAGTATCACGACGTTGAGTATGACTAATGCCCAGGGGGTGACTTCCGCATTACCGAGTGAAACCGCTCTACCCAGTAACGGAAAGAGGATGCGTTGATAACGCAGTGATGGGCCATCGATAAAGGGGATGGCTGCCGCGCCATCACGCGCAATATAGTAAACAAACTGCCCATCATAACCCGGTGGGCCATTAGGGTCATGCTCAGAAAAGCGTGTGCCGATATGTGCGAATGCCAGCGCCCGTTGGGGATTATTGACGATGACAACTGCACATAATACGGCAAAGAGAATGCCCGTAATCAGGCTCACGATGAGTGCTGCGCGTACTGATTTATCCCTCAAGCAGACCTCCGCCATCGAAAATAACAAAACAAAAAGCTGAGTATTCACCCAGCTTTTAGTCTATAACACAAAGTAATTTTTAAGAATTAACCCAAGTAATCCCGAAGATTATGGGCGAGGCGTGGATGCCGCAGACGGCGCAGCGCTTCTTTTTCTAACTGCCGGATGCGCTCACGGCTGAGGCCGAACTTATTCGCAATTTCTTCTAATGTATGGGGTTCGCCGCCGCCTAAACCAAAGCGTAAACGTAAAATATGGCTTTGACGAGGGGTAAGCTCACTGAGAACTTCTTCAATTGTTTCTTCAAGGAGGTGTTGGGTTGCTGCTTCTACAGGGGAGGGTGAATCTTGATCTTCGATAAAATCGCCAAATTCGCTGTCACCATCATCGCCCACAGGACGTTCCAAGGCGATAGCGTGTTGGCTGGCATCCATCATGCCGCGGATGGCATCGGCGGGTAAATCCATCTCAAAGGCAATTTCTTCTGGTGTAGGCCGCCGTCCGAGATTTTGCTCAAGCGATTGCGCCGTCCGATACATCTGGCGGATGCGTTCAGTCATGTGGAGCGGGATGCGGATGGTGCGGGTTTTCTGCGCCAGAGCGCGTGTGATCGCCTGACGAATCCACCATGTTGCATAGGTGCTAAAGCGGTTTCCGCGTTTATAGTCGTATTTATCGACTGCACGCATTAACCCGACATTCCCTTCTTGAATCAGATCGGGGAAGGGGAGGCCTTGGCCCATGTAGCGTTTGGCGATGCTCACGACTAAGCGGGTGTTGGCGCGTCCGAGATGCTCCCGTGCCGATTGGCCTTCCCAAATGAGGCGTTCCATGTGGGTAATCCAAGATTGACTGTAGTTCTCACGGGTGCCAGGGCGATCTATTCTTTCATTGGCACGTTTACCAATTTCGATACGTTTCGCCAAGTCAATTTCTTCTCGTGCAGTTAGCAAGGGTTCTTGCGCCATTTGGCGGAAGTAAAGCCCCACCGGGTCATCAGCAGAAACGGCATTGATATCCCCTATACCGGGGTCTTGGAGCACTTCTTCCGGCTCGAAGTCAATGTCGGTTTCTTCTCCGACGCTTACCTGCCCTGAACCTTCGTTTTCTTGTCGCATTTCGATACCAAGTTCATCGAGTTCATAGAGTAGAGAGTCTATGGTGCTTACGTCGTCACCATCTTCTTCTAGCACTTCTAGTACATCGTCGAAGGTGAGGTAGCCGCGCTGGTCGGCCCGATTTATGAGTTCTTGTATCACGTTATACCTGCCTGCCAACTTTCAAGTTGAAAAGATACGATAAGACCCGCTTCCGGCGTGTCCGTGGCGGGTAAGTGTGGGTTACAGGTTCAGAGTAGCTGAACGCATCACACACTGTTATGACAGATCAAACGTACTGTACACCTGATAGCAGATCGCTGCCGGATGTAACACATCCTCCTCTTAACGAACTTCTATGGACGAAAGGCATAGTCATGATATGCTTAGTAGGGAAAATATTAAAAACTAGCTATGGCTGAATATAACATACACCAAATATGCTATACTTTTACAAGCAATTTTAAAAGTCCCTTTAATTTCCTCATTCTATCATAATTAAGATAAGTTTGTAGATTAGTGGGGCATAAGCGGATACTTGAGAAATCCTTAGTAAAAAATAAAATCTTAAGGGTGTTGCTTTTTGGTTTGCTTATCCCAACATCTTTTTCGGTTGTATACTTGAACGATAGTTGAGTATGATTAGCTTAAGTTGTCATCAGTTGTTTAAGGTCATCATTTATGTCTACCCGACGCTTTACCGACGAATTCAACGACCCCGATCCGTTTTCTAAAGCGAATGCAAATCCCGGGCCGATTGAGCTGCCGGATTTATCCGATTTGATGCAGTCCGACGCACCCCCATCTCCCCCGCAGCGCCCTGCATCTTTACGGCAAAATTCACCCGCACAGCCGCCACGTGCAGCCGGCAATACGAGCGGTAATGCCCATCTACCGCGCACGCTCACCCAAGTCATCAACGATGCCAATGAAAAAGTCATGCGTGGCGATTTAGATGATTACGTCCCGATGCCAACTGGCTTCGACCCGCTTGATGGCTATATTGGCGGCGGCTTGCGGAAAACCGAACTGGTGCTGCTCGGCGGCGCTCAAGGCATTGGCAAGACGATTGCGACACTGCAAATCGCCCGTAACATCGCAGCGCGTCCCGACCAATATGCCTTTTATGTCTCCTATGAGCATACCGAAACGCATCTGATGCACCGTCTATTGTGCATGGAAAGCCTGAATCCGCCCGAAATTGACCTCAGCCGCGGGATTAAACTGCGCGATTTGCATCAGATCATCATCGCCCAACGTGCCAAAGAATTTATGGGGCGCGATGGCGGATCGGGTTCACTGCAAGCGATTTTGAGGGATAATCCTAAGACTGCGCCTGCGTTACAGCGCATGGTGCGTTATTCTGACCGCTTGATTTTGCTCAAGGCCAGCCCCGCCGTAACCAATCTACGGGCGATCAAAGAAATGACCTCGCGTTTATGTGAGGCGACAGGCGGCAATGTGACGGTTTTCATCGACTATCTGCAAAAAATCGCCGTTCACCCGGAACGTCCGCGTGATGAGAATGACAAAGTGACCATCATCGTGGAAGGGCTGAAAGACATCGCGCTTTCGTTGGATGTGCCGGTCATGTCGATTGTGGCGGCGGATCGTGAAGGGCTTAAGAGTAAGCGCATCCATTTGTTCCATTTGCGCGGCAGCAGCGCTTTGGATTATGAATCCGACATCGCCATCATCATGAATAACAAATATCAGATCATGGCGAAAGATCATGTGGCCTTTAACCCCTATAACGCCAAGCAGTATCGTAATTGGGTTGTCTGGACGGTAGAAAAGAACCGTGCCGGACGCGCCATGCAGGATATGGAATTCGAGATTCACGGGCAGCACTTTGCCTTTAACCCGCGTGGACAAAAAGTGCAGCAGCAGTTGATCGACGATAAAGTCATCGAGAGTTAGGCGCTATAAATACTATCCGGTAAATAATTGGAAATCTTTAAACCACCAAGAACACCAAGAATTTGAACTTAAGCCTCTGTGTACTCCGTGTCTCTGTGGATGAATCTTTTCCAATTTCCTTCACAAATCTGTTTGAAATCAAAAACGGGGTAGCGCAATGCGCTCCGTTTTTATTTTGCCTATATCCCATACTTTGCTAATACTCATCCTTTTGCGTTCTAATTGCCTGCACCAAAATTATAAAAACTTAGGCAATGCACACCATGATGGATAAAGCGCAGCAAAGCATGTACGAATTCACTTCAACCGGGCGCACCCTCGACCCACGCTACCCGACTAATCTCGCAATAATGGTCATTACACCTGTGGCAGGCATCATCGCCGGAATATTGAGTTTGCTTGCTGGCGAGACTTTCAATGAAGCCATTCGTGCTGGATTTTTTACGGGCGCATCCACATTTTTGGCATGGGCGCTGGCGCGGGAATTTGATCCCGATCATGAACTCGCGGCGTTTTTGGGGGCGTTTTTGGCATTTGCAGCGTCCTTATTCGCTGCTCCGCCGAGCATTTGGCCTTTGGGGGCGATGATTGTATTGGCGCGGATAGTGAATCGCACGGTAGGGCCGCCTGCCAAAATTGGGGATGGAATCGCAAGTTTGATTTTTACAGGATTAGCTATTATCAGCGGTTGGTGGGTGTTTGGCATCGTAGCTGCTGCTGCATATGTGTTAGATGTGGTTTTACCGACTCCAAATCGAAAAATGGGCGTTTTTGCGGCGCTGGCATTGATTGGCATGTTTGTGTTTATCATCGTCAATCAGGCTAGTAAGCCCTACGCAGAATTTACATGGTGGCCTGTGGTACTGGTCGCATCACTCGGCATCGCGTGGGTGATATTTAACACGAAAGTTTATGCGCCTTGTGACATTCCGACTTATCGGCTGACGACTCTGCGCGTTCAAGCGACGATGGGCATGATGCTGTTCGCGGCGATCATCTTCGCGCTGTGGGCGGGTAATGCGGGTGTAATCGCGCTGCTGCCGCTGTGGATGATGATG
>DAOTTO010000201.1:0-3138 GCA_034437895.1 Anaerolineae bacterium | reverse complement strand
GTCAGCGACCCCATAGCTAAAGCTAGGGGCTTGTAGCAATGCAAGTCCGGCGCTGACCAGACTCAGCCAGGGGGAGCAATCCCTATCGGGCTACGTTAGTGGCAAGAGTTCAACGACCTACCTTGGGATACCTCACCAGTCCCAAGCCCTAGAACCTCCCTGTTAAACAGGCATACGGGGTACGAAGCCAGTGCAGGACAGAGGAAAGTACCGACCACTAACCTTGTCGAGGTGAACATTCCCCGCGCAAGCGGAGTAGGCCTTGAGGGAGAGCCAGCAGGTAACTGCAAATCTCCCTTTCCCTTCCGGGATTATCGTCCGCTACTCTTGAAAGGAGAACTTGCACCTACTCCCTATAGCTAAAGCTAGGGGTATCCGTGCAAGGAATTTGATGAATGAAATCATTCGACAGCACAACACTGAATTTTCAGGAGGACAATAAAGCTGTGGCAAAACGAATCCTGTTTCTCTTCTCAGACACTGGCGGCGGACATCGTGCAGCGGCGGAAGCCATCCGCGATGCGCTCTATCTTCAACATGGGCGCGATGCGCTTCGGGTGGCGATGGTTGATGTCTTTAAGGAGACGTTGTTTCCCTTAAATTATATGCCTGAGCTTTACCCTTGGATTGTCAATCATGGCAAGTCATCGTGGGGTGTGGGGTATAACCTGTCGAATACCAACCGCCGCGCTAAAGCGATCACCAATTATATGTATCTCACCAACGGGCATCGCCTGCGGAAGATGGCGCGTTTAAACCCAGCGGATGTCGTGGTTTGCGTCCATTCAGTGATCGCCCGTCCCTCATTAAAAGCCTTCCTTACCTTAGAAGAACGTCCGCCGTTTATCACGGTTGTCACCGATCTCGTCTCCACGCACATGTTTTGGTACGATAAACGCAGTGATCGCTGCCTCGTCCCCACCCAAGCCGCTTATGATCGCGGGCTGGAATGTGGCCTTACACCGGAGCAACTGCGCGTTACGGGGCTGCCCGTGAATCCACGCTTTAACGATGGCCTAGTTGATAAGCTGGAAGCACGTCAAGGCTTGGGTTGGGATCCCACGTTACCGACGATTATGCTCGTCTCTGGCGGTGAAGGTATGGGGCCGCTGTATGAAACCGCCCGCGCCATCAACGAGCAACAACTTAAATGCCAATTGGTCGTCATCACAGGCAAGAATAAACAGCTTAAAGAAAAGCTCAATGCGTCTCATTGGAATCAACCAACCCACATTTACGGCTTTGTCACCGATATGCCGCGTATGATGGCTGCAGCGGATGTGATGATCACAAAAGCCGGCCCCGCGACCATCAGCGAAGCCTGCATCGCTGGACTGCCCCTTATTTTAAGCGATGCCATTCCGGGACAAGAGACGGGCAATGTAGAATACGTCTTAGAAAACAACGCCGGAGTCTATGCCCCTAATCCGCATGACGTAGCAGATACGTTACGCGCATGGCTGGCAGAGGGCGAGGCAGGCTTAAAACAACGTGCTGATAATGCCCGCCAGATTGCCCGACCCAATGCAGTTTGGGATATCGCCAGCGAAGTGTGGGAAGCCGCCCACCAACCGCGCATTCCAGTCCAGAGACGCAACTTTTTAACCGAGTTGTTTGAGATACCCCACGAACCTCTGTCCATGCGTTAAACGATTTTGTTGGGGCGGCGCAGATCGCCCCTTTTGATTCGCCAGATTTCAGAAAAAATTCGTTTGCCAGCAGGTCAACTTTCCAGTACCATGCGTTAAGACTACCTCTGTATAATCCACTCATTGGAGATTAATTGGATGAAAGCTATCATTCTCGCCGCTGGACAAGGGACGCGCTTACGTCCGGTCACATTGACAATGCCCAAGCCGCTTGTACCCGTCGCCAATAAAGCCCTCATCGGTTATGCCATCGATATTTTAAGAGACTCTCATGTGACCGAAATTGGCATTATCGTCCATGATATGAGTTCGCCCATCGTCAGCCAACTCGGTGATGGCAGCAAACTTGGGGTGAGTCTACATTATATCGTCCAAGCCGAGCAAAAAGGTTTAGCTCATGCCGTGAGTCTTGGGCATGATTTTGTCGGCGATGATCCCTTCGCCATGTTTTTGGGCGATAACATCTTCCAAGATAAAATGACTGATTTGATCGAAGGTTTTGAATCCTCGGATTCCGAGCTTTCCCTCGCGCTCAAAGGCATTCCTGATCCGACACGCTTTGGTATTGCCGAGATCAGCAATGGACGCGTGCTGCGTGTGATCGAAAAGCCGAAAAATCCACCCTCCAACTTAGCGATTTGCGGCGTGTATCTGTTCCGCAAATCGATCTGGGACGCGATTGCTAACATCAAACCGTCAGCGCGTAACGAACTCGAAATCACCGATGCCATTCAGTGGGTTGTCGACCAAAACCTTAAGGTTACGCCTTATGTGCTGCCGGGTTGGTGGATTGATGCCGGGAAGCCTGACGCGATTATCAACGCCAATCAGCTTGTCCTTGGTGATCTCCCCTACACACCTGCCCCAGAAGGTCCTCATATCACAGGGAGATCAGAAGTTTCACATCGCGTCCTGCTTGGGCAAGGGACTACCGTCGAAGATAGCGTGATTCGCGGCCCGGTCATCATCGGTGACAATGTTATAATCAAGAATAGCTATATTGGGCCGTACACCGCCATTGGTGATAACGTCGTCGTAGAAAACAGCGAAGTCGAAGCCAGCATCATCATGAAAGACTGCCGCCTCATCAATCTACCCGGACGCATCGACTCCAGCTTACTCGCAGACTCGACGACTGTCGAAGCGGCATCGAATAAAGTGCCTGCTGTCCATCGCTTCATCCTCGCGGAAAACAGTTACATCCAGCTTTAAATAGTCAACACGAAGAATTGCATCGGGGCATCATTCAGTGATGCCTCTGTTTTTGTATTTCCATAGCTTTAACCATTGTTAAGCGCATTTAACTAAATATCATTTTTGTTAATAGTTATCCTTTCTAACCAAAACTACTTGACATCAAAAAAAAAAACGGGTAACTACTCAGCCTGTTTCAATTCAGAAAATCAATTTATCGCCAATGACATATCGCGTAAATGAACCCTATATAGTTGAGAGTATGCCTCATAATGGTCACTTTATGTAACTATAC
>DAOTTO010000200.1:0-3301 GCA_034437895.1 Anaerolineae bacterium | reverse complement strand
TATGTTGAATTGGATGCGTTTGTTGTGATGCCGAATCATTTCCATGCGATTTTATTGATTGTTGGTAAGCCTGCCATCAAAAATAATGAAAACGCGCCTGTTAATGTAGGGGCGACCCGCCGGGTCGCCCCTACGGAAACCACCCGTCCGAATGGACCGAAATCGGGTTCATTGGGCGCAATTCTCGGGCAATTCAAATCAATGGCAACAAAACACATCAATCGATTGCGCGACACGCCCGGCGCGACTCTGTGGCAACGGAATTATTACGAACATATTCTTCGCCACGAACCCGAATTGAACGCTTATCGCAACTATATTCAAGCGAACCCAACCCAATGGGAATTTGATCGGGACAATTTGCCGTTGGATGAACGGTTTGTCTGAATCATGCCCTAAAACCTGTTCTAGTTGACAGGATGCGAAATTGTGTTCTATAATCAGAACATAATTTCAAGCCGAGGGGTCGGTCACGTAGTTTATGGCAAAAGTAAAATACACCACACACCTCCAAAAATTCTTCCCCACTCTAAAACAAGGACTAGCCATTGAAGGCCGGACGATTGCTGAAGTCGTCGCGGCGCTGGACTCACGTTACCCCGGACTTGGCGGCTACATCGTGGATGAACGCGGGGCGCTGCGGAAGCACGTCAATATTTTCATTGGTGACAGCATGATTGCTGACCGTGAGCGATTGCAAGACGTTGTTTCTGACGATCAACAAATTTTTATTATGCAGGCACTTTCAGGGGGCTGATTTATGACCGAAATGATGATATTAGGCACACGCAAAGGGCTGCTGCTTTTTGAAGAAAATCGGGGCGAATGGCGTTTTTGCCGCGAGGTATTCAAAGCGACTCCGGTCTCTTATGCCATGCACAATCCGCGCACAGGCATGATGTGGGCGGCGCTCGATCATGGGCATTGGGGGACAAAGCTGCACCGCTCGCGAGATATGGGCGCGACTTGGGACGAAATCCCTACCCCGACCTATCCCGAAAACGCTGAAGTGAATATTCGTTTTGCGGCTGAGAATATGCCCAGTACCAAACCCGCGACACTCAGTTATATCTGGCTGATCGCACCCGGCGGAAACGATCAACCGGAACGCATGTATATCGGCACGGAGCCGGGCGGCCTCTTCCAGAGCGATGACGGCGGCGAGACCTTTAATTTGGTCGAAGGCTTGTGGGATCGACCAGAACGGCAAGAGTGGTGGTTCGGCGGTGGGCGTGATTTTCCGGGTTTGTGTTCGATCTGCGTTGACCCACGCGACAGCAAGCATGTTTTAGTGGGAATCAGTGTGGGCGGTGTGTATGAGACGCACGACGACGGCAAGACTTGGGAAGCGCGGAATAAGGGGCTTAGTGCTGATTTCCTGCCTGAGCCACAGGCTGAATTTGGGCATGATCCGCATTTTATCCTGACCAGCCCATCGAACCCGGATGTCGTCTGGCAGCAGAATCACTGTGGCATTTTCCGCAGCACGGATGGCGCGAAAAATTGGCAGGATATCTCACAAAAGGGGACTCCCGCTTATTTTGGGTTTGCGTTGGCGTTGGATGAAAAAGATGCGGATACGGCTTGGGTCGTCCCGGCGATTGATGCGGAATATCGGACGGCGGTGGATACGGCTGTGTGCGTTTGCCGGACGGAAGACGGCGGCAAATCATGGACGCAGTTACGCGAGGGGCTGCCGCAGGATCATGCTTATGATGTAGTGTTCCGCCATGCGCTGGATTTAAAGGGCGATCGGTTGGCCTTCGGCACGACGACGGGCAATGTGTATATCTCGGATGATCGCGGCGATACATGGCGCGACTTGGGTCATAATTTCCCGCCTATATATTCGGTGCGTTTCGCTTCGACCTGATAAATTCCCTTATGATGTGAAATGCTTTGAGTAAAGCCTAGCAGAAATTAACCACCAAGACACCAAGAACACCAAGGATTTGAACTTAAGTCTCTGTGTCTGTGGTTCAATTCGTATAAGGATAAACTCTAAAATAATTGTAAAAGACCTCTGCTGCACTTAAGAAAGGCGGCAGAGATTTTTCATTTAGGCGTGATTTCGCGTAGAATAGAGGGCAATCAAAGGGGGTGTACGATGCTGTTAGGCGATATGGATTATCAGGAATTGAATGCACGGGTGGAAATTACACTGAAAAAACGCAAGATGTTGGTGCGTTATGTTCTCTTCGGCACAAGCATATTTATGTTTATTGTGTTCAGTGTGCTGGCGTGGGTGATGGTTTCTGGGAGTACGGCTGCGGCTGAACTTTCCAACACGGGAACAGATGATCCTATTTTAGGCGCGATGATTCTATTCATAGTCGGCTGGCTGACGACCTTATTTTTTGATGGTTTGGGGCTGGTGATTGACACGGGCATGGGTGATAAGCAGATGCGAAGCCAGATTCTGACCGAGCAGTTGGGGCAAAATCTGATGGAGATGGTGCAAGCATCCGCCGAGAAGCCCAAACGCGATGCAGATGGGCTGGACGCAGATGCTCAAGCGATGGAAATTTCAGATGACGGCGAACTCATACCTGTAGAGAAACGCCAACAATCCTAAATCATGGCGCTTGACCGACACTTGTGGGCGGATTTTCGTCCGCGAACCATGAGGTGTTGGCTTGGGCGTTTAGTTCGATGACCTGACGGTCAGGAAATCGCGCAAGGATTTGGTCGCGCACACCCGTTCCCGGTGCGTAATCCCATGCGACGACAATATCATCGTTCAAATAGGGGCCGGTGAGCGCCATCAAGCTCCCATAGGAGCGCCAGCGCACATCATTATCAACGCCAGTGACGATCACTAATACTGGGCGATCACCATCACGCCGTTCTTCGACTCCTTGCGCGAGGTCAGGCGTGATAAAGTTGAAGCGATAAAGGGCATCAATGCGCGGTGTGCTGTAGGTATAGAGGCTGTAGACGAGAATGCCTGCGAATATACCGTAAGTGATGGGTCGGTTGATGTGCCGCGCCAACCACGCAATTGGCAGCGCACCGATCAACGCTAAGGCAGTGAGTCCTTCAAAATAATAGCGGGTGGTGTAGCGCTGTGAACCAATCCAATAGGCGAGATGGATAAAGATGAGTGCGCTGCCCGCGACAAAAAATAGCCATGTCCAGAGCGATTCGGTAAATCCGCGTTTGTCCTTAATTTTTCCAAAGCGCTCAATCGCAAAACCAATGCTAGGAATGAGCAGCCATACCGCGCCGAAGATCACCCACGCCCATAAGTAATTCATCGCTTGTTTCAATTGCTGCGGCGTGTTGGCGATATTTTCGACGA
>DAOTTO010000199.1:0-18151 GCA_034437895.1 Anaerolineae bacterium | reverse complement strand
AGTGAGAATTCATGCCTGAACAAACCCGTCGAACCAATGAAAATCATGCCGTCGGCATTGTACAAAGTGTAGCGGAACGAATCGCCCAGAGTGTGGGGCAGGTCATCTTAGGGAAGCGCAACGAAGTCCGCCTGACCGTCCTCGGCTTAATCGCTAAAGGCCATATCTTAATCGAAGACATCCCCGGCGTGGGCAAAACGATGATGGCAAAAGCGCTGGCGAAATCCATCGGCAGCACCTTTAGCCGTATTCAATTCACGCCCGATATGCTGCCTTCAGATGTCACCGGTGTGTCGCTTTTTAATCAAGAAAATCGCAAATTTGAATTTCGTCCGGGCCCGATTATGGCGCAAATCGTCCTCGCGGATGAAATCAACCGGGCAACACCAAAAACACAAGCAGCACTATTAGAAGCAATGGAAGAGCGCCAAGTTACTGTTGACGGCGTAACATATCCGATGCAAGACCCCTTCTTGATTCTGGCGACGCAAAACCCAATTGAATACGAAGGCACTTTCCCCCTACCAGAAGCGCAGCTTGACCGCTTTTTACTGCGAATCCAGCTCGGCTATCCCAGCCCAGCCGAAGAACTCACCGTGCTTTCCGCGCAGCAATACGAACATCCCATCAACAACATGCGACAGGTCGTTACAGTGCAAGAATTGATTATGGCACAGCAGGCCATCCGTGAAGTGTATGTTGCGGAAGAAATCAAGCGCTATATCATTGATCTCGTGACAGCCACCCGCCAGCATCCCGATGTCTATTTGGGCAGCAGCCCACGTGGATCACTCGCACTGTTTCGCACCTCACAAGCACGTGCAGCAATGGCAGGCCGTGATTATGTCATCCCGGATGATGTAAAAGCACTGGTGGAAGTCACACTTGCACATCGCATCATCGTCGGACCCGCCGCACGCATCAAAGACATTTCTTCGCGCACCATCGTGCAGGATGTGCTGGTTGCAACGCCCGTACCCGGCGCATCCATGCGCTAAAGCCGCCACCAACTTATGCAAAATCGTCGCAATAACTTATACCTGCTGATTATTCTGTGCCTGCTGGCAGGACTATTCACCGGGCGGACATTTCTGTTCAACCTCGCCTATGTTTTCATCGGCTTGATTATCCTTTCCTACGGGTGGGCATGGCTTTCGGTGCGGTGGCTCAACATCGGGCGCAAGACCCGCGCCAGACGCGCCCAGGTCGGGCGGAATCTAGAAGAAACTTTTGTCGTCCGCAACCGCAGCTTTCTGCCCAAATTATGGCTGGAAGTCCGCGACCATTCGGATTTGCCCGGTCATCGTGCCAGCCACGTCGTCCCGGCGATGAATGCGCGTTCAACGTATCGTTGGCACGTTGAGACTCCCTGCATAGCACGCGGCGAATTCCGACTGGGCCCCATTACGCTGACCAGCGGCGATCCTTTCGGCTTATTCCTCTCGCCCCGCCGCATTGATGCGACCTCGCGGGTAATTGTGTATCCGGCAACAGTGCCAATCAACAAATTTGAGCTGCCGATGGGGACACTTTCCGGCGGTGAAGCGCAGCGCCGCCGCTCTCACTATGTGACGACCAATGCTGCTGGTGTCCGTGAATATGTCACGGGGGACAGCTTTAACCGCATCCATTGGCGCAGCAGTGCGCGTCGGGATCAATTGATGGTTAAAGAGTTCGAGATTGATCCAATGGTCGATATTTGGCTGTTCGCAGATTTTTCCGCCGCATCGCTGGTGGAATCTCCCGGCTTGCAGCGGATTGATGGACGTGGTGCGGTCATCCCAACCGACAGCGGCATCCCCGAATCGACAGAGGAATACTGCGTCGTCATCGCAGCCTCGCTGGCAAAATTCTTTACGGAAATGGAACGCGCACTTGGTTTCGCGGCCTATACCCCAAACCGTGAAGTCCATCAGCCAGAGCGCGGCAACCGCCAGCTTACGCGCATTTTAGAGACTCTCGCAGTCGCCCGCAGCTTCTCCGAATATACGCTTGGGCAGATGCTCACGCTGGAAACACCCTACTTTACACGCGGGACAACCCTCGTGATTGTAACAGCCTCGGCTGATACGTCGTGGGTGCTGGAAGCACAAATTTTGGGACGTAAGGGCATAAAAACCATGTGCGTTCTGGTGGATTCACAATCTTTCGGCGGCACTACCCCCACCGATAACATACGCGGTATACTGCGCGTGGCAAAAATCCCCACAATTGTGGTGAATCGGAATGACGATTTGACCAGCGTACTCGGTCAGCGTCCTTTGTAAATTTAGAGGTCATCATGGCACAACATTATGATGTAATTGTCCTCGGCGCGGGCATTATGGGCGCAGCGACGACTTATCATCTAAGCAAAGCAGGTCAGCGTGTGCTACTGCTCGAACAATTTGAGCTGGAGCATCAAAAAGGCAGTTCGCATGATGCCTCACGCATTATCCGCTATTCCTACGACTATCCCACCTACGTCGAAATGGCAAAAGCCAATTATCCCTTGTGGATGGCCTTACAAGAAGAAGCTGGCGAGACACTATACTATCGCACGGGCGGGGTGGACTTCGGCACACCCGATCAACCGTACATCCAAGACTTGATCGTCGCGCTGAATACCGCCGGGATAAACTACGAAACACTTTCGCCCAAAGAAGCCGAAAAACGTTTTCCACAGTTTCGCTTTAAAGACGATATGACCGTCATCTATCAAGCCGACAGCGGCATGTTAGCGGCGACCCGTTCTACATTAGCCCATATCCGGTTAGCGCAGCAGATGGGCGCAGCCGTCCTCGCGGAGACACCCGCGACTAAAATTGTCCCAACGCATGATGGTGTTGAAGTGCATACCGAACACGAAATTTATTCCGCCGCCCGTCTGATCGTAACTGCGGGTGGCTGGATCGGTGAATTATTGGAAGATACTGGTCTGCATTTACCCATCACGCCCACACGAGTCCAGCTTGCCTACTTCCAACCCGATAATCCAGCCGATTATGATGCCGCCCACTGTCCGGTTTTTATCGCGCATGTGCCGGGCATCTACAGCGAGCATTTACCCTACGGCCTTTCCAGTTTGAACGGGTCGGGGTTAAAAATTGGGCTTCATGGCGGTGAAGGGGTTAATCATCCCTCAGAAATTAACTACACGCCGGATGCGGAAGTCGTAGATCGTCTTCGCGCTTTTATGCGTGACCACATGCCAGGAGCGAATGGCAAATTGCTGCTCCAGCGCGTATGCGTTTATACCATGACTCCCGACGAACACTTTATCATTGACAAGCATCCCGAACACCCACAAATCATCATCTGCTCGGCCTGTTCAGGACACGGTTTCAAGTTCGGCGCATTAATCGGCACGATTTTGAAAGATTTGGCGCTCGAAGGCACCACCTCGCATGACATCAGTTTGTTTAACGTTACACGCTTTAGTTAAGTCACATCCTAAAAGACCAGCGACGGAAATCTGCGCTGTATTCATATCGGGCTTGCTGTGCAGCGACAATAGCATTTGTATTATCTAGTGGGATAACCGCCCCGGCGACATCCCACCCATGCCGCGCTACAACTGCCCGTGCTGCTAAAAATCCCTGGGCGGAAAGTTCGCCTTCCAGCCATACACCGCGATACCCAAATGTGGCGACAGGGATCAAAAATAGATTTTCGGGTACTTCACTTGAGCCATGTTCACCCCCAGCAACATAAAGTGCATTTTTTTCATCATTTGCAACGTAGCCGCATGACGAAAAAGTCAATTCAGCAGCCAAATTACCCACTCTAATCAACCCTCGCGCCAATGATGCGCCCATGTCGCGCCCAGCCTGTGTGCTGGCTTGTACCAATTGTGGGGCAATTCTGCGTCCGCGATATTCAGGCTGCACCGCCAACAAATCCACCTCCCAGCGATACTGCCCTTCGCTTGAGAGCGTGATAAACCCTTCGACAAAACCGACGACGCGATCATCAATAGTGGCAACATGCACGAAATGTTCCGGCTGATTAATGACCTCCGCGATATAACTGCGGGCAGTGGCTTCATCAGGCCATACCGCATCCTTCACCTCGGCGATTGCCGCTGCATCATCCATCGTCGCTTGACGTAATTCAATCATCAACTCGCCCCTTGTCGCAAAAAATCGCTGGGTTATCATACGCAAGGTCTATCCAAACAGCGAGATAAAAACTTGACCGATACCTTGCGAACACGCAGAAACATTTATCTTTATTTCGCGGTCTTTACCAGCGGAATGACCACCCTCGCCGTCGAATTTACCGCCTCACGCTTGCTCGGCAATGTCTTCGGCACAAGCAACCTCGTCTGGGCGAATGTGGTGGGGCTGATGCTGCTTTACCTCACTATTGGCTATTTTATCGGCGGCAGATGGGCAGATCGATCCCCACATCACAAAACACTTTATCGCATTTTGATCTGGGGCGCGTTTTTGAGTGCATTGATTCCGTTGGTCGCCCGCCCCGTACTCACTGCCGCTGCCAGCGCTGTCTCAAACGTGGAGGCGGGTTTAGCAATCGGCTCATTTATTTCTGTATTGGCGTTGTTTTCTATCCCAATCACACTTTTAGGTTGCGTATCGCCCTTTGCAATCCGGTTGGCGATTTATGATCCCCAAGAAGCGGGCAAAATCTCAGGTCAAATTTATGCCATTAGTACGCTCGGCAGCTTGGTCGGGACGTTTGTCCCTGTCCTCTTTCTTATCCCGGAATTAGGCACCTTCCGCACATTTTTGTTATTCGCGGGGTTGCTGTACGCCGTCGGCTTAGTGGGCTTACTGCAAGTTGAGGGCATAAAGGCGCTGCGTTGGCTGTGGATGCCGCTTCTGATTGGAGCGCTGGCGATTTGGGCATTAAACGGCCCCTTGCGTTCCCCTTTAGAGGGGGCGGAACTGCTTTATGAAAACGAAAGCGCCTATAATTATATTCAGGTGCAGCAAAGCCCCGGCGGAAGTCGCTATCTTTATTTGAATGAAGGCCAGGGTGTTCATAGCATTTGGCGGCAAGATCAATTCGTTTTCGGCGGCACATGGGATTTTTTCCTGACTGCCCCCTACTTTAATGCCCCGCCCTATCTGCCTGAAAATGTCGAATCGCTGCTGGTCATCGGCCTCGCCGCCGGAACGATCCCGCGCCAATATATCCACGTCTATGGCGATATTCCCATAGATGGCGTAGAAATTGACCCCGACATTGTGGAAGCCGCCGCGCAATATTTCGATATGAACGCCGCCATGATGCCAAGTTTGACTGTTCATGTTGAAGATGGACGTTACATCCTCAACCAACTCGAAAACCGTTACAGTGTCATCGCCATTGATGCTTACCGTCCGCCCTATATTCCCTGGCATTTAACCACCGTCGAATTTTTTCAGGAAGTGCGCCATCATTTGCTGCCCAACGGTGTAGTCGCTATCAACGTCGGACGCACCGATACAGATCGGCGGTTGGTGGATGCGATGACGAATACCCTGCTGGCAGTTTTCCCAAGTGTTCACGCCTTGGATGTTCCCGGCTCATTCAATACGATTCTCTATGCCACAATACAGCCTACGACGGATGAAAACTTAACGCTTAATTTGAATTTACTTCCTTCAGATGCCGACCCGATTCTGCGTGATATACTCACCACCAGTACGGCGATTCTCGTTCCTATTAATCAATCTAAACTAGTCTTTACGGATGATCGAGCGCCTGTTGAAACTTTAGTTGATTCGTTAGTCTTAAACTTTTTGCTCTCCGGGAATACCGAGCAGTTGAGGTAAAAATCATTGAACGTCGAAAATATCGAGAATCGTGCCGAGTCGCTGCCATTAGTCGAACAGATAGTCAATCCAAAATCTATATCGCGCCCGATATTATTCATGCTCCGTACTTACTTGACTATTTCAGTGCCGATTCTATTGGTTTTGTTGAGTGCGCGGTTAGTGATGACCCCTCTTTTTTTGACGATTGAATATGGTCGTCCCGGCTTTCCTGAAGATGAATACGGATTCACCCGTGAAGACCGCCTCGACCTCGCGCCCTATGCCCTAAATTACCTCATCAATAATGCTGATATTGCATATTTAGGGGATTTAACCTTCCCCGACGGTACGCCCCTTTATAACGAGCGCGAATTGCAACACATGGAAGATGTGCAGATCGTCACCCGCGCCGCATTTTCATTTTTACTCATCGCTGGATTGGGGGCAATTGCGGCTAGTTTTTTCCTCTGGCGCAATCCAGCAACCCGCTATGCTTTGCGAAACGGATTATTCAACGGCGCGATTCTGACATTAAGCCTGATTCTGGCGATTACTGTCGCCGCTGTTGGCGCATGGGACTTTTTCTTCACGACATTCCACAGCTTGTTTTTCGAGAGTGGGACGTGGCGCTTTCTTTACTCCGATACTTTGATTCGGCTCTTCCCTGAACAATTCTGGTTCGACGCATCTTTAACCATCGGTGGGTTGACGGTTGTCGGCGCACTGGTTATCTTATGGGCAACTTGGCGGTGGGGAAAAATGGCGGCCTAATGTTCAATTTGAGCATGTTAATCAAATGGCTCACACCCGGCATCGGCGTAAAACGCTGGGTGTTGCTGGCGCTGCTAGGCATTAGCATCACATCCCTTGCGCTGGCAGATGCTATCCTCAAGATGGGGCAAACAGCCTTTATCCTAAGTAACCTCAACCGGATTAGCTGGTTCGTTATCCTTATAGGGTTTCTCCTTGGCGCGGGTCTGACGACGTTTGCCTTACTCCGGCTCTCTCAAAATTTACTCGCGCCCTACCGCCGCCATCAAACTAAGCGCGTTATAGATGTCGTCTATGAACATAGCAAGCGACAAAAAGGCATGAAAGTTGTCGCTATTGGTGGCGGAACCGGGCTGCCGTCGGTTTTACGTGGACTAAAACATCATACCAGCAATATCACCGCCGTTGTCACCGTCGCGGATGATGGCGGCAGTTCGGGGCGGTTGCGCCGCGATATGGGCGTACAGCCGCCCGGTGATTTACGAAATAACATCGCGGCGCTGGCGGATGATGAAAGCCTGATGACACAACTTTTTCAATATCGTTTTAACGGGGGCGATTTAGGTGGTCATGCCTTTGGCAATTTGTTTATCGCGGCCTTAGCAGGTATCAGCGGCGGACTGGAAACGGCGCTGCCCGAAGTGGAGCGTGTGCTGAATATTCAAGGGCGCGTTTTACCTTCAACCTTAGACGATGTGAATCTCGTCGCTTCTATTCGTCAGAATAATCGGCAGCGTCCCATTAAAATCTATGGCGAATCGCGCATCACCGAGGTCGGTGGGCAAATCGAGGAAATTGGCCTGATGCCCAAAGATGTGGTCGCTTATGAGGAAAGTGTTCGCGCCATTTTAGAGGCTAACCTCGTCATTATCGGACCCGGCAGCCTCTATACCAGTATTTTACCTAATTTGCTCGTCAAAGGGATTGCGGATGCGCTGCAAACAACGACGGCCTTAAAAATCTATATTTGCAACATCGCCACCCAGCGCGGCGAAACCGAGGGTTATACGGTTGCCGATCATGTCCTTGCTTTAGAACATCATATTGGGCGTGGCGTTTTCCAAGCCGTGATTGCTAACAACGCAGCACCGAGCTTAAATGCAGGCGCAAACACCCATTATGTTGACCTTGCGCCAAAAAATCACGAAATCATGCAACGCTACGAAGTGCGGTATACTGATCTGACAGACGAACAACAACCTTGGCGACATGATCCCCGTAAGCTGGCAAAAGCCATCTTAGGGATTTATGATGCAGAAAAATCGGGAGCAATCCCGCTGCAACTTACGATCTAAAATTATATAGAGAGGGACACAGAAAATGGCAATTCGCGTCGGTATTAACGGTTTCGGGCGGATTGGACGGCAGGTACTCAAAGCGATGCGCGAGTATTATGGCGACCAAATTGACATCGTAGCATTTAATGATTTGGGCGACCTACAAACGATGGCGCACCTGCTCAAGTACGACTCTAATTATGGGCGCTTTCCCGGTCATATCGAAGTCAAAAGCGATTCTTTGGTAGTGGATGGCGACGAAATTAAAGCCATTGCCCAGCGCGACCCAGCCGCCATTCCGTGGGGTGATTTGGGCGTGGATATTGTGATAGAAAGCACGGGCATTTTTACTGACCGCGACGCAGCAGCCAAGCATATCACCGGCGGCGCGAAAAAAGTCATTATCAGCGCTCCCGCCAAGAATGAGGACATCACAATCTGTCTCGGTGTGAATGAAGAAAAGTACGATCCCACAAATCATCATGTCGTCTCTAATGCCTCCTGCACCACGAACTGTCTCGCTCCTGCCGCCAAAGTCGTCAATGATAAATTCACCATCATCAAAGCCTTCATGACGACCATCCACAGCTATACCAATGACCAGCAAATTCTTGACCTGCCTCACAAAGACCTGCGCCGCGCTCGTGCCGCCGCCTTGAACATCATCCCGACCACCACGGGGGCGGCAAAAGCCGTTTCGTTGGTTGTGCCGGAACTCAAAGGCAAGTTCGATGGGCTGGCGGTGCGCGTCCCTACGCCAACCGTCTCCTTGGTCGATTTTGTAGCAACCGTCGAAAAAGAAACCACCAAAGAAGAATTGATTGCCGCTTTTGAGGAAGCCGCCAACGGACGTATGAAGGGCATTCTCGGCGTAAGCCACGAGCCGCTTGTTTCGATGGATTACAAAGGTGACCCGCGTTCCAGCATCATTGATGCGCTTTCTACCGATGCCGCCGGAAATCTCGTGAAGGTGATTGCTTGGTACGATAACGAATGGGGATATTCCGTCCGCGTCGCCGATCTGACCAAGTTCATGGGCGATAAGCTCTAACACTAACTAAAAAGGGCGCATGTGGACGCGCCCCTACATTACACCAAAACACCAAACCTCTAAATTCTGCTCAATGCTAACCACTAATCGCAAAAGGTTAACTCGTGAAAAAAATGACTGTCCGTGATATTGATTTAAGTGGCAAGCGTGTCCTCGTCCGCGTGGATTTCAATGTACCGATTGAAAATGGCGTTGTTGGCGACGACACCCGCATTCGCGCTGCCATTCCAACACTAAAATACATTCTCGATCAAAACCCCAAAGCAATCATTTTGATGTCGCACTTGGGCAGACCCAAAGGCGGCTCCGCACCGGAATTTTCCCTCGCGCCCATCGCGCCAGCCTTAGCCGACTTACTGGGAACAGAAGTCCATTTCGTCGATGACTGCGTGGGCGAAAAAGCCGACAAAGCCGTGGCTGATTTGCCCCAAGGCGGAGTCCTCCTGCTAGAAAATACCCGCTTTTACAAAGGCGAAGAGAAAAACGATACTGACCTAGCCAAGCAACTGGCAAAACATGGCGATGTTTACGTCAATGATGCTTTTGGTTCTGCTCATCGCGCCCATTCCTCGACTTATGGCGTAGCCGAGCTTTTACCAGCCGTTGCCGGGCTTTTGATGGAAAAAGAGATCGACTATCTAGCAACCACGTTAGAAAGCCCACAAAGGCCGTTTATAGCGATCCTGGGCGGCGCAAAGGTGTCCGATAAGATCGCCGTAATTGAAGCGCTTCTCGGTAAAGTCGATGCGCTGTTGATCGGCGGCGGCATGGCGAATACCTTCTTCAAAGCGCAAGGCGTAGCAATGGGAAATTCATTGGTCGAAGCAGACGCTATCGAAACGGCAAAATCGCTGCTCGAAAAAAGCGACGGCAAACTTATTCTGCCAATTGATGCCGTCATCGGCGACAGCTTTAGCAATGATGCACAGAAAAAGACGATTCACATTAGCGATGGTGTACCCGATGGCTGGTCAATTTATGACATCGGTTCGGAGTCGATCCAGCTTTTTGGTCAAAAACTCAACGGCGCGAAAACCGTCGTCTGGAATGGCCCAATGGGTGTGTTTGAAATGTCGAACTTCGCCACCGGAACATTTTCAATCGCACAGCTTTTGGCCGATGAAACAGCCAAAGGCGCAGTCACCATCATCGGCGGCGGTGACTCCGCGGCAGCAGTGGAAGAATCCGGTCTTGCCGACAAAATCACCCATATCTCGACGGGCGGCGGCGCGAGTTTGGAAATGTTAGAGGGTAAAACCCTTCCCGGCGTGGATATTTTGAAAGATCGCGCCTAATCTCAATGGGGAATTTACAGTTCCGCAACAATTTCTCGTGGATTGCGTAACACTTGTTGGTTTACAATGATATTTTGAGCAAACGGTAACCAACGACGGAGCAGCTTCATGGCTTGGCGCGAAGGTGAGAAAATTGGCCCCTATACTGTCCTGAGCCAACTGGGTGCAGGTGGTATGGCAACTGTTTACAAAGCGCACCATCCAGACCTTGATCGCTATGTGGCGATTAAGGTCATGCACCAAGCCATGATGGATGATGCTTCCTTCCAGACTCGGTTTCAACGTGAAGCCCAAATCGTCGCCGGGCTAGACCATCCGCACATCGTCCCGGTTTACGACTATCAACAATTTGAGGGTCAGCCTTATCTCGTGATGAAGCTGATCGAAGGCGAAACACTCAAGAGCTGGATGAGCCGAGGGGCGTTAACCCTTGAACAAATCATTGACATTGTGACGGCGGTGAGCAGCGCCCTGACGTATGCCCATCAAAAAGGTGTTTTGCACCGTGACATTAAACCCTCGAATATCGTCATTGATAAAGACAACACGCCTTACGTCGCTGATTTCGGGTTAGCGAGAATCACCTCTCAGGGCGAATCGACCATTAGCACCGATATGGTGTTGGGAACACCGCATTACATCTCACCCGAACAAGCACGCGGTGTAAAAAACCTTGATTCCCGCGCCGATATTTATTCGCTCGGTATCGTCCTCTATGAACTCATTGTGGGTCATGTGCCTTTTACAGCCGATACCCCCTATACCATCATCCACGATCACATTTATACCCCCCTACCGCTGCCACGTCTTGTCAACGCGGAAATTCCGGCTAGTGTTGAAGATGTGTTGGTGAAGGCACTTGCCAAAGACCCCCAAGAACGTTACGCAAGCGCTGATGATCTCGCACGCGCCTTCCGAGAAGCAGTTTATACCAGTAAGTTGACGACCCTTAATCCTGATCGTGCCAATATCGCCTCAATCTCACTCGCTCGGCTGCGCGACGAAATACAAGGTTCAGTTATTACACCGTATCAAGGTATACCGGCGGCACGACGCGGTTCAACAGCAACCAAAGTCAGCTCAATTAATCCAAAGACCGCCCGTTACTGGAAATTTGGTGGACTCATCGCATTTTTAGCGATATGCAGTTTGAGCAGTATGATCGGCTTAAGCGCTGGAGATAATATCACGCAGTTAGCCGACACAGGCTTTTTCATAGAAACACAATCGCAAAGACCCGGCTTTTTATCTGATGGCACTTTATATGACGTACCGCCCAATATGAGTTTAAATGACGCACAGGCTTTCCTTGCGGAAAATCCAGATGCCTCCCTTGCATATCTCGCTTTAGCGCAAGCAGCATGGCAGGCAAACGATTCAGAGCTTGCAGAAAACACGCTTCGTGACGGTTTGGCATTAAGCGAAGACAAAATAAAATACCTACTCACAGCAGCCAACATTGCTCAAAACGAAAATCACACTAATGCCGCAGTAATGTTCTCCGCGCTGGCTTATAATGCAGCAGCAAATAACGATGGCGACCTCTTCACAGTGCGTTCCATCGCGGGTGAATATCTCTACGAGATTGTCGAAACAGAAACTATTGACGTTCAGGAAATCATCCAAACGGCGATTACCGAAGACGAAATCGCCAATACGGGACAAGCCGCCCCAATTGTGGGCTTGTTAATCGCACGACAAGAAATTTTACAGAATCGTCCACGCTTGGCAGAACGCACATTAAATCAAGTGTCAGCGCAATACAATAATCTGCCGGAGTTTCAGCTTGTTCAAGGTGAGTTATATCGCGTACAAGCACAACCAGAGGAAGCTCGCGCCCAGTGGGAGGCCATTTTGATAAGCGAAAATGTACCCGAATGGATTACAATCCGCGCTCAGGAATTTATCGACTCATTGGAGGAATAACAACACATGCGTATCCCGATCATCGCTGGAAACTGGAAAATGTATAAAACGTTGCAAGAATCGGTTGAGTTCGTACAAGCACTTGCCCCTAAACTCGCGCCGTTTACCAACGTTGAGCGCGTCGTTAGTCCAACGTTTCTGGCTTTAGCAGCCGTTGCGGAAGCCCTACGCGATACCGGCATTAAAGTCAGCGCTCAAAGTGTGCATTGGGAAGTGCAAGGCGCATTCACCTCACAAATTTCCCCCGCCATGCTGCAAGGCCTAGCAGAATACGTCATCATTGGGCATTCCGAATGCCGTCAATATCTGAACGAGACTGATGAAACCGTCAATAAAAAGGTCAAAGCAGCGCTGGCACATGGACTAAAGCCGATTGTCGCGGTAGGGGAAAGTCTGGTGCAAAATGAAGCAGGTGAAACCGCCTCTTTCGTCGGTGGACAGGTACGGGCAGCCTTAGAGGGTGTCAGTGCCTCAGATATGGCGCATGTCGTCGTCGCCTATGAACCCATTTGGGCAATCGGAACAGGCAAAAGTGCCAGCGGCGAAATCGCACAAAACATTATCGGCGGAACGATTCGTGGCACACTTCAAGCCCTCTATGGGGATGAGGTCGCCAATACCGTGCGGATTCAATATGGCGGCAGCGTTAAGCCCGAAAACATGGCTGAATATATGTCTCAGCCGGATGTGGATGGCGCATTAGTCGGTGGCGCAGCGCTCAAAGTTGACGATTTCGCCAAATTGATCGAAGTTGCCGCGCAGGAGAAAGGCGCGTAATTCTGAACGTTTTGCTTGCTGGTGTGCTGGTCATTATTTGTTTTAACGCGCTGCGGCAGCTAGAAAACTGGCTGCACCAGCACATCTTTAAAGTTGGCTGGTTGCTGACCAAAAATTATCAAACGACGACCATTTTTTACTACACCTTCTTTTTACCGGGTGTCGTTGTTTATGAGGTGGTCTATTGGCTGGCGGCTGGTGCATTAAATGTCCGTGCTGAACGGGCTGTCGCAATGCCAGAAAAACAGGAAGTTGGCGAACTCCGGCTTAATTTCGTCAAGCTCTCCAAAAAAGCCCCTGCTTACAAAATCAACATCATTAATGCCGCGCCGTTGATTGTTGGAATAGTCCTCATTTGGCTTATTGTGACCAAGATCATCGACTTGAACGGTGCATTCCAGCAAGCAAATTCAGGCACACTCGACGATATAAGCCGTGTCATTAAGCACTTAACCACGACCCCTGATTTCTGGCTGTGGACGTATCTGGTGTTTACCATTGGCAATACCATGATGCCCGATGCGACGATTCTAAAAGCATGGCGTTGGGTAATCTGGCCTATTGCAGGCATCGTCATCTTTCTCTTCGCGTTAGGGATAGGCGAGGAAGTTATGGGGCAGGCGATTTCTGGCCCCGTAACCAATGGGTTAAACGTACTTTCAACGGCATTTGCCTTTATCGTGGTATTGGATGTGCTGGCAGTCGGCATTCTCGGCGGCATCGAGTCGCTTGTCGAGCGCTTAACTGGTGACAGTGCCACCTTCAAAAATGGCAAAATGATTACGATGACACGTGCCGAAGCGATTGCAGAGCGCGAAAAAGAACGTCAGCGTACACGCCAAACACAAAAACAGCCAACAACTGCACCGGCCTTACAAGGAGGAACGCCCTCGATCTATAAATTACCTTTTCCCATCCCCGGCGCACCTGGACAAGAGCCTGTTTCAAGACAGGCCGCCGTCATCGTCGAACCGGAAAAACCACCTATGCTACCCGGTCAGCAGCAGCCTAAACGCATCGAACCCACCATCATCACAGGTGAAGTGGTCGGAAAACCTGCTGCGCCACCATCTCCCCCACCGCGTCCAATGCCAGTTTTCGGCGGAACAGCCGCGCTGCGGACAATAGAAAATGATAAAAAAGAAAAAGAAGATGAACCTCTTGAGGATGAGGCTATTGAAGATGACTATATTGAGGATGAGGTGGTGGATGACATCCGCGAATATGATGAGGATGCGTTGGAGGATGATGACGAAATAGAAGACGAGGATGAAGAAAATTTAGATGAAGATGCAGAAGACTCCGGCACAATCATCTATGAAGATGCAGAAGACTCCGTTTGATCGAACCGCATCAGCACCCCAAAACCGACAATAATCAGCATCAGCATCACGCCGAAAGCAATGAATTTAAAAAGTTGACTGGCTGTGATGAGCGTGAGTAAGCCAAAAAAAGAACAAAAGGCATAATACGCCAACACAATCTGCCGCTGACTAAAGCCCATATCCAAGAGACGGAAATGCACATGGCCTCTATCGCCCTGCATCGGGTTTCGGCCTTTTCGCATCCGATTAATGGCCTGCCATGCTAAATCCATTAATGGCAGTCCCATCACCAGCAAAATCGTCGCCATCTTCGCGCCGCCAATAATGCTCAATGCGCCCAAGACATACCCTAGAAAATACGCGCTTCCGCCCATCATAATACGCGCTGGATAGAAGTTATACAATAAAAAGGCCAACGCCGCGCCCATTAAAGCCAACGGCAGCAAACTTACACTGGTTTGGGGAGGCTTTAAAACAAACGCGCTGTTGATAAATAAGACCGTCCCCGCTATAAAGGCCACCCCTCCAGCTAACCCATCTAACCCATCCATAAAATTGACGGTGTTAATCATCAAGCCGAGCCAAAACATGCTCAAAACAACCGTCACGGCAAAAGGCCAAGCGGAAGTCTGCTGCCCCGTAAACGGATTATTAAAGGTCTCGATAAAAATTTGAAATGTGACCGCAATCGCTGAGGCGACGATCTGCGCGATTCCCAATTGAACCGCGTTCAATTCGAAAAAATCATCAATCAAGCCGATGATGAAAATAAACGTCCCGCCGATCACCAATCCAGCGAGGCGTACTACTTCATAAGAGTCGAATCGCGTTACATTCAACACCTGCGCGATTAAAATAGCAACCGTAAATCCACCAAAAATCGCCAACCCGCCTAGCTTGGAAATTTGCTTAAAATCGGCTTCGTTCTGCCGCCTACCACCCGCTTTAGCAACAATCCCAAAGCGTCGCCCCAAGCGATCAGCAAGCGGCATTAAAATCAGCGATACACTGAACGCCAAAGAAAACACGATTACAAAAGCGCTGAGTTCGCTGATTTTCATATAATTATCGCCAATCACAATTCAATTCAAGTTCCAAATTGACGATCACCCGCATCACCCAGCCCCGGCACAATAAAGCCAATCTCATTTAAGCGATCATCCACAGCCGCCACATGAATAGACACATCAGGATGGACGCTGGAAAGATGCGCGATACCCTCTGGCGCGGCGATCAACCCTAGGAACTTGATCTTCTTCACGCCCCACCGTTTGAGGATGTCAATCGTCGCTACGGCTGACCCCCCTGTCGCCAACATAGGGTCAAGCACGAGGCAAATTTCAACCGTCGGGATTTCTGGCAGCCGATTATAATATTCTACAGGGCGCAGGGTATGTTCATCGCGGTAAAGGCCAATGTGCCACACCTGAACACTAGGGAGTAGTTCCATCACGCCATCAACCAGACCCAATCCGGCGCGCAAAATAGGCACAAGGCCGATTGTTTCTTGTGCTTTATAGCCACCTGCAACCCCCATCGGCGTGGTCACAGTCGTTTCAAAAAGAGTTAGGTCCTGCGTTGCTTCATAAGCCAATAGCAGCGCCAACTCATAAACTAAATGTCGAAATGAACGATGATCGGTGGTCGCATCGCGCAGCAGCGTGAGCTTATGCTGCACCAGCGGATGTTGTGAAATATGAACAGTCCCCATAAAACGATCTCCCTTCGCCAGACAAAACAGACGGATTGTACGTTTCAGATAGCAGATTGTCAAAGCGACCATTGCGCGATAGACGGCCTCGATTATACTTTTAGTTAGAACACCTATTCCTCGGAGTAAACTTTATGTCTGATGATGGTCGCATCGTCAGCGGCGGAAAATTAAAGACTGAGCGCGAAAATATTGCCCTGAGACCCCAATTACTTAAAGATATTGTGGGTCAGGATCGTGTACGCGAAAATCTCAAGATCAGTATTGATGCCGCCAAAGCACGGACTGAACCGCTGGATCACGTCTTATTTTATGGCCCACCCGGTCTCGGCAAAACATCATTGGCTTTCGTCATCGCTAATGAGATGAATGCCAATATTCGCATTACGGCTGGCCCCTCAATTGAACGTGCGGGTGATCTTGCCGCGATTCTTACCCATCTTAAGCAGAACGATGTCTTATTTATCGACGAAATTCATCGCTTAGGCCGCGCTATCGAAGAAATTTTGTATCCAGCAATGGAAGACTTCGCGCTGGATATTGTCATCGGGAAGGGGCCAGCGGCGAAAAATGTCCGCCTGAATTTGCCGCGTTTCACCGTCATTGGCGCGACGACTCAGCTATCTCTGTTGGCGGGGCCGCTGCGTGATCGCTTTGGTACGCGCTATCGCTTGGATTACTACGATCAAAAATCGATGGAATATATCATCAATCGTGCTGCTGGAATGCTCAAAGTCGAGATTAAGCCGGAAGGCACCTCTGAAATTGCCCGTCGCGCTAGGGGGACACCCCGCGTTGCCTTGCGCTTACTCCGCCGCGTGCGCGATTACGCCCAAACCCGCGCCAACGGCATCATCACGGGACCAGTTGCGGGTGAAGCACTTGTCCTGATGGATATTGACCATCTTGGGTTAGACGACGTAGATCGTCGTATTTTAAGCTGCATTATCGAAAAATTCGGCGGCGGCCCTGTCGGTTTAGAGACCATCGGCGCGGCGATTAGCGAAGATCGCTCAACCATCATGGATGTTTACGAACCGTATCTGCTGCAACTCGGCTTTTTAGACCGTACCCCACGCGGCAGAGTCGCCACGCCTTCGGCCTATGAGCATCTTGGTATTCCCTATGACCGCATTGACCGCATTAATGGCACACAGAAACCACTTTTATAAAACCACATGAATATCAGTGAATTTGATTACGATTTACCGGAATCGTTCATCGCGCAAACGCCCCTTGAACCGCGTGACAGCTCCAAATTGATGCTGCTCAATCGGCGCACACAGTCTTTATCTCATCACCATTTTCATGACATTCTGGAATTCATCAATGCAGGGGATGTCTTGGTGATGAATTCCACCCGCGTTATCCCAGCCCGTCTGCAAGCCACAAAAGCAGAAACAGGCGGTGCGCTGGAAATTTTGCTCCTGCGCCAAATCGATGATTTACGCTGGCAAGCCCTGATCGGCGGAAAACGCGCCAATATTGGCCTAGAAATGAAACTCGTCAGGAGCGACATCACCGCGACAGTCATCGAAACCTTAGAGGGTGCGGAACGGTTGATCGAATTCAACCAGCCGATTAACCCATTTTTGCAGCAAATCGGCGAAATGCCCCTGCCGCCTTATATTCGCACACGGTTGACAGATGGAGAGCGCTACCAGACCATCTACAACCGCGAAGAAGGTTCAGCAGCCGCGCCAACTGCGGGCTTGCACTTCACGCCGGAACTTTTACTCGCGCTGCGTGATAAAGGTGTGCAGTTTGCTTACTGCACTTTGCATATCGGGCTGGACACCTTCATGCCTGTGCGTGTGGAAGAAATTGAAACGCACAAAATCCACAGTGAACGCGCCATCCTCACAGCCGACAACGCAAATATCATTAACAAGGCCAAATTAGCGGGCAAAAGAATTATCGCTGTAGGTACGACCAGCGTCCGCACCCTAGAAACAGCGGCGATTTTGAGCGCAGGAGGCGACCCAGCGCACCCAAACGCACAAGGTGAGATTTGTGCATGGCGACCCGTCATCGCATTTGAGCGCGACACAAATTTATTTATCTATCCGGGATATCAATGGCGCGTGGTGGACGCGATGATTACCAATTTTCATCTCCCCAAGTCAACGCTGCTCATGATGATTAGCAGTTTTGTGGGGCGGGAATTCGTGCTGGATGCCTACGAAACCGCCAAAGCCGAAAATTATCGTTTCTTTTCCTTTGGCGATGCGATGCTGATCGTTTAAGATTCGGTAAAACTTTACGTTGACTAAG
>DAOTTO010000198.1:0-22309 GCA_034437895.1 Anaerolineae bacterium | reverse complement strand
TCACATCCGCATTGCCGACAAGCGGCGCGATTTCCACTTCCAACTTGCTCATGACCTGTTTGACCACTACGCTGTTGTGGTGTTTGAAGACCTCAACATGGACGGCATGAAGCGGTTGTGGGGTAAAAAATCAGCGATCTGAGTTTCGCGCAGTTCTTCAAGATCGCGCAGTGGGTAGCGATAAAGCGCGGCAAGCGGGTCATCATCATTGACCGTTGGGAACGGACAACGCAGAAATGTTCAAGCTGTGGTCATTGTCAAAAGCTAGAACTGCAAGACCGCACTTTTTGCTGTGAGCGTTGCAGTCTAGTATTAGATCGGGATCACAACGCGGCGATCAACATTCTTGAGGCGGGGCATCGCCTCATACTGTCTCAGTCGGTGGAAGTCCCTGCGTCAAGCATGGCATCCGGCGTTCACGTCAGAAGCCCCTGCCTTTAGGCGTGGGGAGTATGTCACGGTGTATCGGTTGCTTCGCTTGTATCAGTGGATTTAGGTGTTGCCTCTAACGTACTAATGGGTGCGGTTGTGGCTTCCGCCGTAATTTCGGCAGTTGCTTCGGTGGTAACTTCTAGCGTGACCTCTGGCGTGGCTTCATCTGTAGCTTCTGGCGCGACGATGACTACACCTTCACGAGTCAGGGTACGGAAAACGCCGGACGCACCGACAGAAAGCGCAACATAATAATCCGACGAGGAAATTTTAGCGACGAAATCACTGTTTTCTAATTGACTACCGATCAGCAGCACATAAGTGTTGGTGACGATCTGCGGTATGGCTGTCGCGGCGGGTTCAGGGGTGCCTTCGTCTGGAGAGGCGTCTTCTTCCTGAACGGTAATTGTGACCGTCGCGGTTGGCGCAGATAGACCATAACTTTCTTGAACTTCCGTACCGAGCGGCGCATTCATGCGGAGATTGCTGACTTGGTTGAGGATGCTGTTGATTCCGTCAGGGTTAAAAGTCTCTCCCGTCTCTAAATTGAGCATCGTCCATGTATCGTTTTGCTTGACGAATTCAAACGTGCCGTTGCCATTCTCCACTTTAATGCGAAGTATGTTTTCCTGCGGCGCAGAGAAATAAACGGCATCAATCCATGCAGTAACGCCCGTTGGAATATCAAAGGCGGCGAGTCCGCTGGTCAAATACACTTCAAGTTGATCGTTAACGCGCATATGCGTGGCATTGGCCCCAGCGGCGCTCCCAACGTAAAGTGTGTCGGTGCGATCTCCTGCTTGTAGTTGGATGATACGCGAAAAGTTGTCATCGCTCACTTGAAGCCGATTATGGCTGGAGACATTTTGGGCGATCAAACGGTTGGCTTGTAAGCCGCTAATCGCGCCTAGCAGACTAGCAATTCTCGCATTATCTATTGGGTAATCGCCGCCGCTGCGAAGCACCCAATTGCCTTCGGTGTTTTTGGCGAAAACCAATTCATTGAGTGAATCGCGCACGGTGATTTCGTCCACTTGGTCAATCGCGAAGTCGGATACTAAAAAGCCGCCTGCTTCCGTAGCATTGGATGAGCCGCTGCTACGGAAGATCAAAAACGCCGCCAAGACGATTTGTGCGATTAAAAGGACAGTCAGAATTTGGTTACGTGAGTTGATTTTCATCGATTAAGCCTCCCCAGCACTGCTGACCTGCGAGGGTGCGACAGTTGGTTGATCGGGTAAAACAAGTTCCATCGGTTGTTCGCTGCGTTTGCGTAACTGCCAGATGAGGCCGAGAACGATCAGCGAAATTAGCGCAAAAGCATAATTCGCCACTTCCCAATTGTTCTGTTCATTTTCCGTAAGGGGATCAAGCAATCGTGCTGATGTGCCGCGTGAACGGATGCTGGATAACGCCGTGTCTTGCACGAACCAATCTACGCTGTTCGCCATAAATTCAATCGCGTTTTGCGGAGAGCGATCACTGTTGAGGCTGCTCGCCAATTGGAAGATGTTGTCGTTCAGGAACTCGCTGCTGCCGACGACAATCAACCGCGCTGTATCGGGCGATGTCGTGATGAAACCGGCGGGCTGCTGTGGCGGTTGGGGGGCTTGTGGATTAAGCGGGTCGGGCGTGGCCTCAGCGGTGGGGAAGGGCGAGGGCTTATCCGCGAAATAGCTGGAAAAAGTACCTGTGATGGCAACCGCGAGAACTTGCGAACCTGGTTCACCTTCTACCGGGAAACCGATTTCGGGATAGATGTCGGTATTGGGTTGTGTGCTGCTATCCGTCGTCACATAAGCGTTATCGGTAGAACGCGCCAAAATGGAAACGGTGCGTCCGGCGTTTATGGTTTCATCCAGTAGCAGCGGCGACACCCAATTGAGTGTTAATGCCGGAAGGCTGGCGACAATCGGGCTGTCGCCGTCCATCCCGTCGGGGCGGATATTCACGAACTGCGGATAATCCAGCGCTTGAATTTCGGCGACGACCATACCCCCGACATTGCGCGGTACCTGTACTGGAAATTGGGAGTTTTGGGTATCCAGCACCAATTTCTGGTCAACAGTAATGCCGTAACTGGCGAGCATTTCCTGTAACCCGCCCTCAACTGGAATTAAGGCGATACTGCCTTGTGCTTGGTCAACCCCAAGTTGATAATTAGCGGCTGCCACGAAGACCGCGCCGCCGCGCATCAAATACTGGTCGATGGCGTAGCGGTCAATATCGGTCAGATTTTGCGGCCCAATGATGAGGAGCGCATCAATATCGCTTGGCACTTCCCCAGTTGCAAAGTTGACCTGTTGCAATTCATAACTTTCACTCAAGGCATTGGCAAAATTATTGTACTGTTGATAAGTTTGTGTTTGCTGCCCCGTCATAGGGTCGATTTGGGGTTCGCTAGAAGGCAGCCAAATGCCAACTACTTCAAGAAAGCCAGATGATGAGCGCTTTAGGCTGGATTCAATACTTTCGCGCACTGCGGTTTCGCTAAAATCGCCAGTTGGGTAGATGACTTGGGTTTTATCACCTGCTTGGACCAAAATATGTAGATAGAAGGTTTGTTGGGCGAAAATGTCCACCGCAATCGGATTGATCTGATAATCAAGCGAAAGTTGGTTCAGATCTACGCCTGCATTTGGATCAGATAGATTGACCGTTTCAAACGTCAACTTGCCGCCGGAGTTTGCGGCGATTTCGTCCGCAATTGTGGCGATTTGCGTTGGTGCTTCTGCAAATTGTTCCGGCAATGTATCTGATGTAACGAAAAGTGTGAGTTTGGCAGGCTCGTCCAGAGAGGCTAAAATCGCATCAATGCTTTGGAAGCCATAGATGATGCGTTGGATGTTACTGGTCAAATCATATTCAATATTCCGTAGACGCACATCAACCGTACCACCGACTTCAGTCACTTCAATCAGATCTAACAGGCTGATGACGGTGCTTTGGTCGCCGTAGCGAATCAGAATATCTAAATAGGCATTCACGAGTGAAGTGCCACCGCGCCCGGAAAATTGCAATGGGGAAGGCTGAATACCGTAAGTCTGATTCGCTTCGGTTTCCAATTCAGGATCGGTGATTGGATCGAGGAACTCTAGTTGGATAGTGTTCCCCGACGCAATTTGATATTCGCGCAGGACATCGCGCACTTGTGGAATCAGCGGCGCGAGCAGGGGATGGGTTTCTTCGCTAAAGTAACCGCGAATCAGCAGCGGCTCTTGCAAGTTGCTCACAAGATCGCGGGTGACGGGTGAAAGGGTATATTCTTGGCTGGCGGTTAAATCCAAACGGATGCGATCAAACGGAAACAGCAGAATATTGAACACGACCAAGTTTAAGATGATGAGGGTCGCCAGCAGCCGACGGTTAAAGCGATAGCTCTGCGTTTGTGCGCCAGCGCTCCAACGTTTGCTATCCAATGAAAGGATATTTAGCGTCAAAAAGGCAATCGTGAGCGAAACATAATAAACCAAATCGCGCAGGTCGATGACACCACGCTCGATGCTTTCAAAGCGGCTGCCCGTGCCGATGGCGCGTAAAAGCTCGCCAATATTGGCATTCACCAATTCGGTGGCGGTGGTCGTGCCGACCAGATAAAACAGGCCACAGACGATTACGGTCAAAATCAAGGCAACGATTTGGTTGCTGGTGCGCGACGAAATAAACAGTCCAATGGCGACATAGGCTGAAGCCATCAAGACCGCCGCCAGATAGCCGCCAATCACGGGGCCGAGATCAAGATTGCCTAGAATAGCGACGGTGATTGGTAGCGAGAACGTCATCAGCAGCGCAACCGCCACCAGCAGCAGCACGGCGAAAAATTTGCCGACGACAAGCTGCGTAATTTTCACGGGCATCGTCAGCAGGATTTCTAACGTGCCGGTTTGTGTTTCTTCGCTCCACTGACGCATGGTGAGTGCGCCAATCAAGAAGATCATCAGCAGCGGCATCCCCTGAAACAACGGACGCACATCCGCCAAACCACGTGCGAAGAAGGCATCCACCCAAAAGAAGGTGAACAGCGTAATCACCAGAAATACGCCGACGAAGATCAGCGCCATCGGTGAACCGAAATAGTTGTTGAGTTCTTTACGTGTAATTGCTAAAGACTGATTCATAGACTGACAGTCTCCTTATTTTGGTCTGTTAAAAATTGAGTATGCCGTTTAAGAAGCCGTCGCCAGCCGATTAAAGACCGACTCTAAGGTCAAGACATCGCGCCGAAGTTCGCGCAGCGCCCAGTTGTTTGTTTTGGCGGTGTCATAGATGAGGGGTGCAATGTCGGCCTCACTGGTGATGCGATAGGCCGGAAAGCCATCGCGTGTCTGGAAAACCTCTACGCCTTCGACTGCCTCTAAAGCGCTTAATTGCGTTTCCACGCTCTCAGCAGTTTCCTGCAAGACGAGGATAGTATTCGCCGTTGCCGAGAGTTCATCCAGCCGCGCATCCGCCTTCACTTCGCCGTTGATGATGACAATCACCCGGTCACAAACGGCCTCAACTTCTGGCAAAATATGCGATGAAAACAAAATCGTGCTGTGCTGCGAAAGGCGTTTGATGAGATTACGAATTTCGACAATTTGGGTGGGGTCAAGCCCGACGGTGGGTTCATCCAGAATGAGCAGTTTGGGCTTGTGCAAGATGGCTTGCGCTAGGCCAACCCGCTGGCGTAGTCCTTTACTAAGCTGAGAGATCAAGCGGGTGCGATAATCTGCCAGACCTGTCGCGTGGATGGCTTCGGAAATTAGCGGCACTTGCTGATTGGCTGGAATGCCGCGCAAATCCGCCATGAGCTTGAGATAGGCTTGTACGGAAAGTTCGGGATACAGCGGGGTGTTTTCCGCCAGATAGCCGATTTGCGCTTGAACCTCTTGTGGATTCACCAATACATCCAAACCGTTGATTTGTACACTGCCTTCGTCCGGGTGCATGTAGCCTGTCAAAATTTTGATCGTGGTCGATTTCCCCGCCCCATTGGGGCCGAGCAACCCGACGATTTCCCCCGCGCCGACAGAAAAACTAATTCCCCGCAGCGCCTCGATAAGCCCATAAGATTTTTTCAGATTTTCGACTTCGATCATAGTTGAACCGCCGGAAGGTATCTATAGAGAACCTATAGTGCTGGTAAGCAAAACCGGATTATTATACACATCACTGCTTTTAAACGTGCAGGTCAATTTTTTGATTTAACAAATTTTTTACAAGCGGCAATTACAAGCGGCATAGCGGCCTAGTTTGACTTATAATGAAAGCATGAAAGCAAAACGACTTCTCAATTTGATGGGTGATAAACTTCATACGCTGCCGTTGGTTGTCCTCTATTTAACCGACGGCTGTAACAGCCGTTGCGTAACGTGTGATATTTGGCGCAGCCCACGTCGGAATATGCGGCGGGATTTGGTCGAACAGATCGCCTCGACCTGCGCGGATTTACAAGTGCGTTGGGTGTTGCTGAGTGGTGGGGAAGCCATGCAGCATCCTCATTGGCCTCAGATTGCGCGGCGCTTTCGGGACGAGGGCGTTCACGTTATGCTGCTCACGAACGGCCTTTTACTGCGAAAACAAGCTGATGATTTAGTTGGCAATGTTGATGAGGTCATCGTTAGCCTCGACGGAGGGACAGCCGCCACTTATGACGCAATTCGGGGGGTTGATGCTTTTGACTTGGTGCTAGAAGGTATTTGCGCGGTACGTGAGCGCGGATTACCCGTAACGACACGCACAACCGTGCAGCGGATGAATTTCCGCGAAATCCCACAGATTATCGAAGCCGCCCGATCATCTGATGTCAATCAAATTAGTTTTTTGGCGGTGGATGTGAGTAATGAATTTGCTTTCGGGCCGCGCTTTACAGCGGATGCCTCATTGATGCCACTGACACAAATTCCCGCACCTGATCAATCGAATGCGCTCTCGAAAGATGACGTTGATGAATTGACGCAAATTTTGGATGAGGTGGAAGTGCGTTTTGCTGCTGAATTTGCGTCGGGACGATTGACAGAATCTCCCCAAAAATTGCGCCGGATATTGGCCGATTATTTTAAAGCCCTGAATGGCGAGGGGGATTTTCAACGTCCTCGTTGCAATGCCCCACATTTTAGCACCGTAATTGAAGTGGATGGTACTTTGCGCCCTTGTTATTTCTTGCCGAGTTACGGGAAAATTCAATCAAATAATGGTGCAACAGTGGTAAATTCGTCCGTACAACAACAATTGAATACGGATACCGCCCAAGCCCTGCGCCGCGCTTATCGCACGGGGCAGCGCCCGGAATGTGAACGCTGTGTTTGCCCACTCTATAAAGGACCACGTTCTTTGCTGGGAATTTAAATCATGCCCTCACCACTCTTTTTTACACTGCCGCTCTTTTTGCTTAGCGTGATAATGCTTGCACGGTTGGCGATGATCGTTACAGGAATCCACAAGGGGCCGTTGCTGAATCTTTTTGAGAAATATGGGGATGCTGAGGATAATTTTTATATTACGCCTCGCGCCTTATTTTGGAGTGGCGTACTTACCTTCAGTTTGCGTGGGGTGTTTTCCGGCCTCATCTACATTCCTTCACGGTGGGAAATTTTAGGGGCGCTTTTGGCGGCGAGTGGTTATTTTTATACACGGCTTTCGCCCGAAGTTAAGAATATCCGCCTTTCGCTGCCAGCGCTGCCCTTTTGGTATAATGAACTGCGTGAGCGTACCACACGAGAGGAACGGCGGCGCTTGGCCTATATGTGGCTGCGGCTGCCGCTGCGGACGCGCCTTTTGTATAACACCCATGATCGAGCATTTTTCGTGTGGGCAGATTTGGTCATTATGGCGACTTTGCGTTCAAGTGAATGATGGATAGGTAAAGCGATGTTGAACACTTTAAAGCGGCGACTTATAGGACGTTCAAGGTCTCTTAGAACGCTTTCTAGCATCGAGGCCTATAAACAATGGGCGGCAGTGTATCCACCTCATGCCCATAATCCCCTGATGCAAATCGAAGAAGCAGCGATGCTGGCAATGATGCCGAATTTGCGGAATCGCACTGTCGTTGATCTAGCGTGTGGGACAGGGCGCTATGGGCTTTTGGCCTTGCAACAAGGAGCGGCGCAAGTGATAGGTTTTGATAACAGCTTTGCGATGTTGAGCGCAGGACAAAAATCGGAAAGTAGCTTACTCCCATTTGTCTTAGCGACGACTGAAGGTCTCCCGCTTAAAACTGCTTCGGTTGATGTGGCGTTGTGCGGCTTGGCGATTGGGCATTTATCAAGCGTACAATCTATGATGGGTGAGATTGCCCGTATATTAAGGCCTGATGGCGAGGCACTCATCAGCGATTTTCATCCATTTTTGTTCTTAACAGGTCGCCGGCGCACGTTTATGGTTAATGGCGCGACTTATGCCGTCGAACATTACGCCCACCTCTATGCTGATATGGATGCGGCAGCGAAACAAGTAGGATTAAAGATAGAAAAAGTCGCCGAGCCAAAAATAACGATTGATGGGCTTCTGCTGCCTGCAGTGATTGTTTACAGTTTGCGAAAATAAATTAAGATTGTGGCGGTTCGCTGCTGCCGGGGCGCACAACAAGGACATAAACCCCCATTATAATTGCAATTATGCTTGGCGGGACACAAAGCGCAATAATGAGGCGTGGGAATGCGTCTAGGTCGGTGCTGCCCGTAACGAGCCATATCCCCACAAAAAGCAGAATACCCAGTGTGCCTAGCACCGCCCCTACTAGTCCCGCCCGCGAAAATGTCTTCGTATTAAATGAATTGGGTGGCTGACCCATAAAACGCCGCCTTCATAAATCGATCATGAGCTAATAGTACAATAAATCAATGTGAAGACGCGAGAGTAACTATCCGGCTTTGGTATCTAGCGTCTGGATTGTTTTGAGGTGAGAGATGAGGCGTTGCAGATTAGCACGTTGCAGCCTGTTGCGTTGGATAAAATGGTTTTCATCCGGCTCAATCATAATCGTCACTTGCTCGGAGACCATTGTACGCACCATTGGAATGATCGGTGGCGCAGTGTTGACAGGCGTAATAACCTGAATTTCGCGTGTTTCTAGTGCGGCTGTTTTTATTTGCTCTTGTGAGGCATAAACATCGTAGGTGCCAAGCTCACGAACACGGCTGATTCTTACACGTCGTAAGATCGAAAGTAGAGCTATGAACCCGATCAAGGTCATTAATAAACTAACAGAGCCAATAGAAAAGAGCGCTAACAGCGCTAATGTTGCCTGCATATTTTACTTGTCCCCACTTCTTATGTAATTTTAGAGCGTACCGACATAACACTCAATTTAAGATGTGTTGTAAATTGGTTGCTTAAAGGTATGAATTTTTCTTGATATGTTCTTGATGGTTTTTTACCTAAGCCTGACTCCTTTTTGATGTACTTTTGACGATAATCGACCCATCGCTTGAGACAAGGAACGCTTTTATGGACTTGGAACTTTTGCTCGCGGGGTTAGTCGCGCTTGGTTTAATACTTTATCTCGGATATTCGCTTTTATATCCTGAGAGGTTTTAATGATGTCTGGACTTGAGCTTCTTCAAATTGTCGTCTATTTCGGCTTACTAATCGTTTGCACCCCGCTTTTAGGCGGATATATGACAAAGGTGCTGAATGGTGAACGCACCTTACTTTCGCCGCTGCTGCGCCCGGTGGAAGGTGTAATTTATCGTTTATCTGGTGTAAATCCATCGGAAGAACAAAATTGGAAGCAATATGCGCTGGCGATGTTGGCATTTAATGTCATCGGTTTCCTCGTGCTGTTCTTGGTACAACTGCTTCAAGGCAGCCTTCCCTTAAATCCAGCCGGGTTAGCGAATGTCGAGCCTGCATTGGCTTTTAACACCGCCACCAGCTTTATTACCAATACGAATTGGCAATCTTATGCTGGCGAGACGACGATGAGTTATCTCACGCAGATGGTTGGGCTGGCGGTGCAGAATTTTGTCAGCGCAGCAGTAGGGATTGCGGTTGTTGTAGCGCTGATTCGCGGCTTAGTACGGCGTACAAGCACTACATTAGGAAACTTTTGGGCAGATTTGGTTCGCAGTATTTTGTATATCCTACTGCCGCTTTCCATCCTATTGGCGTTGATTTTGGTAAGCCAGGGTGTTGTCCAAAACTTCTCCGATCCAGTTGAGGTTACGACACTTGCTGGCGAAACCCAAACACTTCCACAGGGGCCAGCCGCTTCGCAGATTGCGATAAAGCAGCTTGGCACGAATGGGGGAGGGTTCTTTAATACCAACAGCGCACACCCGTATGAAAACCCTACACCTTTGAGTAACTTCTTGGAAATGTTCTCAATTCTGCTTATCCCAGCAGCATTGACCTTTACCTATGGAAAGATGGTGGGTTCAGCCCGTCAAGGGTGGGTGATTTTTGCCGCAATGCTGATTTTGCTGCTTGTGGGACTGACGGTCATGTTGATTTCTGAATATGGCACGAATCCTGTTTACGGTATCGCAGGCATGATGGAAGGCAAAGAAACGCGCTTTGGTGTTGCCAATAGTGTTTTGTGGGGGGCGGCCACGACAGCCGCTTCTAACGGCTCGGTCAATGCTATGCACAGCAGCTTTACACCGTTAGCTGGTGGTATCGCCATGATTAATATCATGCTTGGTGAGGTCATCTTCGGCGGTGTGGGTGCCGGGCTGTATGGCATACTGATTTTTGTCATCCTAACGGTGTTCATTGCTGGATTGATGGTTGGGCGAACACCGGAATACTTGGGCAAAAAGATTGAATCCTGGGAGATTAAAATGGCGATTGTGGCTGTTCTTCTGCCTAGCTCCAGCATTCTTCTTTTTGCCGCGCTCGCTTCGGTTGTGGATGCTGGGCTTTCCAGCCGCGCTAATGTTGGGCCACACGGCTTAAGCGAGATTCTCTATGCTTTCACTTCAGCAGCGGGTAATAATGGGAGCGCCTTCGCTGGTTTAAACGCCAATACCCCGTTTTATAACATCCTGCTAGGGATTGCGATGTGGGTTGGGCGCTTCGGGGTCATTCTACCTGTATTGGCAATCGCCGGCAGTATGGTGACGAAGAAAGTCGCACCGCCTTCACCCGGAACTTTCCCAACGGATGGCCTGCTGTTTGTGGGTTTGCTGATTGCGGTGATTGTGATCGTCGGCGCGCTGACGTTCTTTCCGGCACTTTCGTTAGGGCCGATTGTTGAACAATTCTTGATGAATGCCGGACGTGCATTCTAACGGTAAAAGGAAATTCGATCATGGATAATAAAACGAAAGCCAGACCTCTCTTTGAGCGTTCTATTGTGCAGCGGGCGATTGTCGATTCATTTCGTAAACTTGATCCGCGCCAACAAGTGAAAAATCCTGTGATGTTCGTGGTTGCCGTAGGCGCAATCATGACATCCGTTATCGTGATTCGTGATGTCTTATCGGGACAGACCGAATCAGTAGGATTCAATCTCCAAATCACATTGTGGTTGTGGTTTACCGTGTTGTTCGCCAATTTTGCCGAGGCGATGGCGGAAGGACGTGGTAAGGCACAGGCTGACAGTTTGCGTAAAGCCCGTACCCAGATGATTGCGCGGCGGCTTCTTAATAATAAAGAGGATCGCGTTCCCGCCACTGACTTGAAAAAAGGTGATTTAGTCGTTTGCGAAGTGGGGGATGTCATTCCCGGCGACGGCGAAGTTGTTGAAGGAATCGCCAGCGTGGACGAATCCGCAATTACGGGTGAATCTGCACCCGTTATCCGTGAAAGCGGCGGTGATCGTAGTGCGGTCACGGGGGGAACGCAGGTGTTGAGTGACCGTATTGTCATTAAAATCACATCAGAGCAGGGCAGCACCTTTCTGGATCGAATGATTGCACTGGTTGAAGGGGCGAAACGCCAGAAAACCCCGAATGAAATTGCACTCACGATTTTACTTTCAGGCTTAACGATTATTTTCCTATTGGCTGTCGTTACCTTGAAAGGTTTCGCCACTTATAGTGAAAATGCGGCTGGGATCGTGACGACAACAGCAACCGTGCCGGTCTTGATTGCGCTGCTGGTCTGCTTAATTCCAACTACGATTGGTGGACTTTTGAGTGCTATTGGAATCAGCGGTATGGATCGCATGATTCAGCGCAATGTCTTGGCGACAAGTGGACGGGCTGTGGAGGCGGCAGGCGATATTGATGTGTTGCTGTTGGACAAAACCGGAACTATCACGCTTGGTAATCGGATGGCGACCACTTTTGTCCCTGCGGCACGTATCGACGAAAAGCGGTTGGCAGACGCAGCCCAGCTTTCTTCGCTGGCGGATGAAACACCCGAAGGACGCTCCATTGTGGTGTTAGCGAAAGAACGCTTTGGCTTGCGTGGACGAGAGCTATCTGATCTGAATGCAGAATTCATCCCATTTAGCGCACAGACCCGCATGAGTGGTGTCGACTTCCCGGCGCAGGATGGCAACCCGGTACGCAGCATCCGTAAAGGCGCGGCGGACGCGGTGCGTAAATATATTGAATCAATCGGTGGGGTCTATCCTGCTGATGTGCAAAGTGCTGTCGATACGATTGCCCGTCATGGCGCGACACCGCTAGTTGTAACGGAAGGTAAAGATGTTTTGGGTGTGATTGAACTTAAAGACATCGTAAAGGGCGGGATTAATGAGCGTTTTGCCCAACTACGGGCGATGGGCATCCGCACAGTGATGATTACGGGCGACAATCCGCTGACCGCTGCTGCGATTGCTGCTGAAGCAGGCGTTGATGATTTTATGGCACAGGCGACCCCAGAGGACAAGCTCAAACGCATCCGCGATGAACAAATGGGTGGGCATTTAGTGGCGATGACGGGCGATGGGACGAATGATGCTCCTGCGTTGGCGCAGGCTGACGTGGGCGTAGCAATGAACACAGGTACACAGGCCGCACGCGAAGCTGGCAATATGGTTGATCTCGACAGCGATCCAACTAAATTGATTGAAGTCGTTGAAATCGGGAAGCAGTTGTTGATGACACGCGGGGCGCTCACGACATTTAGCATTGCTAACGATGTTGCTAAATATTTCGCCATCATCCCCGCGTTATTTGGGGCGCTTTATGCTTCCAGTGCAGGCGCTGCGGGGCCATTAGCGGCCTTGAACATCATGCAGTTGAATTCGCCGCAAAGCGCCATCCTCAGCGCGATTATCTTCAATGCCCTCATCATCATCGCGCTTGTTCCACTGGCACTACGCGGAGTGGCCTACAAACCTATGGGTGCGGCAGCGGCGCTGCAACGTAACCTGCTGATTTTCGGTTTAGGCGGTTTGATCGTGCCTTTTATCGGAATCAAGCTGATTGATTTACTCATCGTCGCGCTTCGGTTGGCGTAAAGACATAAAGGATAGACAGATCATGTTCTCCAAAACAATTTTTCCGGCGCTGCGTATGCTGCTGGTACTGACAGTCATTACGGGCATTATTTACCCGCTGATGGTGACATTAGCCTCGCAGGCGCTCTTTCCGGCGCAGGCCAACGGTAGCCTTGAGCGTGTTAATGATGTGGCGGTTGGGTCTTCGCTCATTGGGCAAGCGAATGTAGATGCGCGTTATTTCTGGGTGCGTCCTTCCGCCATAAGCTATAACCCGATTCCGTCCAGCGGCAGTAATTTGGGGCCGACCAGCGCCACGCTGCAAACCACAGTCGCCCAGCGTGAGGCCGACTTTCGTGCTGCCAATAATCTGGCCGATGAGGTCGAAGTTCCGGTAGAGATGCTATTTGCGTCTGGCAGCGGGTTAGACCCTCACATTAGCCCAGAGGCGGCACGGCTGCAAATTGATCGAATCGCAGCGGCGCGGGACATTCCGCGTGAGCAGATCGTGGCATTAGTTGAAGCCCAGATCGAAAGTCCACAGTTGGGCTTTCTCGGTCAGCCGCGTGTTAACGTACTGCTGCTTAATCTTGCGCTTGACGGGTTACAATAGGTTTTGGGGCAATCCTGACCGGGTTGCTCCAAAATGTAAGGATAAAAGGTATGGAAGACTATCGGCCTGATCCCGATGCGCTGCTGGCGGCTATTCAAAAAGATGAAGCCCGCCAGCAGCGCGGCAAATTAAAAATCTTCTTCGGCATGGCGGCTGGTGTAGGCAAAACCTACACCATGTTGGATTCTGCTCATCAGCTTAAAAACGAGGGCATTGATGTTATAGTTGGTTATGTCGAGACTCATAAACGCGCTGAAACCGCTGCCATTCTGGAAGGGCTGGAAGCCATCCCTCGCCAAAAGCTGGAATATCGCGGTACGTGGGTAGAAGAGATGGACACCGACGCGATTCTGGCGCGTAAGCCGCAGCTTGTCTTGGTTGATGAGCTGGCGCACACCAATGCGCCGGGAGCCAGATATATCAAGCGCTATCAGGATGTGATCGAGCTTTTGGAAGCTGGCATCGATGTTTACACCACTGTAAATGTCCAGCATTTTGAAAGTCGGGCTGATGCTGTTCGCCAAATTACTGGCATTACTATTCATGAAACGGTGCCGGATTCTATCCTTGATTTAGCGGATGAAATCGAACTCATTGATCTCTCGCCAGAGGAATTACGTAAACGTCTAGGCGAAGGGAAGGTTTATACATCGGAACGCATTGAAACAGCATCAAATAACTTCTTCCGCACGGGTAATCTCACGGCTTTGCGTGAAATGGCGCTGCGGTTGACCGCAGAACATGTTGATCATCAATTGCAAGATTATATGCAGGTCAAACATATCGCCGGCCCGTGGAAATCGAGCGAGCGCTTGATGGTTGCCGTTGGCCCCAGCCCGTTTTCCGAAAAACTCATCCGCTGGACAAGGCGAGTCGCATATAATCTTGAAGCGCCTTGGCTGGCTGTTTATGTGGAAACTTCCAAGACACTTTCCCCAGAGAATAAGGCACGTTTAGCACAAAACTTATCACTTGCTCGCAATCTTGGTGGCGAGGTGATCGTGAGTGCTGGGGAAAATATTGGTGATGTCTTGGTTCGTCTTGCCCGTCAGCGTAATGCCACCCAAATCGTTGTCGGTAAACCGCTGAGTTCGCGTTGGCAGCGGCTCATACGCGGCGGTTCATTAGTCGATAAATTGATTAGTACTAGCGGTGAAATCGATATTTGCGTGATTACGGGGGATGAGGAACAAGAAACGGGACTACGTTCAATACTGCCACAGCAAACCCAACATTCATCGTGGCGACAGTATATGTGGTCGCTCTTCATCGTTGGGGCAATTACAGGTATTGATCTCCTTGCGTTCAATAAATTACCTTTTGTGGAATATCAAGTCGTTGGCCTTACAGAGCTTTTTGCGGTCTTGTTGATTGCCATCTATATCGGGCGCGGCCCAGCGCTGCTGGCGGCGGCCATAAGCGCGGTTTCTTGGAATTTCCTGTTCATCAACCCGCGATTTACGTTTGAAATCTCACGCTTGCAGGATGTCCTCTTATTTTTTATGTATTTTGTGATCGCGTTGATGACTGGGAATCTCACTGCCCGCATCCGTACCCAAGAGCGCCTTGCCCGCAATAATGCTGATCGAACGATGGCGCTGTATACCCTAGCTCATGAAACAGCAACAGCCGTCAACATGGACGATGTGCTGCGGATGGGTGTCGCACAAATTGAGCGTGTTTTTGATGCGGAAGTTGCCATCATTTTGCCTCAAGGACGTAAACTAGAGCGACAGGCACATGTTTGTAGTACACTGCAAGTCGATGAAAAAGAATTCAGCGTAGCGACATGGGTATTTGAACATGGCAAACCCGCCGGACGATTCACCGATACACTGCCTTTGGCGACTGCCCAGTTTTTGCCCTTACGCACGCCGAACCGTATTGTGGGCGTTATCGGTATTCGCGCCCGTCAGAATGAACGCCTCGCTTTCGATCAAGAAGCCTTGTTAGAAACATTCACCAGTCAGATTGCATTGGTGATTGAACGGGAACTTTTGGATGAGGCTGCTGAACAATCCGCGATGTTACAAGAATCGGAACGTTTATATACGACGCTTTTGAATTCAATCTCTCATGAACTGCGTACCCCAATTGCCACGATTGCGGGGGCTGCGAGTAGTTTGGTTGACCCGCAGACCAGCGCGAATGAGGCAGCACGGACTGAACTTATCCGCGATATTCAAGATGCCGCAGACCGCTTAAACCGACTGGTCGAAAATTTGCTAGATATGTCCCGTTTAGATTCAGGTCGATTAAAACTTAAACTCGACTGGTGCGACGTAAGTGATGTGGTCAGTGTGGCGATCAAGCGTCTGGAACCCTGTTTGATTTTACGTCCACTGACGATTCGGTATGCGCCTGAACTTCCTTTGGTGCAGATGGATTTTGTCTTGATGGAACAAGTTTTCGTTAACATTCTCGATAATATCTGTAACTATACTCTTCCTCCTACTTCGATAGAAATTGCGGCAGTGATGGAAGGGAAATGGCTTGAGATGACGATTACAGATTCGGGGGTTGGCATTCCAGCCGAAGACTTAGAACGTATTTTTGAAAAGTTCTACCGTGTCCCTGGCACGGCGACGGGGGGTACCGGCTTAGGTTTGTCGATTTGCCGAGGATTAGTCGAAGCACATGGCGGTACACTGACCGCTGAGAATGTTGCAACGGGCGGACTTAGCTTTAAAATTCGCCTACCTGCCCATACCGCGCCTCCGCCTGTGAAGGAATCTACATTATGAATGACGGCGCACATGTTTTGGTCGTGGATGATGAAGTGCAAATCCGCCGCTTTTTACGGATTAGCCTAGAAGCAAATGGGTATCGCGTTTATGAAACCGACAGCGGGCAGGATGCGATCATCAAAACAGCACAACTTCGCCCTGAATTGGTGATCTTGGATTTAGGGCTGCCGGATATGGATGGCTTAGATGTTTTGCGGCGGCTGCGTGAATGGACGAGTACCCCCGTCATCGTCCTTTCTGTGCGTGATGCAGATCGAGATAAAATCGCAGCGTTGGATTCTGGCGCGGACGATTACTTGACTAAACCATTTAGCATCGAAGAACTTATGGCGAGAATGCGCGTGGCGCAGCGTCATGCTCAACCAACCGCAGAAACCGCCGTTTTTACCCTTCATAATCTGCAAATTGATTTTGGGCGGCGATTAGTGACCAAAGACGGAGAAGCGGTTAAGCTAACCCCAACCGAATATACCTTGCTTAGGCTGCTCATTCAGCATGTGGGGAAGGTATTGACTCATCGCCAAATCTTGAAAGAAGTATGGGGGCCGGAATATGTGAATGAAACCCATTATCTCCGCGTCTATTTTGCCCAACTCCGTCAGAAATTAGAGGACAATCCGGCACTCCCAAAGATTATTTTAACAGAAGCAGGCGTTGGCTATCGTTTGGTGGAGCATTGAGAGCTAGAAACGAAAACTGATAAGGTCGTCCTACCAGTTTTACTCAATAAGAGGCGGGAATCTGACTGACGAACCTCGTGAAAACGGGCAAGATGGGCATTGGCCTTCGGAAAAGCGACGATTGCCAGAAGACCTACAAGACGCTCAAGGCTAGAGGTGTGGGCTTTGTATAACCGCCATAGATTGCCCCTATGGGATTATCGAAGCCATTTTCAAGGATAACAGCGGCAAACAATCGTGCTTGTCTAGGACAAGACCTACCCGCAGGTGCAGTCACAGCGCCTTTCCTAAAATTGAATACTAAGACAAACCTAGTGGCAGTTTTGAATGCCACTTTTGTTTCTATACAAAAATAGACTTCAACCTCCAGACTCCGCAAAATACCCTTTTCCAGATGTTCAAGAAGAGCGTTTTCGCCGCACTTGACAATACTGTGCAGTACACAGTATAGTTACACTGTACGCCGCACAGTATTGTAGGATGAACAGCATTTGACAGAACCAGATGAACATATTAATCAACTCAGATTAGAACTACGGCGTGGGATTGTCGTGCTGGCGGTCTTAAGCCAGTTGGATGTGCCTTGCTACGCCTACGTTCTCATCCAGCGCCTTGCCGAGCAAGGGCTAGACGTTGAAGAGGGGACACTTTACCCACTGCTTCGACGACTGGAAAAACATGGCTTGCTCGAAAGCGAATGGGAAGTCGGCGAATCGCGCCCTCGCAAGTACTACCGTGTCAGCGCGGTAGGGGGTGATGTCTTGAGCGCCCTAAGTAAAGAATGGTTTGAAATGGTTGATATGATGCATCACATTTTACGAGAGGATAATCATGAATGAACTGGTAGGACGTTATATCCATCAAGTCGGGCGTTATTTGCCCCCAAAAGAACGGGCGGAGATCGAAGCAGAATTACGCTCGCAGATTGAAGACCAACTAGATGATCGTTTCGAAGGAACACCGACACAGGCAGATGTGGCATCCGTGCTGGCAGGGTGGGGGCATCCTTACCAAATAGCGTCCTCGTATCGGGATGAACAATATCTTATCGGCCCTGATATTTATCCTGTCATGATGATGGCTCTGCGATATGGGTGGCTCATTATCCCGGCGATTGTGCTGTTTCTAAACATATTTGCGGAGCTAACTTCATCACAACCGGCTACATTTCTAGGGCTAGTGGTGGAGCCGTTGCTTGCCGCATTATATGCAACCTTCATTTTCTCCGGCGTTGTAGTGCTGATTTTCGCCATTATTCAACATTTGGGTATCACGCTGAAAGAGGCAGCAGCGCCGTTCAATCCGGTGGATTTACCAGAAATAGACGATCCCAGCGTTGTTGATCGTTTTGAGTCAGCGTTTGGCATCACACTTGGCGCGATTATCATGCTGGTTTTGCTCTACTGGTTACAGGTCGGCGGGTTGACGCTGCGCTTTAACCTGAATGATCCGGGTGATGTCATCCCTATATCGGCTTTCTGGATAGCTTTTCTTGTTGTGATTATCATTAACATAATCATCACACATCTAATTGCCATGCGGCGCAATCGCTGGGGTGTTGGGACGTGGTTGACCGAAACCATACTTGAGACAGTTGGTGTATTCGGCATGTATTTTGTGCTGTATAAGCCTATTTTTGAGCGCATCATGGCGGATAACCCATCGTTAACAGAAGTACCTTTGCTCACCAGCACACCAGAGATTATCGCCATCACCGGCGCAATACTCACGCTAATAAGCAGGTCAAGCCGATTCATCAAGTTGTGGAACCACAGAACCACCCATACAACCTCTTTTTTCATACAGGCAGATTCTAGATAATCGACATCTGACCTCTATACATATCCATTACATCTGTTTTTTCATCTCGTAATTTAGCTACAGCAAAGGAGATTGTCATGCTGGATACTCGAATCGTGCTTTCAGCACTATGGATCGCAACCATGTTGGTTTATCTGTTGGGGGATGTGCTACGTATCTTTAGCTACGACTTCCCACAAGTTATGGACACCAAGAAATTCACTCAGGGGATGTGGTTGGGTATCGCCGCCTTGATGGTCATTCCGATTATCATGGTTTTGGTGTCTGTGATGGTCAATAATCCGGTGAATCGATGGGCAAACATCATCGCGGCTGGTTTCTTTTTTATCTTCAATCTGATTGGCCTACCGACTTACCCATCCGCCTATGACAGATTCTTGCTTGTCATCAGCATGATATTTAATGGCCTAACCATTTGGTATGCGTGGAACTGGGTCTGAGCAGGACAAATCAACTCAACCCATTTAATTTGAACTACTAAAGGAGATTCAGATGAAAGCATTCGTATATGAAAAATATGGGCGACCAGAAGCCGTATTGCATCTCACAGAAATCGAGAAACCTAAGCCAAAAGATAACGAAGTTCTGGTAAAAATCCATGCAACATCCGTGAATGCGGCGGATTGGTCTTTGCTCACAGGTTCCCCATTCATGGCACGCCTCGCGTCTGGGTTACTGAAGCCCAAGAGCAAGACACTCGGCGCGGATATAGCAGGCCGTATTGAGGCGATTGGGAGAAATGTGCAAGGATTTAATCTGGGCGACGAGGTATTCGGAGATTTGTCCGCTTGTGGTTTTGGCGGATTTGCTGAGTATGTGTGTGTGCCTGAGAATGTATTGGTCAAAAAACCAGCCAGCCTATCCTATGTAGAAGCGGCGGCTGTGCCGATGGCGGCACTCACTGCTTTGCAGGGATTACGCGATTATGGGAAGATTCAGCCTGGTCAAAAAGTTTTAATTAACGGCGCATCGGGCGGTGTCGGGACATTCGCGGTGCAGATTGCCAAATATTTTGGTGCTGAAGTAACTGCTGTCTGTAGTGGTGGAAAGACGGATATGATGCGCTCGCTTGGCGCAGACCATATTATTGATTACACACAAGAAGATTTCACTCAAAGAGAAGGGCAGTATGATCTGATTCTTGCTGTTAACGGGTATCATCCGCTTGCACACTATAAACGTGCCTTAAGCCCTGACGGAATTTATACTGCGGCAGGCGGCAAGATGGCACAGATTTTTCAGGCGATGCTGCTAGGGCCGTTCATGTCGATGGGAGGGAACAAGAAATTAGGCAGCATGATGGCACGAGTCAACCCGGAAGATTTGAGTTTTATGGCTGGATTGCTTGAATCTGGTAGGGTGACACCTGTAATTGATCGCTGTTACGCTTTAAGCGAACTTCCGCAAGCACTCCACTACGTTGGGCAAAAACACGCTAAAGGTAAAGTCATTGTCACTGTAGTAGCTGATAACTAACAGCCAAATAGTTCCAAAAATGAAAATCGGCGGAGATGTCTCCGCCGATCCTCAACTAATATGTTCGCATTGGATCCAAGTTAGCTGGGAGACTTGTAGCCAATTCGAACATTCAATACCTCTGAATACCCTCGATTTTATCAACAACATTACATTTCCTCAACGTGCAAAACTCATGCGTTTCACAAACTCGGACATAGTTTTAGCTGTTCGGTGATTGGGAAGAGGTTCAGTCTCCCCCAACCACCTTGAAGGCTCGCTGCTCTAGCCAGCAAGACTCCCGTAGGACAGTCTAACACGCTTCCGCGAAGTCCTTGCCAGCACAGCGATTTTCAATCGGTTTGTTGAGTGAAAGAGGAAATGGCAATGACCCGCGTCTATGTTTTCACCAATCACAAAGGGGGTGTCGGGAAATCGACATCCGCCACCAATACCGCGCTGGGCATCGCAGGAATGCTGCGACGCGCAGGCGCACCCAATTCTCGTGTCCTACTGATTGATACTGACAGTCAGGCACATGCAACCCTCGTGACAACGGGAACTAAGAACTATGGGGTAGATAACAGTCTATACACCGTACTGATGGCAGATCGCCAGAACGCCGCACAGACGTTGCTCAACTGCATCGTCCAATCGACATGGGATGCTGATCTGCATGTGCTGCCCGCTTCTCCGATGCTCGAAGGTGCAGAACGTGAATTAATGGGTGTTGCAGGCGCACCCTATCGTCTCGCCGATCCATTGAGCCGTATTGCTAATCGTTACGCCGCCATCGTCATCGACACTCGCCCCTCCTTCTCCCTCATGACTGAAATGGGCTTGATTACCGCGACGGATGCGATTGTGCCAGTGGAACCGCGCTATCTTGAAACGGTTGGCTTGATGAGCGTCATCGGGAAAATCAATGATATTCGTGAAGGTTGGCGACAGCCCAACCTGCGGGTCAGCGGCATTCTGGTGACGAAGATGGATACTCGCGTCCGGGGACACAACCACCTGCTGAACGAACTCAAGTCGCACAGCGTTTTAGGCAAACTGCTGGTCGGCATTATTCCAGCGAACGAAGCGGTATCCTATGCCCATCAAAACCACCAGAGTGTTTTCAACTATGATCCGAAAGCACCAGCAAGTAAGGCATACGCGCAGTTTGTGGGCAAACTGGTGCAACGCATGGCAAAGGGTGGTGCCTAATGCCGCCGAAGAACCAAACACAGCGTCTCGATGAACTATTGGGAGGCGTGACCGAGGAACTGCTGCTGGGCAACCCCCAGCAGTTCGAGGATAACAGTATCCGTGTGGAACGCCTCCTGCTGGAGATGGTGCGTCCTGATCCGGTACAGCCACGTCGGGTGCTACCAGAGCAGCTCCATCTTGCCTTTCATACCAATCGCCTCACACCGACCAAGGCCCTGCGCGATCTGGTTCAACTGGTTCAGGTTTCGGCACGGCAGCGTGGTCGCCCCTTCAACAATATCCTTGAACTCCTCCCAAACCCGGACGACGAGAGTGATGAGGAACAGGTAAACACACTCTCACCAGAGGAGCAGCTTCTCCGCGACCTTGTGAATCTCGCCATCACGATTCGGGATGATGGTCAGGTCAATCCGCTCACTGTGGTGGATGTCTCACAGGGGGTAACGCAGCAGTTTCGGATCGAGACAGGTGAACGCCGCTATTGGGCGACATGGCTACTGCGTGACTTTATTCCCGGCTACACAGGGGACGGCATGATCCCCTGCATTATCATCTCTGCTGAACGCTCCTCGGTGTTCCGGCAAGCGAAGGAGAATACCGCACGGGCAGGTCTATCAGCTATCGCTATGGCACGGCAAGCTGCCCTACTCCTCATGACGGTTCACGACTATGAAATTCCAGATACTGCTGTCTCGACTGATTTCTATCGTCAAGCACTCGAACTCGACCTGCGGAGCAAGCGTGAATACACCGAGGCGATTCTTGCTGCAATGGGCAGCATCAATAAAACACGACTTGCCCAGTACAAAGCCTTGCTACACCTCAGTGATGAAGCAATGGAACTGGCAGATCGATATGGGATTGATGAACGCAAACTGCGGCATGTTATTACCCTCGCGCAGGAATATCACACCGAGGTTGTACGCCAGATCATCGATCTCAATCTAACTGCCAAGCAGGTCAAGGAGTTGTGTGAGGGAGATTTACACGAAACTGCCGATGACGAACAAGACAAAATCCCTGCTCC
>DAOTTO010000197.1:0-5267 GCA_034437895.1 Anaerolineae bacterium | reverse complement strand
TCAAAGAGATGGTACTGCCGTCCAGTCAGTCCAGCGAATTTATCCATCGCCTTCTGCACAATTTCTGGGCAAGCCGCATAATACGGATTGACCGTTTCACGCGCCTGGAAATAGACATCGGGGTTCTGCGCCGTGCCGCGCATGACTGGATGGTCTGGTGATAGCGCCCGCGCCCGATGTTCCAGAATCCTGTCGTAAGAGATCATCGCGAACAGATCATCATCATTAAGCAGTTCGATTTTGTTGACTTCGTGCGAGGTGCGGAAACCATCGAAGAAATGCAGGAAGGGCAGGCGCGCTTCGAGCGTTACAGCCTGTGCGATGAGCGCGAAGTCATGCGCTTCCTGCACCGAAGCCGACGACAACATGCCCCATCCGGTTGAACGGGCAGCCATCACATCGCTGTGATCGCCAAATATGGAAAGTCCCTGCGCCGCCAGCGAACGTGCCGCAATATGAAATACCGCCGAGGTCAATTCTCCGGCGATTTTGTACATGTTCGGGATCATCAGCAGCAGACCCTGCGAGGCGGTAAAGGTGGTTGCCAATGCTCCGGCCTGAAGCGCGCCGTGAATGGCCCCGGCTGCTCCGCCTTCACTCTGCATCTCCACCACCTGCGGAACTGTTCCCCACAGGTTCTTTTTGCCACCAGATGCCCACTCATCCGCCCATTCACCCATTGGTGTGGAAGGGGTTATCGGATAGAGGGCAACCACTTCATTCAGTTTATAGGCGACACGGGCTACTGCTTCGTTGCCGTCTATGGTTGTTACGACCCGTTCACTCATTTTGTAGTTCTCCTAATTCGCCCATTTTTTCCAAATAATCAAAAACCCTCGCTGCTTCGATTTCATCCACTTTGCTGAGGGCAAAACCAACGTGGACAATCACATAATCGCCAATTTCTGCTTCGGGAACGTAAGCCAGACTGACTTCCTTGACGACCCCGCCAAAACTCACACGCCCAGTTCGGCTGAGGGCCTCGTCGCCCTGAATGCTGATAATTTTTCCTGGAACCGCTAGACACATATGGTTTGCTCCTTCAGCGCCGCTGCGATCTGACCTAAGGCGATGCCGCCATCATTCGGTGGAACAATACGATGCCAGTAAGGCTGAAATCCTTCAGTAAGAAGGCGGTCAATCGTTTTCTCCAGCAAGGTCTTATTCTGAAAACAGCCACCGCTCAAAACCACCCGCTTTTCTCCGACCAACTGCGCGACAGAAACAATCATTTCAGCCAGTGTGTTATGAAACACCGCCGAAATTTCACCCATCGAGACGCCAGAACGGAGATCATCGATCATTGCCAGTACAGTCAACTTCAAGTCAAGTATGCGCTTTGAGGGTGCTGTCTCACTAGTGATGTCTGTAACCGCAAACGGGTAGCATTTGTCGGTGCTTATGCCATGATGGGCGAATTCCAACTCCATCGCCGCCTGTCCTTCGAAGCTGGCGCGCTGGCGTAAACCGATGAGCGCCGCCACCGCATCAAACAATCGTCCCGCGCTGGACGTGAGGGGCGCGTTAATCCCTTTTCGCAGCGCAGTTTTCAACAGCCGCAGTTCGACATCGGTAAAATCCTGAATCGGCGGCAGATCGCGCGGTATGTCCTCGCCATAAATGGAGTACAGCAGCCCCAGCGCGGAACGACGCGGCTCTTTCACGGCCTGATCGCCTCCCGGCAGGCGTAAAGTCGCCAGATGAGCAAATCGCTCAAAACTCTGTTGGTTGACGCGCAAGAATTCGCCGCCCCAGATCGTGCCATCTAGCCCATAACCTGTGCCGTCCCACGACACACCTAAGACCGGGGCTTCGAGATGATTTTCTGCCATGCACGAGAGAACATGGGCATAATGATGCTGGACATGGATGACCGGCAAAACGAGGGATTCGGCGTATTGAGTCGAGCGGTAATCAGGGTGTAAATCGCAGGCCACTGCCGTTGGTTGCAGTTCGTAAAGCTGCTGAAAATCATCGATGACCCGTTGATAAGCCTCGTAAGCCTGTGCGGTGTCCATGTCACCAATATGCTGGCTGAGGAAAGCCATCTTACCGTTCGTAACCGCCACCGTATTCTTGACATGTGATCCGGTAGCAATCAGGGTGGGGGCTGCCTCCGGTAGTTCGATTGGAAGGGGCGCATAACCGCGCGCACGGCGCAGCATCAGTTCCCGTCCGGCAGCAACTCGGACAATCGAGTCGTCAACATGCCGTGTAATCGGGCGATTGTGGACGAGGAATAAGTCGGCAATATTGCCCAACCGTTCCAACGCCTCGTATTCGTCGGTACAAATCGGTTCACCAGAAAGGTTGCCGCTCGTCGCTACAACCGGAAAGCCGAGTTCGTGCATGAGCAGGTGATGCAGCGGCGTATATGGCAACATCACACCAAGATAGGGATTGCCAGGAGTGACATTGTCGGCAATATCGCCACCTGTCCGGCGTAGCAGGACAATCGGCGCTTCTGATGATGTGAGTAGGCGTTCTTCGAGTTCCGAGACCTCACAAGCGGCCTTAATCACGTCGAGTGTCGGCATCATTACTGCCAGTGGTTTTTCCTCGCGGTGCTTCCGCGTTCGCAGCCGCGCGACTACTTCCGCATTCCGGGCATCCACCATCAGATGAAAGCCGCCTAAACCTTTTACCGCGACAATTTTACCTTCACCGATGGCTTCAGCTACCACCAGCAACGCCCTATCTCTGATAGATAGGATCGAGCCATTTTTGTCCCAGAGGGCAAGCTGCGGGCCGCACTTGGGGCAGGCATTGGGCTGCGCGTGAAAGCGCCTGTCCAGCGGATTATCGTATTCAGCGCGGCATTCATCGCACATGATGAAATCACGCATGGTGGTGTTGGGGCGGTCATACGGCAGCGCTTCAACGATGGTAAAGCGCGGGCCGCAATCCGTGCAGTTGGTGAAAGGATAGCGGTGGCGGCGGTTAGTTAGATCAAATATCTCTTTCAGACATTCCGGGCAGGTCGCTAGGTCGGGCAGTACGATGGCCGTTTTCGCGCCTGCGCCATCGCTGTGGCGAATTTCGAACGAGGTATAACCCACTGGAGGCAGAAACTCGGTGTCGAGTGTCTGGATTAACGCATGAGGCGGCGGTTTCTGTTCGATGTCATGCAAAAAGTGTTCGAGCTGCGGACGGGCCGCCTCAGCTTCAATCATGACACCCTGCGATGAATTGTTCACCCATCCGACCACGTCATAATCGGCGGCTAGACGATAAATAAAGGGGCGGAAACCTACCCCTTGTACAGCGCCACCAATCCTTATACGGACACGTTGAAGTGTTGTCTCGGCTGTCATGGCGGTGTCACCTCTCCATGTGCAAGCCATCTCTCGTTCCTACAGTTATGCGTAACCAATCAAACCAGCGCTCTAATCCTTCTCCTGTGCGACAGGAAACTTCAAAGGTTGTAAGTCCGGGATTGAGGATTTCAACGCCCCGACGAAAATAGGCCATATCGAATTCGATATAAGGCAGGAGATCAATTTTGTTGATGACGAGTGCATCAACGCCGTGGTACATGCCCGGATATTTATAGGGTTTATCCGCGCCTTCAGGAGTGGAGGCAACTAGGATATTCTTATGCGTTCCAAGCCGGAACCCCGCCGGACAAATCAGATTGCCAACATTTTCGACAATGAGCAGGTCAATATCATTTAGGGGCAGTTGTGAGAGGGCGTGCTGCATCATCACAGCGTCTAGATGGCAGTCACCGCCGGTATTGATTTGGACGGCGATTGCTCCAGCGGCACTGGCGCGTTCAGCATCAAGACTGGTCGCGATGTCGCCGTCAATAACAGCAACGCGCATGAATTCGGCGAGCTTTGGAACGGTGCGTTCAATCAGGGATGTTTTGCCTGCGCCGGGCGAAGCCATCAGGTTAATCGCAAAAACCCCCGCAGCATCCAGCCTTTCCCGGTTTTCATCCGCCAGATGGTCATTGGCACTAAGGATTTTTTCCACGACAGGAATATGCTTTATCATGTTGTCACCTCTTCGCTTGGCTGCACTTCAATTGATTCAAGGTAAAATTCCTCGCCCGCCACAAGGACACTTTCTGTACTTCCGCAGACTGGGCAGGCGAATTGATCGGGTTTTAGAGCATAGCGGTGGCTGCAATTTGAACACAGCATTTCGGCTGGTATGCGATGAAAGTTCAGATTTGCACCTTCAGCCACCGTATTCTGGCTAACAATGTCCCAATAAAATTGAACTGAATCGTCTATCATGGACGAAAGCGCCCCGATCACGATATGCAGTTCGGTAATCTGCCGGGCATGAGCAGCTTCCGCATGACGAACCGCGATTTCAAGTATGCTCTGAGTAATCGCTAATTCATGCATGGCTGGTCATCTCCGCCTCAACCAGGCGCTCGATCTTGCGGATAACTTGCGGTACTGCGTTCGCAACGGCTGTTGATAACACCTCTCCGTAGTCGAAACAATTACCAACGACGGAAAACATCATAGCGTCGGGATACGTGCCGTAAAGTTCCTTTGATGCAGCTAAAAGACTTGCTGGATTCGTCTGATGGGTAAATGAACTCATGTCGCCAGCCGGCACAATACGATAGCTTTTATATTCACCAGGCATCCCCTCGGAATCAGCATCAACGAAGATTACAAGATCGGCACGGCTGATTGGCTCGACCATTTCAGGGGTAAGCTGATGACGGCTGAGGATTTCGACATCAGGGTTTGTAAGACTCTCGCTCAAGCAGTCAGCGATATGACAACCTACCCCATCGTCACCCCGCAGAGTATTGCCGTAGCCAATAATCAGAATCATTGTCAGCGTCTCAGTTCATTTACGACTGTGCCATCAGGCTCGACCAGTTGGATTTGTAGCGCCATCTTGCCGATGGCATGAGTCGAGCAGCTCAGGCAAGGGTCATAGGTACGGATGACTGCTTCAACACGGTTGAGCATTCCTTCCGACAGATCATTCCCCTTAACGAAATGTTTCGCGACTTGCAGAATACCGCGATTCATCGCCAGATTGTTGTGGCCGGTGGCGATGATCAAATTGGCGTGCGTAATCAAGCCATTGCGATCAATCTGGTAGTGATGCATCAGTGTCCCGCGTGGTGCTTCGCTGGTTCCAACGCCTTGCGATTGGTTCGGCGCAGCATAAGCCCGCACACGGTCACTCAGAATGTCCGGCTCTTCGAGCAATTGCCCAATCTGTTCCATGCAGTACAGGATTTCAATCAAGCGGGCATAGTGGTAATGAAAAGAACTTTGCCGGTCAAC
>DAOTTO010000196.1:0-4991 GCA_034437895.1 Anaerolineae bacterium | reverse complement strand
CCTTCGGTCTCGCTTTCAACATCCCACAACCGGAGGGTGTTATCCCAACTGCCAGAGACGAGGACGTGTCCGGCGAGAGCATAGGTTAAGCTGGTGACTTCTTTTTGATGGCCTTTTAGCACCGCTTTCTCGACAAATTTATCCATATCCCAGACGCGAATTGTTTTATCAGCGCTGGCTGAGGCAAGCATCAATTTATCCCCATCAGGGCTAAAAACTGCGTCATCCACCGAGTCGGTGTGTCCGGCGAGGGAAGCGATTTCGGGAACAGCATTTTGTAAATCGCTGGCATCCCAGACTTTAATGAGCATGTCTGCCCCCCATGACGTGAGCAGGACACGATCACGATTATCGGGGCTGAAAGTCACACCTTTAACATGCCCGGTATGGCCTTCCAAAATATGGGTGGGTGTGCCACCGAAAGAACCGACAAATAAGCGGATTCCATTCGCCCCGGCGACGGCTAAAGTCGTGCCATCCGGCGACCAAGCGATTTGGGTAATCCAACCGCATTGCACCTGAGCAATTTTAGTAAGTTGATGAACATTTTCGGTTGAAATGAATTCGCGCATTGCATTTGCCTTTTTACAACAGTACTTACATAAGCTGACATTATGACACTATCTTACACCGGGAATGACCTATTGGCATCATAAGACCATGCGATAATGGGACAATCTCGTTATAATGCGCGATTATGCACATTGGACTCAACGCTCACCTACTTTCAAAAACTGCCGGATACCGCAGTGCCGGGATTCATGGCTATATTTATAACGTGCTGGCGCATCTGGCGGCTGCCGCGCCGGACGATTGGCGCTTTACCGCGATGGTCGGCGCGGATATTCCGTATACATTTGACCGCATCAATTTGCGTCACAGCCGATGGGACACAGAATCGCCCATTAAGCGAATTTTGTGGGAGCAGGCGGCACAACCGTTTCAGCTAAGTACGTTTGATCTCGTCCATTCACTGGCTTTTGTATCGCCCTTAATCCTCAACAAACCCAGCGTTGTCACGATTTATGATCTGAGCTTTATTCATTATCCGCAGGTGCTTTCACCAGCGCGGCGGCTTTATTTGCGCTTGTTTACGGCTTTAAGCTGCCAAAGGGCGCGGCGGGTGCTGTGTATCTCAGAGAGTACGGCGCGGGATGTAGCGGCATCGCTCCATATCCCGACTGAAAAAATTGATGTGGCAGCCTGTGGTTATGATGTAGCACGGTTTAAGCCGCTGCCTGTGGCGGAAGTGCAGGCTTTTCGCCAGCAAAAGGGACTGCCGGAGCGATTCTGGTTATTCGTTGGGACGCTGGAACCGCGCAAGAATCTCCCGACGCTGCTTGATGCGTATGCCGCGCTGCCGTCGAATGAACGCCTTCCCTTGATTTTGGGAGGTGGCAAGGGGTGGTTATATGATGCCGTTTTCGAACGGATTGAACGGTATGGATTGTCTAACCAAGTCCACTTGCCTGGTTTTATCCCTGCCGAAGAGTTGCCACTCTGGTACAATAGCGCAGAAACGTTTGTTTTTCCCTCGGTGTTTGAGGGATTTGGGCTGCCTGTGTTAGAGGCGATGGCTTGTGGAACGCCCGTGATTGTCTCGGATGCGTCGTCTCTGCCGGAAGTGGTAGGGCAAGCGGGATTGTGCATCCCGCCGCATGATGTTCCCGCATGGACGGAGGCGCTGCGCCGTGCGAGTCGTGATGCGGCATGGCGGATGCAAGCGCGTGAAAATGGATTACGAGAAGCGCGACGTTATACCTGGCCTCAGACCGCAGCACACATAATAGCGAGTTATCAACACGCTTTGGATTTAAATTGATGAGTGTTAAGCTAAAAACGGAATTAATCGACATTTCAGACAGCGATGAATCTGAGGCGACAGAGCCGAGTTTGCCATTAGCACAGTTTACTCCCGATACCCTACCGCATCATGCGCCGCGCTTTCCAGAACCGCCTTGGTTGATGTCCGCGCTGGATGTTGGGTTGGCTTTGTTCGCGTTTGCGCTGGCCTATTATGTGCGTTACGAATTAGAGATTTTACGCCCACTTTTGGAAGTTAATCGTGCGCCATTTGCGCCGTATCTGCCTTATTTCGTGGTTTTTTCCTTGTGGCTGCATATCAACTACCGTTCTAATGCCCTCTATAAAAATGTGCGGGGTCGGCCTTGGCTAGAAGAAGTGTATATTATCATCAACGGCGTGACGAATGCGACTGTTTTGCTGATGGCGCTCAGTTTTGTCTTTCAGCCGTTGGTCTTCAGCCGTTTGATGATGATTTATGTGGCGGCGTTTACGGTGCTGCTGCTGTCTACATCGCGGGTTATTCAGCGGACTGTTCGCGCCAACCTCCGTTCTAAAGGAATCGGGATTCAGCGCGTCTTAATTGTGGGTGCGGGGGAAGCAGGGCAGGCGGTACTGCGGACGATGATTGCGCGGCGTGAATTGGGGTATTTCCCCGTTGGCTATCTGGATGATGACCCTGATCGCGGCAGTGTGGATTTGGGGCGGTTGCTTGGTTTAGGCGGCTTAGACAATCTGGATGAGGTCATCCGTGAGCATAAAGTCGATTTAATCGTCATTACGCTGCGTTGGTCACATCATGACCGCATATTACAGCTCGTTCGCAGCGCCCGTAAAGCTGGGGTGGATGTGCGGGTTGTGCCGGATGTCTTCCAATTGAACCTTAAACAGGTGCATGTGGAAAATCTGGATGGCATTCCACTGCTCGGTATCAACGGGAATACATCGCTGCAAGGGACGGGGCGGTTGGCTAAACGTGCGATTGATTTGGGATTGATTTTATTGGCTTCGCCGTTATTGCTGGCTTTATTTGGCATGATTGCGCTGACGATTCGGATCGAAAGCCCGGGACCGATCTTTTATAAGCAAAAACGAATCGGCGAAAATGGACGCGAGTTTTATATGATAAAATTCCGTAGCATGATCCCGGATGCAGAAAAATATCGTCAAAAATTGGTCGAAACATTGCAACTTGACCCGCGCCATCCGAAAATCCCGGATGATCCACGCATTACGCGAGTGGGGCGTTTTATCCGCCGCACGAGTATTGATGAACTGCCTAATCTGGTGAATGTGGTGCGCGGACAAATGAGCCTTGTTGGGCCGCGTCCGCCGACACCGGATGAGGTAGCACTTTATGAACCTTGGCACATGCAGCGCTTACAGATCATGCCGGGAATCACAGGGTTATGGCAAATTAGTGGACGCAGTGATGTGCCGTTTGAAGAAATGTGCCTACTCGATATATATTACATAGAGAACTGGTCGATTAAACTGGATGCCCAAATTTTGATGATGACGCTGCCGCGTGTGCTGCTGCGGCAGGGCGCATATTAATGAGGACTTTGATGACGGAAGACAACAAAGCAATTTATTATCAGGCGGATTGGATGACCCTGATTGGGGATTCGCAGCAGCCCCATTATTTCGAGTATCGTGATAAAGCACAGTGCGTCCCGCTGACGGATACGGGGATGATTATCTTTATCGTAGAGCCAGCGCCCGCTTATGGCGAAGATGTGCTGTATCTGCCGGGTGGGGGGATAGAGATTGGCGAGACTCATGCCGAGGCCGCCAACCGCGAATTACAGGAGGAAATCGGTTATAAGGCACTGAACTTGAATTATTTGGGCGAACTTCGGCCTTGGATTAAACATCTGAAGACGAGCGTTCATCTCTATTTGGCAAGAGAACTGACACCGAGTAAATTACACGGTGATGAAATTCATCACATCACGACTGAACTGGTGCCGTTGAACGATTTTGAGCGCTTGATTACTGCTGGAAGGCTGTATGATTCAACTGTGATCGCGGCGCTGTATATGGCGCGTGATTTTCTTATAGAGGAAAAGGACATTTAGCGATGCCCAGTCAAACATTGAAAAAAGCCGTCGTTTTTTATGCCGATCATACCTATCTCGTCCTTTTTTCTCCTGGCGAGAAGGTTCCGAATCACACGCAATTGAGTTTTCCCGTTAACACCGCGCAGCAGTCGGTCTTTGCGTTTACGCTGGGGCAAATGCCGGGTATCTCATTTGACGAGGCGGATTTTGAAGAATTGGTGGAGATCGTGGTGGATGATTTTCCGCCGTCTGGTAATGGAATTGTGGAAGTGCAAGTAGAAATCGACATTCGTAAAGATCAGGCGGCTTATGTTCAACTGAGTTTTAGTACCGATCAGGAACGCGATTTCTACATGCCAATGTATCCGCTGCATGGGCCGCTCCCACTCGACTAAGACGATCCTTGACAGCTTAAGGGCAGCGGTACATTCGGATCGGGCGCATCAACCAACACTTCGACACTGTTTACACCTTCCAGCGGGGCGTTGGCGAAGAAGGTCTCAATCGTCGCTTGGGCTTGGGTCGCAGCATCCTGCAAGACACCGCCTTCCAGCGCAATATCGCGTATACGCTGTACGACCAACCGCCGTCCTTCGGCCTGTAAATCTTCTCCGCCTGTTGTGCCAGAAAGGGGGGCGCTGTTTTCATCCACCACGACTGTACCTTGCTCATTGAGGAAGCAATCTTGCAACTGCGGGGCGGGGAGACGAATTTGCAACACGCCATCATTCAACGTAATATCGCCTTCGCCAATTTGTGAGAGATCAACACCTGCCGTCGCGTGTCCGACAAATTGTAAGACGATGCCTTCCCCATAAATGGCATCCAAAAGGCTGGGGAAATCGCGTTGAATATCAAGATACCCGGTGACGTTGTACCGTGCTGTTGTGAGTTGGCTGAGTCCCTGTACACGTTCTAAGACCAACCCTGTGATGTTAATCGTGACCGTCGGGCGGAACATCGCCGTAATGCCGTTGGTGAGGCTGTTGAGCGTGAGCGTGCCGATGAGGAGCAGCCCAATTATAAAAGCCAGCGGGATCATTAAGCAGCCGAATGCACCGAGCAATCCCCACAAGCAACCGGACGGCCTGCGCCCCTCGGTGACTATTTCCTCATCCTGCGGCA
>DAOTTO010000195.1:0-3343 GCA_034437895.1 Anaerolineae bacterium | reverse complement strand
GCGGGTGATCTTCAGGCGCGGACGACCCAGCGCCTCACCGCGTTCAATTTCAAGCGCGTCCAGCATTTGCCAATCCGCATAAGTGACCACTTTTACGCCGCGTTCTTTTAAGAGGCTTTCCAGCGCTGTCCGTGACGGCGAAGTTGGTGTTAGCAGTTTTTCCGCCCGCATGTCCTCCAAAAGTTTTTCAACCGTTGCGACGGAATCGGGCTTATTTGTGCCGATAATGCCGCTGGGGCCGCGCTTAATCCAGCCAACGACATAATCGCCGATGACCCGCTGCCCATTTTGGGCGGCAGTGACAACGCGCCCTTCGATATTCGGGATCACAGCGGTATTTTCATCAAACGGCACACCCGGCAGCGGTACCCCTTTATAGCCAACAGAACGGAAGACCAATCCGCACGGAATCGTTTCGGTTTCGTCGGTGGCGCGGGCTTTAAGGCTGCCTTTGTTATCGCGGTAAAGTTCATTTTTCACCAACTTGATGGCTTCTACGCGCTCTGTACCCATAATCTCCACTGGCGAGACCAGAAAGCGCATGATGATCTGGCGCGGCTTGCCAGTGGGCGGCGTGGTGGAATAGCGTGTCAGGACTTGGATGTTGCGTTCCGCCGTGCGATCATTCTCTTTAAGGATTTCTTCCGAGCTTAATAAATCGAGGTCGGCATCTTCCGGCGCGACGATCATATCGACGGCTTCCATCTCGCCGAGTTCGCGGATTTCCGGGCTGCTAAAAGCGGCTTGTGCCGGGCCGCGTCGGCCTAAGATGTAGATATTTTTAACATTACTTTTAGCGAGGGCTTCCAGCGCATAATCGGCGATGTCGGTAGCGGCGAGTTCGTCATAAGTCCGCCCCAAAATACGCGCCACATCCATCGCTACGTTGCCCACGCCGATCACGACGGCGGTTTCCTGCGTGAGGTCAAATTCCAGATCGCGGAAATCAGGGTGTCCGTTGTACCACGCCACAAATTCCGTCGCGGCGTGGCTGCCGGAGAGATTTTCGCCGGGGATGCCGAGCGAGCGATCTGTCTGTGCGCCGACAGCATAAATAATGGCGTGATAATGCGTGGCGAGATCGTCGTGGGTCAGGTCTTTGCCAAATTCGACATTGCCATAAAAGCGAAACTTTGGATTCGTGGCGATGCGATCATAGACTTTCGTGACCGACTTGATCTTATCATGATCGGGCGCGACACCCCCGCGCACCAGCCCAAACGGGGTTGGCAGGCGGTCATACATGTCGATTTCGACGGTGAGGTCTTTTTGCTTTTGGAGGTATTCGGCGGCGTAAAATCCGGAAGGCCCGGAACCGATGATGGCGACGCGAAGTGGAGTCTCTGGCGTACCGATGGGGGTCATATAAATAACTCGCATTTTAAACGGCTGATATTGTGAAAATTATAGCATGACGTGCATCAGAAAGCGGCTAACATTTGGCGCAATTCGACACGAAATTTATTACAGGGCGTAGGTCATCCGTAGGGCAAGCGGCGGTAAGCCTTAAACCGTACTTGCTATCGTTTGGGTAAAATCAAATCAACCTACCAATGAGTGAATGTTGGACTTAAATGAAATTCCTCTCCAAAATCGCCATAATCCTGTTGAGTCTGATTTTCTTCAGTGTTTTGACTTCTGCCCAAGTAAATCAAGGATTTACAAGTTTTGCTTGGAACTTCGAGGGATCTATGTTTGCGGCAGGGAACACCGTTTATAGTGACCGGACGTTATTATCTGTCTATGCACAACAGATTAGAGGATTGGGTGGCGATTGGCTACCAGACTTAGTGTGGAATTTCGACGGCAGTTTAATCGCCAGTGCTTCAGAGAATTCTGTTCAAATATGGGATGCTAATTCAGGAATATTGCTTCGAACTTTAATGGGACATACCGATAAAGTCTTTAGCCTCGCTTGGCAACCAACAAGCAATATTCTTGCCAGCGCCAGCGCTGATCAGACAGTTCGCATTTGGGATGGGGCTAGCGGTCAACTTGTGCGTATATTGACAGGAAGCTCATACCCTATCTCTAATATCTTTTGGGGTACCAACGGTCAAAAGATTTTTACTGTTAGTATACCAGAATACAATGAATTACGTGTTTGGGAAAGTACCACAGGGAATCTGTTATCTGTTCATAATATCGGCACACCGTCTAATATCACATGGAACCCTCTTGGCACCAATTTCACGTACGTAACTTTTGGTGGCACACTGAATATAGTAGATGCTACTACTTTTAGGGAATTAAATAGCTATGCAGTTCCAAATTCTAATGAATATCGCACGAATGGGATATTATATGCATTAACCTATAACTCAAATGGAACGAGAATCGCAACTGGGAGCGTTGATGGCACGATATATGTATGGGATGGAAGTACTGGTGCTGTGTTGTTATCCCTTGGCAGTACTGACAATTACATTCCAAACTCGTTTGTGATTGAAAATCCGCTATTAACTTGGGTGCGTGATATAGCATTTGATGCTACCGGAACAAAATTGTCTGCAATTACGGCAGATGGAACAGTTAGGGTATGGAACGCCCAAACTGGAGAAATTTTACAAACTACTTCCGTAGCGGCGCCAATCTATACAGCGTCTTTTAGCCCAAATGGAGATCGTATCGCTTTCGCGGGTGCAAATAACAGCGTAGCTATTGTTCCTGCACCTTCTCAATTTCAGGCAGCTACTCCTACCCCGACTCCAACAGCCACGCCAGCCATCACCCCCACCCCGTAGATGAGCATCAGCAGCCTCATGGTCGCTAACGACAAGACCGATACCCGTGATATGGGTAGGGCCGACTCGCCCCTTCGTGAGATTTACTTCAACCTATCGATGAGGGTTTCCACGAAGCCTTCTTCGATGAACGAGCCTTTTTGCAGCAGCATATCGACCTGTGCGCTCAACATCGCCCGTTCCTTGACGGTCAATTCTTTCGCCGTGACGACCACAATCGGAATATCACGCATTTCAGGATTAGCTTTCATCATCTCGATAACCTGAAAGCCATCGACACCGGGCATCATCAAATCGGTGATGACCATATCCGGCTTCACGCGCTGAATCAGCTCATAGCCCGTCGCGCCGTTATCCGCGATATGTACTTTGCAATCCTTGCGCGATTCGAGCAGGCGTTGGATGAGGCGGGCGGCGGCTTCGTTATCTTCGATGACGACGACGCGCTTGCTGTGTCCATTCGCCATATAATCGACAGCGTAGGCGAGGTCTTCTTCCGGCAGAGCGGGCGTTTCTTTGGTGCTCTCGGACATATCAACTAACTTTTGCCATTGTTCGCCGAGGATAATTTTCTCGACAGGCATGGTATGCCCGGAGCA
>DAOTTO010000194.1:0-2216 GCA_034437895.1 Anaerolineae bacterium | reverse complement strand
CCCCTGCTTTTATTTACAAAACGTCTCCCCAGGACGATGGGGCGCTCGATTTATAAACCGAGCGCCCCTTATGTGTTTAATCTGGGATAGACGTGATACAAAAATAGACCACCTCAATTTTCGAGCAGTGTTTCAACGATTGTTTGTCCGACACACCGCCCCTGACTCAGCCCATTTTCAAGATCGAAGCGATAATGCACGCCGCCATACATGCGCGAGATGGCGTTTTCGTAAGCAGCCGCTTCAAACGAAGTATAGGAACGCGCCCTCAGCCCATACTGTACCCCATAGCGATCTGTGTAAGCCAACGGACCAAATAACGCCGTCAGCACTTCCGCAACTGCGCCGCCCAATACAGAATGACCAGAGGGATAGGCTGGGAAGGGCGGTGTTTGGCGATAAGGCTCCCAATCTGGATCAACATAGGTATTGATATAGCTTTCTGGACGCAGCAAATTCACTTGATATTTTAAAGACCAGGTGGAGATAAAACTGTCCTGAAACACAACGCCCATCAATCCGTACATGGTCGCAGCTTCTTCAAGGTTTAAATCGAGATAATCGACTAATTGATTTTCTACATCCACCCAATGTCCCGCCGCCGTCCCACTTTCGCCGGGACGCTCATCCCAAAAACTGGCGATTTGCTGCTGATCTTCTGTCAGGGTACTAAGCATATCGCGCACTTCCATCGCTTGGGCATAAAATGTCGAATCAAGATCAGTATCAAACGGCACATCGAGCGGTACAGCACATTGATCCGCATTAAGCAGCACAAAAGGCCGGATCATCCCCCAATAGGGTTCCATCGCAGTCTGGCCTGCGGTGGTGAGGTTCCAGTTAGCAGGGTTGTCGGGATCAGGTAGTTCATAAACCATAGCGCGTGTTTGTGCATAGCGATCTGTAGTCGCCCAGTCCGCGATGACTTGCCCCATCTGTTGACCATAGGCAAAAGAGCGCTCCACAATCTCACGATTAGCTTGCCTCAATCGCGCTAAAATCTGCTTTTGCACGACTCCTTCAATGGTCTGACGAGTCGCTAATGATGCACCTGTATTCTCTAAAGCGGCTTCATCTTCTGGGAAAAATAACGCCTCCGTGACAACCGATAAAGCCCCGTTTGCGACGGAAGGCCAATCATAGACTGCCGTTGAATCAAGCAGCGGCATAGGGGGCATTTCCTGAAAGTGATCTGTAAACGAAATAGGTTCTGGAATGCCGAAGGCAACCGATTGATATAACGTAACACCTGTATAGGCGTAAATACGGGCTGCTGAGGGAACATTGACGCGCTCATCTTTGACTAGATGATAAATCGTTTGCATCCATTCAACCGCAAAGGCCGGATCATGTTCGGCTGTCGGTAGTGACAGGGATGTTTCGTCTTGCGCCAGTGCGGGGGCTAAAACGAGCAGGCACAACAGCAGACAAATGAGGGGGTATTTTAGGCAAGTGATGGGGATATTTCTCATAAGAACCTCACATTCAGCTTTTCGCTTCAAACCTTCAAATTGCCAAATAAAAAAGCGCTGTGGAAGATAATTTATCCCCACAGCGCTTTAATCATGATTTAGCTAGAGCAAGCGCGAGACAATCGGGCAGTTGATGATGATACCCGTAGAGCCATACGGCCCACCATCAAGCCCAGTTAGCCAGCCTTGCTGCGCGAAGCCCAAAATCTGGAATTCTTCGGTCAGGCGGGAAACATAACCGTTGTCAATCGCTTCTTGCGTCCATACACCCAGGTTCAAATCCCAGAGCGGGCTGTAATCAGTGGCGATGGTCGGGATGCCGCCGAGGATGTTCAGTGGCGAGCCTTCGCCAGCCAGAGCGCTGTTGAAGCCCTGACGCTGCGGATTGCCGACACCAACCGGGCCATTAGCAAAAGCGAAGATACGTTCCACCGCGCTAAAAGCACTGTCGTCACGACCAATCGAAATGTCTTCCATGCCGGGAGCCAGCGTAACATTTTCCATTGTTGCGGCGAGGGGATGATTGGCATCCATGCTCAAGTAAGTTACTGGACGAGCAAAGCTAAAGCCCAAAGTCAGGCTGAGGGTGACAGTGCCTTCGGCGGGGCAAATGCTGACGACTTTATCATGCAGAATGCTGTGGTCAACGCCGCCATCACAAAAGTTGATCTGATCGGCAGTGACGTTGTAAGCCACTGTTGGTGCGTTGTAAATGTGTCCGCCGCCGTTGTTCAGCACCATCAG
>DAOTTO010000193.1:0-5317 GCA_034437895.1 Anaerolineae bacterium | reverse complement strand
ACCCCACCCCTAAATCCCCTCCCCATTGCATGGAGAGGGGACTTCAAGATGCGTTTTTCTCCCCCTCTCCAATACTTGGAGAGGGGGCCGGGGGGTGAGGTAAGCGAAAGTCCTGAAATGAATACCTAAAGCATAACTCAGGACAAAGGTTCTGTATTGAACAAAAACGACAACTGCTGCGGTTCACCTTTGCCCATCATTTGGGCAGGTGTTTGTCCTATGAGGTGTTTGAGGGAGCGCGTTAAATGGGGTTGGTCGGCATAGCCTGCTTGGTCAACCGTGTCCAAAATCGACACGCCTTGTTTTAAGAGGAGGGTAGCATGACGAGCGCGTTCAATCTGACGCACCGCGCCATGTGTTAGCCCTGTCGCTTGTAAGAATCGACGCTGTACCGAGCGTAAGGACAGGTCTTTTAATTGATGTTCCAGTTGGCCTTGGAGCGCAGCATCAACAACGGGTTCACGCCAAAGCAGACCGTCGCGCACCAGCCTATCGACAAATATTTCTGCATTATCATAAGTCGGGAATTGCCATGCCGAACTGTGTAACCAGAAGCCTTTGCTCGCCGCTTCCGGCAGATTAACCGCGCCATCCACGAGGCTTTTTGCCGAGAGTTGACGCAGAGAGGTGCCGAGCTTAAAGCGGATGCCGACCCACTCGCCGTCCGATGGACAGTGAGCCATCGTCGCTTTCGTCTCTGGCCCGCGGACGGTGACAGTCATCTTGCCCTCATAGCGCGACACAACCATCTCCCAATGGCTGACCGCAACTGAGACAAACGCACCAGAGGTTACACTCTGGCTAGACCAGACTCTTTCAACAAAAGGCGAGTCGGATAATCTTTCGTTAAAAGTAAGGATCATACGCTTGCCTCATGGTTAAATGCCAATTATGGCACAATTATACCATAATTATGGTTCATTTGTTCTACTGGAGCATGGGATTTATCTAACTTCAAATCCAACCGCAGAAGTAACTACAGGCAAATAATTTTTAATAAGATGGTATGGCGTGGCGTAGGGGCGTGGCGCGCCTCGCCCCTACAAAAACATACCTGACCTTACTGAGACACGGAGAAGAATTTCAACAATTCTTCTCTCTGCGCCTCTGCGGTTCAAAAAGTTTTCACGAGTTCACGCGATGACCCTGATGCGATGTGTTATTTCCCCAAGTACGCGCTCGTAAGGGATTGCGTCGCGCCCAATAGCTGCTCAGGCGTACCTTCAAACATCACTTTGCCACCTTTGCTGCCGCCTTCCGGCCCCATGTCGATGATCCAATCGGCATTTTTGATGACATCCAAGTTATGTTCGATCACGATCACGGTATTCCCGGTATCCACCAGCCGATTCATAATCACGAGTAAATGCCCAATATCAGACATGTGCAGCCCGGTAGTCGGCTCATCCATCACATAAATGCTGCCTTTTTTGTGCAGTTCGCTGGCAAGTTTGATGCGCTGGCATTCGCCGCCCGAAAGCGAACTGAGCGGCTGTCCGAGGGTCAGATAATCCAACCCGACATCGCTCATGGCTTGCAGCTTACGGACAATTTCTTTGATGTCAAAAAATTCTAGCGCCTCTTGAACGGTCATCGCCAGTACGTCGGTGATCGATTTACCATTCAGCTTATATCCTAGCACTTCATCTTTAAAGCGTTTGCCATCACAGACTTCACACGGCGTTTTAACCTCATCCAAAAACGCCACATTGCTGTAGATCACGCCTAAGCCCTGGCAGTTTTCACAAGCGCCTTTAGAGTTAAAGCTAAACAGCGAGGCGCTGACCTTGTTGGCTGAGGCGAAGGCTTTACGCACATCGTCCAAGATGCCCGTATAGGTGGCGGGGTTGGAGCGCGTAGAAACACCCACCGCTGCTTGGTCGATCACAATCGCGTCGGGATGCTGCGCCAGAAACACCTGATTAATGAGCGAACTTTTGCCAGAACCCGCTACGCCTGTAATGACGGTCAATACACCGGTAGGAATATCGACATTCACATTCTGTAAATTGTTGATCTTGGCTTTGGTGATGGAAAGTTTGCCCTTGCCAGACCGAAATCCCGTTTTAATCGGCACAGCGCGTTTCATGTGCTTTCCCGTCAGTGTGTCGGCATCCAGCAGCCCCTCGAAGCTGCCTTCGTAGACAATCGAGCCGCCGCCGCTGCCCGCCTTGGGACCAACATCGACCACATGATCGGCGACTTTAATCACATCAGGATCATGCTCGACAACGATAACCGTGTTGCCCTTGTCGCGCAGTTTTTGCAGCAGGTCGTTCATCCGGTGAACATCACGCGGATGCAGCCCGACACTCGGCTCGTCAAAAATATACATCACATCCACCAGACTGCTGCTGAGATGTTTGACGATTTTAACCCGCTGCGATTCGCCGCCGGAGAGGGTATCGGTTGGGCGATCAAGGCTGAGATACTCAAGCCCAATGTCGATCAGATTTTGCAAGCGCTCGCTTAATGTGGCGACCATCGGCGCGGCGATTGGCTCTTTAATGGCCTTAATGACGTTGATGAGTTCAGCAACTTCCATCGCTGACACCTCAGCGATGTTATGCCCATTAATCCTGCAACTCAACGCCGCTTGGCTCAACCGAGCGCCATGACATAACGGGCAGCGCTGCATCGTGATAAAAGGGGCCACTGCTTTCTGGGTGCGTTCCGACATCGTTTTGAGGTCGCGTGTGATGTACTTACGGGTGAACTTGTCGATGATTCCCTCGAAGGTTAAATTGATGGCTTTGCCTGCGACTTCGGATTTGACCTTATACGGCTCGCTGTGGAGCAGCAGCTCCATTTCTGACTCGGAATAATCATCCAATTTCTTGTCATTATCGAACAAGCCCGACTGGGTGCAGATGCTCCAATCCCAACTGTTGACGGCATTATCCGGGAACAACAAAGCCCCTTCGTTGAGTGATTTGGAGGTATCAAGAAATTTATCCAAATCCACGCCTATTTTGCGCCCAACACCGTTGCACTCTGGACACATGCCCTGCGGGTCGTTAAATGAAAAGAGGTTATAGTTGCCGATGAAGGGCTGCCCCACCCGCGAAAAGAGCAACCTTAACACAGTAGAAATATCGGTGATTGTCCCCATCGTTGAGTGTGAGCCGCCGCCCAAGCGTTTCTGGTCAACCACAATCGCTGTACTCAGGTTTTCAATCGCATCGGCATCGGGCTGCCCATAGCGCGGGAGAAAGTTACGGACGAACATGCTGAAATTTTCGTTGAGCTGCCGCTGGGCTTCGGTAGCAATCGTATCGAATACAATCGATGATTTGCCAGAGCCGGAGACACCGGTAAAGATGGTGATTTTGCGCTTGGGAATGCGTAAAGAGACATTCTTTAGGTTGTTTTCGCGTGCGCCACGTATTTCAATATATTCTTGGGTCACGGTTTTCTCCTTATTGACGGGGATAGTATTTAAGCACATTTGTTCCGTTTTAGCAAGTGTTTTATTCCCTATTTTCAATAGGTTGGACTGCTATAAGATTGGAAATATGACAAAAATGAGTAATGTATGAGAAGGGCTTGAGGTTCACGTTACGTGAACGTCTACGATAGGGCAATCACTGAAAAGGAAGTGACAACCATGTTCACAGTAGGCGAATTTTCCCGATTAGCACAAGTTTCCAAGCGATTACTGTGTTACTACGACGAAATTGATTTGTTGAAGCCCATTCAGATTGATCCGCTGACAGGCTATCGTTATTACAGCGCGGAACAGATGTCGCTTTTAAACCGTATCCTCGCGCTCAAGGATTTAGGGCTATCACTTGACCAAATCCAGCGGATATTGCGCGATAACATCTCGACAGATGAGATTCAAGGGATGCTCCTGCTAAAAAAAGCCGAAATCGAGCAGCAGCTACAGGGCGAACTTAAACGAATCCGCAACATCGAATCGCGCTTGCAATCCATTCGCAACACAGAAGCCCACAAACCGCTGAATGTGGTCATCAAAAACACGCCTGCCCAGCCCGTCTTGAGTTTACGGATGATCGTTGAGACTTTTGAACATGGGATCAGCCTCTTTGGGCAGATCAGAAAAGTGCTGCCAGAGAAAAACAGCTATGGCCTGTGCTTTTGCATCTGTCACGACGATGACATTGTTGACCGCGATATGGATTTAGAAATGGGGCGCTTTATCGAGACGCAATCCCATGCCCCTGTGCCTTTGGTCGGCGACTTGCAACTGTGTTTTCGTGAACTGCCTGCTGTCGAAACAATGGCGACGATTGTCGTAAAAGGGTCGCTGGAAACGATCCACACAGGCTACACCGAGATCGGTACATGGGCGGAAGTGAATGATTATCGTTTCGCAGGTACGCCGCGAGAAATCTGCCTACAAGACGCACTGACAGCCGACGGCAGCGATCTCATCACCGAAATCCAGTTTCCGATTGCGCCGATTCGCAACTGATGTAGGGTCTCGAAAAAGAATGGGAAAGACTTAATCACAGAGACACAGAAAGTAGATTTGCGAAAGCAAATTCAAAACTGAACCGCAAAGACGCAAAGGACGCAAAGAATTTAAATTCAAATGCTTAGTGTTCTTGGTGGTTCATATTTTTCAAGTTTTGCTCAGATCATTGCACATCAGACCTATATTTAAGGAAAGGTAGCCTCATGACGTTTGAAAATATCATCTTGCTTGTTGGCGGAACGCTGACAGGACTTCTGGCGGGCGTGTTTTACGCTTTTTCCGTCGCCATCGTCCCGGCGCTCCGCACGATCAAAGCCATGCAGCACATTGCCGCGATGCAGGCCATCAATGTGAAGATCATCAATCCGGTCTTCATGCTGAGTTTTCTGGGACCGACAATCCTCTTGCCGTTGGCAGCCTTTCTACATCGTGGCACAGCGCAATTTCCCTGGCTGGTCGCGGCGGCGATACTTCACATTATCGGCGCAAATGGCGTGACCATCGCCGGAAATGTCCCTCTAAATGAGGCGCTTGATAAAGTGGACGTAAGCCAGCTTTCCGAAGCAGAAGCTGATCCAATCAGACAAGAATTTCAGGGAACAGGCTCACCCTGGATGCGCTTCCATGCCATTCGTACCTTCGCTGCAATCTTAGCGACGGTACTTGTTTTTATCGCATGTTTGTCTAAGCGCTAGATAACTTATTTGCTGATGTTACAGCCGTCCGCTCTGGGTTCAAAACCCAGAGCTATCACGCATTTTGGAAACCTCTAAAGAGGTTAAAGAATCTTTACTTAACCCCTTCAGGGGTTTCCAAACGCTTTAGCTGGCAGTTTTGAACTGCCAGTGTCCAGTGATTTGAGTGTCTGCGTAACGT
>DAOTTO010000192.1:0-4168 GCA_034437895.1 Anaerolineae bacterium | reverse complement strand
CCCCGGCCCCCTCTCCAATACTTGGAGAGGGGGAGAAAAACGCATCTTGAAGTCCCCTCTCCATGCAATGGGGAGGGGATTTAGGGGTGGGGTAAATGCGTGAGCGAAAGTCCTAATATCAAAACTTTCGCTTGTCTTGTTTCAGGCGCAAATACTTGGCTATATATGCAGCTTATTGTGGTGACGTAAATCAGGACGTGATCTGGCGTTGACTGCGACGGTAAGCAAGCGGGCCGTGCGCGAATCCCCACCATTCCAACAGTTTGAGTTCCAGCCAGAATGTCGTCCGCATCAGGCGTTTCTTTTCCGAGCGATGGAGGATCGAATCGACCAATCCCGCCGGAAGTTTACTCAGCAGCCGGAACAAGAGGCGCGGATTTTCTTTAAGGCAGCGGGTGAGATACGCCGCGCAGCCCACGCCGCAGCCGTAAATCTGCTCACGGAGTTCGCTGTACGTTTCACGGTGATTATGATAGACCATTGCGCCGGGTTCGTAAGCCAGTTGATAGCCGTGTAGGATGACTTCAAAATACGCTGCCATATCCTCGCCGCTGTGGGTTGCTGTGCCGATCCCAAGCGCGGTATCGAATCCACCGAGTTCCCGTAGGATGGAGGTTTTAAAGGCCATGTTCATGCCTGCACCAAAGATGGGCGCACGAAAGGGATAAAGCGGGTCACGTGGGCGGTGTTTTTGTAGATCAAATAAGGCAGGTTTAAATCCGCGTGAGCCGCCGCGTTCTTGCTGGAACCAAATTTGGGCTGGTGTTTCTAGCTCAGAAGGCAAAGTTAAGCCCGTCACGCACGCCACATTTTCCCCACCCCGGAAGCCGCGCAGAATTTCCGTCAGCCAATTGGGTTCAACAATCGCGTCGTCATCCGTAAAGGCGACAATTTCGCCTATCGCCATTTCAAGGCCGCGATTACGGGCATGAGAAATGCCGGGACGGTCTTCGCGCAGATAATGCACATCATCAAAATAATCCTGGACGATTAAGTGTGCGGTTGCGTCCGACGATGGCGCGTTATCCACCACGATAATTTCAAATCCGCCGGGGTAATCCAGCCGCAGCAGCGAATCGAGACACAAGCCGATTTGCTCAGGGCGATCATGTGTACAAACGATAATGCTCACCATCGGCGCGGTTTGCTTGAGGACTTCGCGTTCCCGCAAGTATTCAGGGGTATAAGTAGGAGGCAGGCCGAAGGCATCTAATTTTTCGATGCGCGGCAGGCCATCGTGTGCCAGTGCGTCGTTAATATCTTGGGAAAGCTCTGCCCAGATAAAATCCGCCACTTCATAAGGCGTGATCTGGAAATTATCCGATTCTAACGCCACAAAACCGATAGGGCGGGTGTGCATCCTGACCAAGAGCAGGCCGCGTGTATAGCGTCGTCCATTTTGGAGATCAATAAAAAGAACGCTGGAGATCGGCTTAGCGATGTCTACTTCGAGCAGCAGAACCGCGCCAATCTCGGCGTTGCTGGTGTGGTGGGTCGTCTCGGATAAAGGCGACGGTAGTGCTTCTAGCGGACTCTGCGCGAATGAGACAAGTGATGTGCTTAACATGATGCTTTGATCTCCTAGACAGCGATGCGGGTGTTTTATGTCGGTTAGGCGGGTCAGATTATTAGATTGTAATGCGAGCGTTATTATTCTATTTTGGCGTTGCTTCACAATCTGAAGATAACACATTCCTAACGGTAGTGGGTCAAATTTTTCATGAAAAAGGCAATTTTTTACTCAATTCGTTAATTTTTTACCTATTTCACGTTAAGACCACACAAGATTTTCCCGTTCTTACCTTAATAAAGTGTCATAGAATTGATATTTAGTTTGTTTATCGTAAATAATGCAATGATATTCCACAAACTTAAATAGGATTTCATGATGTTAATTCATTTTTAACCAATAAAAAACTAGATTCATAAATTTTTCGTGAAATACGACCTCGAATCTGAAAAATCTCCCAATTTTCCCACTATTGTCTTTAATCTCATGTTATCGTGCAACATAGTAATCACTTTATTTTATGACAAGTGATATTCATCTTTTTGAAATTTTTGCGGACAACAACTTTGAAATAGGTTTCGGTGTACAACTCTGGGGAGAGACTCATGAAACACAATCCAACACAGTCCTTTATCGTGGGGAAACCCAAGTCAGCATTTCGCACTCTGTTATTTATGGCGGCGATGGTGTTGATTTCTTTGATTCTGGCACAGCCGCAAATTTCACGCGCTGCGGGTATCGCGGTGATCTATCGGGTCAACGTCGGCGGCCCCCAGTTGAACGCGGCAGATGCTTCCCTGCCCGTTTGGAGCGCGGATGATGCCGCGACTCCTTCTCCTTACATCAACACAGGCAGCACCATCTCCGCGCCCTATGCCGGAGCAATCAATATGACTCATGCCTCGATGACGGGGCTAACGCAAGTCCCAATGGCGCTTTTCCAGACGCAGCGGTTTGATGCTGTTGGCGGCAATGAAATGATGTGGATGTTCCCCGTCACCACCGGACAGCAGTATAAAGTCCGGTTATATTTTGCCGAAACTGCTTTTACTGCGGCTAATCTGCGTAAGTTCAATATTGCTATCGAAGGCACCACCGTCCAGGTCGATCTGGATATTTTTGCTGCTGCGGCGGGTAAAGACAAAGCCCTCATGCGCGAATTTACAGTCGTCATGGCGGATGCCAACCTCAATATTGATCTGCCGCATGGCACGGTCAACAATCCGGCGCTGCGCGGTATCGAAATCATCCAGTCGCCTGTAGTGCCAGCCTTAACCGTTACGCCCAACCCTGTTGCTTTTGGCAACGCGCTTACAGGGACGACTACACCGCAAATTGTGACACTGACCAATTCCGGCACAGCGTTGAACGCCGACATCACCATCACAGCCATCACGATTGGCGGCGCGAATGCCAATCAATTTAATACACCCGCGTTGGTCAATCCGATTGTGCTAACGCCCGGACAATCACAGACGATCACCGTGAACTTTGCACCGACGACTGCCGGGGCAAAAGCTGGTACGCTGCAAGTAGCGAATAATGGCAGCACTGGCCCCACCACCAACACGCCGATGACGGGGACGGGTATCGCTCCCTCGCCGCTGAATGTTCCGGCAGCCCCAGTGAATTTTGGCAACGTCACTATCGGCTCGGCAGGGCAGCAGACGATTGTCGTCACGCATGGCGGCGCGGCAGGTTCGCCCAATATCAATATTACGGCAATCACGCTGATGGGCGCGGATGCAGCCGAGTTCAATACTGCCGCTTTGGTCAATCCCATCGTGCTGACTCCCGGACAAACCTCTAATATCATCGTCAACTTTGCGCCTGCTACAGCGGGTAACAAAACCGCGAACTTGCAGGTGACGCATACGGGCAGCAATGGCCCCACTGGTAATGTCGTATTGAACGGTGTGAGTGTGGCGCTGCCTGCGCTTGCCACTTACCGAATCAACGTCGGCGGGCCGCAGTTAAATGCCCCAGATGCCTCGCTGCCTGTTTGGAGCGTTGATACCGCCGCCGCACCTTCACCGTATGTGAACGCAGGCAGTACGGTTTCCGCGACATATGCAGGCGCAATCAATATGACTCATGCTTCGCTGACAGGTCTAACGTATGTGCCGATGGCAATGTTCCAGACTCAGCGTTTCGACCCCGTTGGCGGCACAGAAATGATGTGGAATTTCCCAGTCACCGCCGGACAGACCTATAAAGTCCGCTTGTTTTTCGCCGAGACATTCCACAACGCCGCGAACTTGCGCCGTTTTAACGTCAACATCGAAGGCGTGGCTGTGCTGACGAATTTCGACATCTTTACTACGGCGGGCGGTAAAGATAAAGGCATCATGCAGGAATTCACCATCCCTATGGCGGATGGCAATCTTGATCTTGATTTTATACACGGCGCTTTGGATAACCCCGCAGTGCGCGGTATTGAAGTTTTCCAATCAGTCCCTGTGCCTGCTTCCACATTGGGCATTACGCCTAATCCCATCGCTTTTGGTAATGTGACGATTGGCGCACCGGGGACACAGGTTGTCACGCTGACCAATACGGGTACTGCCGCGATCAACGTCACCGCGATTGCCAGCAATAACCTCGTCTTTACGCACAACGCGGTACTGCCGATGAACATCTTGGCGGGGCAAACAGCAA
>DAOTTO010000191.1:0-1844 GCA_034437895.1 Anaerolineae bacterium | reverse complement strand
AGATCGAAAAGCCCGACATCCTCAAAGGGCGCGGCGGGTTTTGGGTGCAGGTCGGTGATATGCAACTGCATATCGGCACAGAAGACGGCTTTGATCGCCAGACGACCAAAGGCCATGTCGCCTATCAGGTGGACGACGCGGCCTATTGGCTGGAAAAATTACGGTCTGTGGAAGGGGTAGAGATTGCCGAAAGCATCCCCCTCCCCGGTTATGAGCGCTTTGAATGCCGCGATCCGTTTGGGAATCGTGTCGAGATTATTCAGCCGTTGACTTAGTTCACGACGCGGCGCGGGATGACGGTGACAGTGCCGGACGGAAGCGTAACCACGATACTCTCCTGTTCGACATAATTTAAGCCGACCAATTCCCGCGTACCGCCATTTGCGACAAAGCCCCCCGCGCCGCGTGCTTGTCCATCGGGCAGCGTCGTCCAGCCGAGGACATGGGCTACGCCGTCGATCTCGACTTCGGCACGGAACAGCCCCGCATTACCCTGCCCACTAATCAGCGGCACATCAAACGGCAGCGCTGTGCCATCAGCTAAGGTGAAGATGCCCGTCGCGTTGGTCGCCGTCAATGTGCCGACGAGACTCGCGCCGTTTTCCAGCGTGAGGTTGATGCTGTTATTCACGATTGCGCCCCGGAACCAATCCGCCAGCGTCGCGGGTTGATCCTGCACACCGTCGCACAAATACGCGGCAAAGGTCACGCCATCGGTAGCAATCGCAAGGATGCCTTCCGTACCGGGGACGAATCCGGCGAATGTACCCGCGACTGCGCCAACACCGCTGGCGCTGGTGCCGAATCCGGCGGTTTCGAGGGTGACGAGCGATGCAGGCGTTAGGACGAACTTAAAGCTGATAATCTTTCCCTCCGTCACCACGACTTCCCATGAGCCTTCCAACGGCGCGACATTCCGCGCTGCCCACGAATCCCGCGTGGGTGTGCCGCGCCAGAACACTTTGTTATCTTCGACAATGGGCGTGGTGCTTTGGGTGGAAGTCGCGCCGTCGCTGATGGCATTCGTCAGCCACGCGCTGATCGCATCCGTCCCCGAAGCGACCACTAACGGCCCGGCGTGAACGGCTAAAATGGCGTTGGCATCAAACAAGGTAGCGGCAGCAGCGACATCTCCGGCGGCGATGGCAGCCTGATATGATTCAATCACTGGCAGCGGCCCCGCCACATCTTGCGCCGCCGCGCTTAATAAGCTGATGGCGATCATCGCCGTCACAAGCATTGTTAAAAATCCGAACTTTCTCATTTAAAGCTCCTTTAGGAATCGAAAACACACTCTGAACAATTCAACCTTCATTGTAGAACGCGTGTGCTTTACCGGACAACTGACCAAAGTTATCTTGCAACCCTCAATTAGGATAGGGAATTTATGGCAAAAACCAAACAGAGCGCTATGCTGCGCCCTGCTCGGTTGTATCGTTACCGTTTTCCTCAATATCCCGCTCATCTCATCGCTTTCATTTACCCATGATCTTCGACATTCTCTGACCTTTTTCTGCTCAAAAATGGATAAAGTCGAGTCTGTGTCCTCTATCGTTAAAAGAATTTACTAGATGAAGCACTAAAGTAATTTTCGATAAACAATTGGAAATTTTTGAACCACCTAAGCGCAGCGACGACACCTAGAATTTGAAGCTAAATCTCTGTGTTCTCCGTGCGCTCTGTGGTTAAATCTTTTCTATTTACTTACGTCGGCCTACTTTTGTGTAGACTTACGGTCAAAATCTTTGCGACTCTTTACGGCCTATGCGTCTAATCTGCATTTAGGTGGTTAAAACTAAAATCAGTTATAATGAACCATCATGACCCACGCCTATTGAAAAGAG
>DAOTTO010000190.1:0-3828 GCA_034437895.1 Anaerolineae bacterium | reverse complement strand
AATTTATCGCCAATGACATATCGCGTAAATGAACACCATATAGTTGAGAGTATGCCCCATAATGGTCACTTTATTTACCCTTAATAGTTTCCACATATCGCCATTAAATTGGATTTTCTGGCAGTAGCGCCCTAACCTCAATTTTGAGCGACCAAAAAAGGTACTAAAATGAATTTAACACAGGACTTTCGCTTACCTCACCCCCCGGCACCCTCTCCAATACTTGGAGAGGGAGAGAAAAACGCATCTTGAAGTCCCCTCTCCATGCAATGGGGAGGGGATTTAGGGGTGGGGTAAATGCGTGAGCGAAAGTCCTATAACATTGATTCCCCTCCAAAAATAGGGCTATGTAGTTACTAATGTTTTGATTAAATCAACCTTGGAGGCTTTATAGGGGAGAATATCTTGCGGAGTGGCTTTACTGGCAAGATAATCCAATGCCTCATCGTAAATGGATGCAATAACGGAGATTGCCATCTTCGGAAACTCCTTTTTTAACCATGATAGCGTAAGGGCGCACAACCTCTAAAGGTAATGCGCCGACAGCGCTTGTGTTATTTCTTTTGCGACGAGCAGTCCATTATTTTATTCCGGTTCGACCACAGGCAGGCTCGGAATCGGCCCCATCACGCGCAGATTGGCATGATACATCCAACCTATTTGCCCCTGAACCATGACTTTATACCACAGCGGCGTATAGAGGTCGGTTAGTCCGTAGCGCCCAATGACGGTCACGAGCGTGTCCGGCGTGAGGCTGGGGATCACCAATGTCGAGCCTTCATACGGCGCGGAACGCACCCATGCGAAATCGCGCAGTTGCCCGGTCATCGTCGCGCCGGGGATGCCGTTCCCTTGCGTGGGCAAGTCGCCTAAGATAACGGGCATCGTACCCACTTCATCCCATGGACGCGGCAAAACTTCAAAGGTCGCACCGGCTGCTTGCAATTCCTCCAACACAATCGGCAGAATGCGTCCGGTCACGCGGTTGATGTCGTGCAGGGCGATGATCGCGCCGTCGCCTCGATCATAGACGTTATAAAATTCGCCAATCGACTGCGGCACACTCAAAATATTGGCGAGCGATTGTTCATCGTGCGACAAGCTACTGTCTGGATTCAGCGCCCAACCGCAATCATCACTTTGCACATTCCAGTTATAGGCGATGACTTGTTCGCCGTCCGTCGCCGGAAACGGCTCTGAACTGCCGCCCGGTTGACGGAACAGCTTGACTTGACGATCATACACGCCGACAAAAGACCCCAAAGACTCGCGGATGGCTGTCTCTGTACGGAAGTAAGACTCGCGGGTGGCCTCCTCGGATGCGCCAGCATACAGCCCCGGTTCCTCCCATAGATGATTGGCGATAGCGTGGCCTTCGCTGATAATGCGCTGCATAATCGCATCGCGCCCCGGCACTTGATAGCCATTGACGAAAAAGGTCGCTTTGGCGTGATACTGCGCCAAAATATCCAATAGTTCCGGCGTGTAGGTATCGGTGGGGCCGTCTTCAATCGCCAGATAGACACGGAACGGCGTAGAAACATCAGCCTGCACAGCCTCAGCAGGCGCAAATAATAAACTGGCGAAAAGTGCGAATGCCGCTATAAGCAACCCGTTACGGAGCGAGAAAACCGAGTGACGCATAGGATAGAGCCTCCACTTGAGTAAATGATGACCGTAACTTTACATGCTGCATGTTCCAAAGCGTATAACGCTTGCCCTCCGCTTAGTCCACTGCTCCCCTACGCTGGCAAAACCCACACGTTTTTGCATTTACGTTTCGTTTGCGTTACATCTTGTTTATGACGTGAACACGATGGAGCAAAATTGAATGAACTTTCTCAAAAATATTTTTGGCGGGGGTGGTCGCAGCGGGAACATTGACGATCAGCGCGGCTTGTATCTTTATGTGCGCCCTAAACGCTGTGATCAGATTGTGGAGGTGCGGATTGATCTGTGGAATGATCTGAGTGAGCGCGAGGGTGGCGGCTATCTTGTCCGCAAGGTCGCCCAAGCCACACGTTGTCCTTTCGCCGCAGAGCTGCATTTGACCTTTACCGAAAAGCGCATTGTGATAGATAAAGGTATCGAAAATGGCGAATTCGTGGATGAGACGACTTATCAAGCGTGGCTGGCGGAAAAAGCGTAGCTAACAGCAAATACGCGCTGTATGAATTGAAAAATCAGAATAAAGCCGAAGAAAATCTTTTTGAACCACACAGACACAGATGTAGATTTATGACGGACTCGCGCACTGCTACCCTTTCGGAAGTCGTCGCGGATGCGCTGCGACAGGCGCTTGGTGATGGCGCATACATCCCCGGTGAGCGCCTGATTGAATTGACCATCGCGCAGGAAATGAACGTCAGCCAGAACACCGTCCGCGATGCGCTGCGCTTGCTCGAACAAGATGGTTGGGTGATTAAACGCGCCCGTCATGGCGTATTCGTGCGCGGCTTTACCGAACCCGAAATTGAGGAACTGTATGCGCTGCGCGGCGCGATGGAAAGCCTCGTGCTGGGCTGGGCAATGGAATCATGCACACAGGAAACGATAAACGAACTGCGCGAGATCATCATAGCAGCCCGTTCACAAGCGGAAGCCTATAATGCGTATGGCGCACGAGAAGCACTTTTCAGCTTTCATGCTGTGCTTGCACGGATTGCGAATCGTCCCCAAACAGCGGATTTACTCAAACGCCTGATTAACCAAACCCGACTGCTGGAGAATCTACGGCAGGCGCATGTCCCGCGAGATCGCAAGCAGTGGCGGGCGCTGGTAAATGCTTATGCCGCCCTTTTGGATACCCTCGAATCCGGTGATCGCAGCGCTGCTTATGCTGCCCTTTCTGACCTGATGCAGCGCGAAATCAGGGGTATGATTGGCTTCCTGGATTTGATCTAAATTAATCGAAAATTGCCTATATACAACTTATGAAAAGTGTGAGATTATGTACTTAAATAGGGTACGAAACCAACCCTGGCTTGATCTGCGATTTGTGCTTTTTTGTTTCACTAAGACTGCCGCTTCTGCATCTCTCCGCCACGTCTGAACACATACTCTATTCTAGTTCATTATTCCACTAAGGGGAGTATGTCATAAAATGACCAAAAAATTATACGTCGGCAATTTGTCCTATTCTGCAAACGAAGACCAACTCCGTGAGTTGTTCTCGCAAGTCGGTGAAATTGCCGAAGTGACCATTATCACAGACCGCGAAACTGGCCGTTCCAAGGGCTTTGGTTTCGTGGAAATGGCGACAGAAGATGCCAGCCGCGAAGCCATCAAACGCTTCAACGGTTACTCGCTGGACAACCGCAACCTGACCGTCAACGAAGCACGCCCGCGTGAAGAACGCTCCAACAGCGGCTTCGGTGGTGGCAATCGCCGGAGCAACAATCGCTACTAAACCGTAGCGCTTTAGGTTAAACTAGCACAAGCAGCGTGGGGAGATGATCCTCACGCTGTTTTTAATTCCACGATAAAATGAGATGTTTACACTCTAAAGTGGAACTCAGATGACAAAAAGAGACAAACTTCGTCTAAAACTCCGCAATAATCCAAATAATGCGACCATGCAGGAATTAGAAACTTTACTTTTTCAATTTGGCTTTACACGCGCTCGTATTCGAGGCAGTCATCATGTTTTCGAGTATGATAACGGAAGCGAGTTTCGACAAATTATCGTTCCTTTACATGGAAACAAAGTTATAGGACTTTCGCTCACGCATTTACCCCACCCCTAAATCCCCTCCCCATTGCATGGAGAGGGGACTTCAAGATGCGTTTTTCTCCCCCTCTCCAAGTATTGGAGAGGGGGCCGGGGGG
>DAOTTO010000189.1:0-9902 GCA_034437895.1 Anaerolineae bacterium | reverse complement strand
GCTTGCTCAGAGCAGATGCGCCGTTCCTCGCTATTTCCCGGCGGATGGCAAAATCACCGCTGTCGTCCCAGAAGGCGTATGTGTCTCTGGTTGCCGTTGCTGCGCGTACCGGGGACGCGTCCAAAACATCACCATAAAATGCGACAAATAGCGGCGCGGGCTGATCTTGCGCCTTTCCATAATTTCCGCGGCCAGTTCATAATTCTGCTGGTGGCGGGCTGCATCCTGCCGCCGATGCTCATCTTGCAAAAGGATTTCGTGTTCGTTTCTAAAGTGCATTGTTCAACTCGCTTTCATTCAATCACCCCTTTAGCTTAAATCACCTCCTCACGATTGAGAACCAATTTAGTAAATACTATAGGACTTTCGCTCACGCATTTACCCCACCCCTACATCCCCTCCCCATTGCATGGAGAGGGGACTTAAAGATGCGTTTTTCTCCCCCTCTCCAAGTATTGGAGAGGGGGCCGGGGGGTGAGGTAAGCGAAAGTCCTGATTTTATTACTTAGGCAGAAGGGTTTTTAATTGTTGGCGTACTGCTTTTCGAGCGTTTCAATCTGTTTTTCGGTATTTTTAAGCAGCTTTTGTGTCATATCTAAACCGGCTTGCTGGCTGGTGGGTTTAGCCTCCAACAAAGCGATTTTCTGACGGAACATGGCCGCAGCGGTATAGAGATCGGTTAGTTTTTGAGCAACCGCAGGGGGGACATTATCGGGAATAGTGAACACAGGTGCGACGGGGGCGACGGCAGCCACGGGAGGCTGCTTCTTGGGCTTGTTATTGGGTTTATCGGGAGCTTTATCGGCAGACTTTTCGGCAACAGGCTTTTCGGCAGCGGGTTTTTCGCCGTTGGGTTGAGGCTCTTTTTTCGTCTGTGATTTCATCGCTGCTTGCTTGGCTGCGCTTCTCGCTTGTTTCTTCTCGCGCTGATCTAACTTTTTGGTAGAAACATAGGTGGCATAAATCGTCACCCCATTGACTTCGGAATCGTAGGCACAAAACCCTTCAATCAACATGGGGTCTTCAGCATTGCCGACATGGTCTTCAACCTGTTCCCATTGTTTAGAGCTGATATACACCACATAAGTGGTTGGGTCGGTAGGAAGAGGCGGAACACCACTTGGCATGGCAGGCACTTCGATGCGCTGCTCTATCAGCGTGGTAATGACGAGATTCTTACGGCGTTCAATCGCGCCGGGTTGTCCTAGCAGGGTAATTTTCACGTCTCTCACTTCTCCTTGATTTTCCAGAAGCGGCGCGATGATGGCCTTGCGTTCTTTCCAAGTGAAAGGTAAACGTTTTGCTTCTGATTCATAGTGCTGACGCAGAGCGACACGCCAGTTAAAAAAGATGATGTCACGCTGCTCTTGCGGTAATTTTTCGCGCGCGACCTGAAAGAATACACCGCCAACGGTGCGCTTGCGCGCTCTATCGGCGACCATCATGCCGCCATTCGCCTCGACAACAAATGTTTCGTCAAGAACTTGCTGCACAAATTCGATGCCTAACTTACCGATAAGCAGTTGAATTTGACGTTTCGGAACTTGATCGGTTTCACCAAGCTGCTTTGCCACTTCTTTGGCAAAGGCTAATTGGTCTGTGTCAAGCTGTACTTTTCTGCTTGGTCTTTTATTTTGACTCATAATGTATTGAAGCTCCGCGACGGACTGCTGAAGATAGCGCGGGCAGATCGCTCGTATGTTTTAAAGGACTTGTTAAGGGCTAAGTGTAGCAGAGAAATGCTTGCTTGAAAACTGTTACAGCATTTTTATTGGCTATAAGACCGTTACACCCCTTGTTAGCCTATCGAACAACCATCTCCGTCACCAAAAAGGCATTATCTTGTGTGGCTGTAACCGCAAGCCGCTGCTGATCTTGCCAATTATAGACGGCGACCATCAAATGATATATGCCATTGGGCAATAGAGAAAGCGGCACGAGATAATTATCGCGGTATTGTTCGCCGACTTGCCAACGCGAGGTATAACCGAAGGTGGCCTGTGGCTGTCCATCGTGTTGCCATACTGTTTCGCCTGCTTCATTTTGCAAAAACAAGCTGATGTTGTAATCCATCGTCATCGCCGCTTCTGGCTGCCATACGAGCGAAAGCGGCAGGTCTGGATTGGGATAGGAAACATTCCCAAGCGGCAAATCAACTCCAGTAAGGCGCAGCAATCCGCCAAAAGAAGCAACAGTTGGGTTAGCAGGTTCGCCTATCGGCGCTGGGAACATATAAAACCGAATCGCTCTTGCGCGGGGCGATGTGCTGATTTCCTGCACTGGGAAGTAATGCTCAACAAGATAGCGCTCAATCGGGCGGCGTTTATCCGCTTCAAACGGGCTGCTGCTGGTCACAAGCCAGATATAATTATCCATGTCAAACCCTGATGAGCGCTGCTCTCCAAACCAATCGAGCCCATAGACATTTTCAACTCCGGCCTGCTCTATCAGATCATCCGAAATCACCTGCGGCCCTTGTGCGTCATAAGACTCGCCGGGGGCATAAGCCAGCGTGACCACCGGGATAAGCGGCTTGAACGCATTCATGAAGATCGGCGTATAGAGATGGCGGTCAATGAAAACGGCTTCATCATAACGGGCGATAGTGTTAAGCTGATGTACCAAAGCATCTACATCGGTATAGTCGCCGATAACGCGAGGATCGTGACGTAAAGCGTTTAAGCCCATACGTAGCGAGAGACTCAATAAAATCGCCGCCACGACAATCATCAGACGTGAGATCAGGACGTTGGTACGAATATTGAAATAGAGCCAAACGCAGATTAACAATAAACTGCTCAAGGCTAAAGCAGGTGCAATCCATCCGTCAACAGCCGCCCAAGCAATATCCAGTCGAGAAAAGTTGAGCCGCGTGAGATGATAGCGAATCGGCGACCATTCCCATCCCCAGATTGCGTCCATCCATCCCCATTGGGCATCGACGGCGGCGCGGTCACTATAAATCAGCGCATAATCATAAATCTTGTTGTTCAAGAATAAATCGGTGTAGTAATTAGAAAGCGGCACCGCCATCCCTAAGAATTGGATACCCGCCCCCAACGCCACGAGTCCCCCAAAAGCGAGGCGGCGCATGGAAGTGGTCAGGCGCGGAATCACGGGCAAAACCCACAGCATCAACAGCGGCAGCAGTGGGATAAGATAACGCGGCCCCCAGCCCCACCCGCCGAGCCAATCCACCGTCAGCGCGATTCCGTACCACGCGCTCAAGAGCAAAAGCGTCACGACCACGCCAGCGACTAATCGCCATTCCCCCTCCCCTATCAAGCGCCTTGCGCCGAAGAGTCCTGCTAACAAAATTGGCGAGTAAAGCCACAGACTGCGCCCTAGGCTGAATTGATAGCCTAAGATGCTTTCCAGCACATACGCCCATTGAATACTGGTTAAGCGCTGAGTCCAAGTGGAAAGCGCATAACGCTGACCCAAATCGCTATTACTCATGATAAGAATAAAGAAGATACTACATACGAACATCAAGCCGACTAAGACGCTCACCATGCGCCAACGCTTCCAGATCATGGATAAAGGTGGCAAAAGGACGATCAGCAGCGCGGGTAAAAATAATAGTGAAGCCACTTTGGTTAAAAACGCCAGCCCAAAGCTGACGATCAATAATGCACCAGTTCGATAAGGAATTCGGCGGCTTCCCCATGCTTTCTGGAGAGTAAAAGCAGCGGCAAAAGCCCATAGGAGGAAAAGTCCGGTGATGGGTTCCCGAAATAAGAGCCGTCCATAAAACCATGCGTTGGTGGCGATACCATAACTTAAACCTAAAACCCACGCCACACGGATCGAATAGCCCCATTGCAGCGCAATCGCATACAGGCTAATTGCGGTCAGCGCCGTAATCACGAGATTAAATAACCAGACAATGTGCATCGTCCCGATGCCGTCAATTGCCCGCGCAAAGCCTAAAAGAGGCGAAATCAGCACCGCCATTAATGGCTCTTGTACGGGTTGCAGCCAGGGCGAGCCGTCTGCATTAGGGATTAATCGATTCGGCGGACTGACGACGGTGTTATATTCGTAAACGCGGTATAAGTCCCCGCGTTGGGCGAAGCTGGTCGCGCTGTCATAAATAAAAATCTCGTCACCACTCATGGGCAAGCCGCGATATGTCAACAGATAAACGCTCATCAACAATAAAAATAAAGCGATACCTGCTGTGATTTTTTCGCGCATGAACCCTTCACTTTCGCAACATCTAGGGTGAGCAAAACTTTGATACTAAACACGTCTCTCATTTTATAGCATCCATCGACATAAACCCTAGATGAGGCTGTTAGAGGTTTTTTAGTTCCTATTTGGGTCAATTTGATAGTGATTAAGGTAATCTAAAAACATCTGAACAACGCAAGCTACTTAAGGAGAAACAAAAATGGCTAATTCACCAATCTGGAACAAACTCGCTGGCAATTGGAAGCAGCTTACCGGCAACGTGCGTGAACGTTGGGGCGACTTGACTGACGATGAAGTGATGCAGATGAATGGCGAGCGCGAAAAGCTGGCTGGCAAAATTCAGGAACGCTACGGCATCACCCAAGATGAAGCCAATAAACAAGTGGACGAATGGGCTGATAAACTCAAGTTCTAAGCCCTAAAGTTTGTGAAGAAAATAACTAAAAGTGCCGTGACAAACGGCGCTTTTGGATTCACTGATTTTGTGTTAAAGTAAAGACAAGGTTAGATAAATATGGGAAGCGTTAATCAAGGTTTCCTAAAGTTTCGGAATTCTAACCCCATATGTTAAATTACATGGCATAATGAAGTGAATTATGAAAAACGTAAAAAAGGACAGAACCATGTTCTCTTTTTCCAGCGTAATTACTCTCCTTTCAGCATGGGTTGTCCTGTCGGTACCCATCAGTTTGATTGCTGGACATTTTCTTTCCTCACAAGAAAAGCGGGCATCAATGGCCTACTTTCCCACGCAGTCTAAAAATAAGACATTTTAAATAAAATTTTTCGAAAAGAGCGCAGAAAACTGCGCTTTTTTCATTTCACAAACTCCCATTCACGCTTTTCAACTTCCGCCTCTTGTATGGCCTTTCTAAACGCGATATCGCTTTCAAATTTAAGCTGTTTGAGCTTGCGGGTTTCTACAGAAAATGTCACCCGATTAACTTCGTAAGGCCAAGGATCAAGTTTGACCGTATTGTCTGCTTGCTGCATAACGCGGTAGAGTTGGTCATCTGGCCCGTTACAAATATCCAGCCAACGTTCCCCATCCGGCAGTTCACGCTTACACAAAATCAGCGACAGACGATCCGCCCATCCCACGATTGCATACGCCTGATCAGTCTCTTTTTTAGAAACCCCCACCACTTTCATCCAAAGTTTTTGATTCGCTATTTGCTCATCCAGAAATTCGTCTAAGGCAGCATCTTGCCCGCGCATCGCTTCATATAGAAAGCTGGTATGGCGAGAAAGCATCAGCGCAATCCATAAACTCTGCTGTTCCCCATTCTCAATAGTAAAACGCGCCTTGATCTTATTCGTATCTATATCAATCTGTGTGAAGTCGAGCGGTGCGCCAATGTCTGAAAGCTGCCGCGAACCTTCCCAATAATTCTCTTGGTCGTCATGTTGTGCAATCGCCACCAACGTTTCCGTCCAGCGCTCCGGGCGGAGTGCTTGATGCCAATAAGAGACTAAAGTAGCCGCCAACAATGCGTGTGAACGTTGATAGATGACTTCCCATCCATCCTGCATCGAATTCACGATCATAGATAATCCTTCATACGCTGTTTTCACTTTACTGTTGATGGACTACTTTAATTCAAGATGAGGAGAAACCGTAAATTCGCCAAGTGGCGGTAACATCAACGTAGATTTTCCGAAATATCGCCAGTTTTGACCTTCAGGCGGCATTCTTCAACCACCTCCTTCGGTACCATTCGCAGCGCTAGTGCGACCAAGCCCGGCACGATCAGCAAATCATCCAACTGCCCCAACACGGGAATCGCATCCGGGATGAGATCAATCGGCGAGACAAAATAGGCAATCGCCGCGCCTAACAAAACCCGCGCCAACCAAGGTATTTCTTCATGCTTTAACACCAGTCGATAAACGTTCAATTCATCCTTGACCTGACGCGCAAGGGTTCTAAGTTTTTGGAGCATTTTTCTAGCTTTCGGCTATCAGTGCTTAGCTTAAAATTCAACGACTCGACAAATCACGCACGTTTGCATGGACTCCTCACTCGTTGCTCATCACTCATTACTTCGGATTGCGCCGCCGGATTTTGCCCTCGCTGTAAATATGAGTTTCGTGCGTTTTGGCATCATTTTTGGCGATGACCGCATACATCTGCTCAATCAGGTGTTCTGTATCAACCCCTGCCGCTTTACACAAACCGATCACGGTCACGATCACATCGGCGGATTCTTCCGCGATATGAATTTTATTCGTGCCGTCGTGGGCGGCTTCGATAAACTCATCCACTTCTTCACGGAATACTTTGGTCGCGCCGTCTAAAGTGGGATGAACGCCGAAGCGCTCATAAAATGCTAGCGTGGAACGGCTTAAATCGCGCAGTGCGTCATTGGTTTTTTCGGTCATCTTCCCTCTTGTGTCAAAAAAATAAGCCCCTGCATCTCATCATAAAATGACCTATTTGTATAGAGCAGGTCGATTGTTTGACATTTTTTCAAATATCAGTAAAATCTAGTAGTTTCAGGCGAAATTCACTTCATATAACAGTTAATTGAGGGAAACATGAGCCAACTTGTCCCTGGTGATTTAATCGACGGCAACAATATTCGCAAAGAGTGGAACAAAGAAGAATGGTATTACAGCGTGATCGATATTGTTGCGGAATTATTAGATGTCGATTTTAAGACCGCCCGAAACTACTACCACAGTTTAAAAAATCGCCTCAAAGACGAAGGGAACGAAACTCTCATAGATTGTGAGAAGTTGAAGCTCATCGCCCTTGATGGCAAAAAAAGATTCACCGATGTCGTGAACAGCGAACAAGCCCTCCGCCTGATTCAATCGATCCCCTCTCCTAAAGCTGAGCCGATGAAGTTATGGTTGGCACGGGTGGGTAAAGAGCGCTTTGAAGAAACCGAAAACCCCGAACTCGGCCTTTTCCGTTCGATAGATCGCGCTATAGACCAATATCGGCGCGACGGCAAAACCGACCATTGGATTGAAGAGCGCTCGCAAGACATGGTTACGCGCAAGGACTTTGTTGAAGCGCTTAAGGCTGCCGTCCTCAATGCGCCCTCCACCATTTATGTGCAAACGACAGAAAAACTTTATAAGGGATTGTGGGATCGGACGACGGCGCAACTTCGTAAAGAACTGAGTATTGAACCTAAGCAAAACCCACGCGACCATTTTGGACAATACGCGCTGATTTATACCGGGCTGGCGGAACGTTTGGCAACCGATAAATTGCTGGAAGCCGAAACCGTCACCGAAGAAATGGCACGCAATATCGTGTGGGGAATCGCCAAACTGATTAGTCATCAAGCGAAAGCGACGAGCCAAATGCTCGGTTACGATCTGGTCAGCGAAAAGCCATTATTGACGAAACGCTCCAGAAGGATTTAAGTGAATCGGCCTAGTCGTCGCTTATCAACGATAAATAATACCGACAAGGAAAAGTAAGATGCGAGTACTCACTTTATTGAATGAAAAAGGCGGCGTGGGCAAGACCACTCTGGCGACACATATCGCGGCGGGATTGGCGCTTCGTGGTAAGCGCGTGGTGTTGGTGGATGCCGACCCGCAAGGCCATGCCACCATCGCTTTAGGGCTGCAAAAAGAGCCGCTGCTGCATGATTTGCTCGTGCGTGACCTGCCCTTTACCAAAGCACTACGCCTTGTGCCGCCGGAAGTTTATCAACTGGCGAACAAGCCCGCTACAGGTCAATTGTTCGTTGTGCCGTCGGATGCTTCCACCCGCGTCATTCCGTTGATGGTGTCGGATGTGATGGTCGTCCGCAATCGTTTTCAGGAATTGCAGGATGAAATCGACTTTTTGATCTTCGATACCGCGCCTACCCCGTCACTGCTGCATGGCAGTATTTATATGGCAACGGATGCCATCCTCTATCCTACTAAGTGTGAATCGCTCAGTTTTGACGGCCTCATCGAAAGCCTGAAGCGCAAAGATGAAGCCTCTAAAGCGCGGCGGCATGTTGGGCTGGCGGATGTGCAAGTGGGCGGAATTATCCCGACGATGTATCGAGTCGGTACATCCTCCGACGATTACGGTATCCAGATTTTGCAAGAGAAGTTTGGCAAGCTGGTCTGGCCTGCAATCAAGCTGGCGACAGTATGGAATCAAGCCTCGTTTGCTCGTAAGATTTTGTTCAACTTTGCGCCAGATACCCGCGCCGCGACTGAGGCGTGGCAAATGGTCGAAATGGCGGAGGCGATCTAAAACCTATGGCAAAACGTGACTTCCGCCAATCTGCCGATGCAGCCTTTGGCGATAACAGCGGCAGCGTGACGATTGATAAGTCTTTTACTGATCTGGACAGCGAAATCTTTGGTAGGCTTGATGCTATTGATGCCCGCACAGAACGCATTAAGCCGATTAGTATTTTTGAGATTAAGCCCGATGCACTTCAACCGCGCCGTGTAATTCCGTCAGTTGTGCGGCAGCGTTGGAACGGCAGTCCCACGATGATGCTGGATTTATTTGATGCGTGGTACAAAGTCGTCATTGAAGAACGCCAATCGCCCTTCCCGCTGGAGATGTATCTCCTCAGCGAAGAACACAATGAAGACCGCAGCCCGACGGCTGGTCCAGTGGAGACGGCCTTTCTACAAGTGATTCATCTAGCGGTCAGTATCCGCCGTGATAATCTTACAAATCCCATTACGGTTATTCCTCTAAGCAGCAACTTGCTCGAAGGAAACCACTATCAATTGGAGACTGGGGAGCGCCGTTGGCTGGCCTTTCATCTACTCCATTCTTTTTTTGACGGTAAGCCGGGTGTGCCTAATGAACAGGCGCGTTGGAGCAAGATACCCGCACGGGAGGTTAAGCAGCTTAACTTATGGCGGCAAGCCAGCGAAAACAGCGCCCGTGCTGATCTCAACGCGATCAGCAAAGCCCGTCAGTATGCCCTGCTGTTGATGGATTTATGGGAGACGCACGAGAAGAAGCCGAGGACGTTTCTGCCTTTAAGCACCTTTAGGACAGAGCGCGATTATTATGCCCAGGTAGGCAACTTGCCGGTGCCGCATGGTAAGAGTGAGCAGCTCCTTAACGCGCTGGGGGCAAAGAGTACAACCATCTTCAACCGTTCCAGAAAGCTGCTTTCGCTGCACCCTGAAGTTTGGACAACCGCTGACGATCTTAATCTGCCGGAAGACTTGCTGCTGCGATTGGCTGAATTAAAGATGGATGAAGCCGTCGCCAAGGTGCGCCAAATCGCGCAAAAATTTCCGACTCGGAAAGATTCGGATTTGGCAAATATGAAACCAGACCGCCCTACCCTGCTGACAGATCCGACGCGCAAAGAGGGGTCGAGGATGTTTTTGAAGACAAGTGAGGCGAGTTTAATGCGAAAACTCAAAGAATTGATGTCTTTGCACGATGGGGTAGGGCAGTCCAACGATGCGACTAAAAACCAAATCCGCCAAATGATCGCTGAAGTTCGACAAGTTTTAGACAAGATCGACAACTTCATCGGCTAGTCCAAAATCACAACACTATCTTCAAAAGTCTCCGACTCGGAGGTTTTCGAGTCGTTCTAATCTTTTCAAAAGTCTCCGACTCGGAGGTTTTCGAGTCGTTCTAATCTTTTCAAAAGTCTCCGACTCGGAGGTTTTCGAGTCGTTCTGATCTTTCCAAAAGTCTCCGACTCGGAGGTTTTTAAGAGCCGAACAACTTCTTAAGCCACTCGTCACGCGAGAGCGTT
>DAOTTO010000188.1:0-5018 GCA_034437895.1 Anaerolineae bacterium | reverse complement strand
AAAACACAAATCAAACCATCTGCTAACGGCTACCCTAATTTACTGAATCCCGTTTCTACCCCAAAATAAACACTAGTGATATATCGGTTCAATAGTCAGGTCATCATAACTGTGCCATTTCTTAAGCGTCTGAGTCTTTTATTCCTGTTCGGCATGTTATCGCTAGTCGTGAGTGGGGCAAATGCCGCTGGAACAACCCAAATTCAAGGGCGGGTCAGCGACGGCTTAACAGGGCAACCCATCACAGGCGCTCAAATCCGTGTTACGGGCGGATTCGCCACAACCACTGCCGCAGATGGCGATTTTTTGATTACGGGAATCGTGCTAACGGGCGACAACAGCATCGTCACCGTCACTGTTTCGGCGACGAATTACGGCGACTATACCCTCAAAGACACTGTTATTTATGCCGACGATACCCTTTTGCTCAATATTACTTTGACGACAGCGCCACAAATGATTGATGCAGGCGGCTTGCCGGGGGATAATGCCATTACGCTGCCACCTGATGAAAGCGGCGGCGCTTTATCTGACGACCTCAATCTACCGTTCTTCTGGTCACACGACATCATGCCCGCCACGATTCGGGTAGCGATGACGGGGCGTAATAGCTGCGGCTATACCAACAGTTCCGGCCAATTTGTTTATTATCCGGTTCAGCGGGTCGATACCGTCGATTTTAAACAGTACGCCAAAAATGTGCTGCCGTCAGAATGGATTTCTAGCTGGAACGGTGCGTCACTCCGCGCTGGGGCGATGGCGGTCAAGATGTATGCTTGGTACAAGCTGAACCTTGGGCCGCGCACCCGTGACGGATTCACCTTCGATGTGTGGGGGAATACCTGCGATCAGATGTACATCCCCGGACGCGAATTCGCCTCGACCAACGCGGCGGTGGATGAAACATGGAATTATCTGATGCGCCGCAACGGGCAGGTCGTGCGGATTCATTACACCAGCACCGATCAAGTGTGCAGCGCCAACAACCTCACGCCGTGTATGTCGCAGTGGGGATCCAAAGCCTACGGCGATCAGGGCTATGATTGGCAGTCGATTTTGCAAATTTATTATGCCCCCATGCAAATCACTTATGGATTGGGCGAACTCCCAACGAATCAAAATCTCATCCGCAACGGCACGTTTGCTGACGGCATAAATTCATGGTTGTACGGCGGGGATATGAACGCGCCCACCGTCACTAGTGGCAGCATGAGCGCGGTTCGCAGCGCTAATGTCACCGTCGGATGGGCGGCGGTTTATCAGGATTTGGGTTATTCCTCGCTGAATGGTAGGCCGTTTGAGATCACGCTGCAACTGAGCAATCAAAGCGCGTCGATCAAAGATGTGACCGTTAGCCTACGAAACAGTGCCTCATGGACGGGCGCGATAAGCTGTTATTTTCCGCTGCCTGCGGGGGTCGGCTTACAGACGTTTGTGGTGCGCGGCCTAACGAGCGGCAATTGGCCTGATTTGCGCTTCGAGCTTGATCTGAATACGCCGGATGCCTCCGTGTTGCTGGATTCCGTCAGCGTGACGTATCAACCAGCCCTGGCAGTGGGGACGACTGAATGCGTCCGGCCTTCACCGCTGAATGATTTGTTCATCAATCGGACGAATATCGCCCCCGGCGGCGCGACCATCCGGCAGGGAATCAACGGCGCGAGCGTGAGCGGCAATGATCCCGCTTTGCCCTGCATCAATGGCAATGAGCGTGATTATACGGATTCGATCTGGTTCCAATATACGCCGCCGACAAGCCAAACCGTCCAACTGAATACAGGCGGTAGCAGCTATAACACGGTGATGGCGGTCTTTACGGGCAGCAGCACACTCACCCGGATCGCCTGTAACGACAATTACAACGCCGATTCAACGGCTTCTTACCTCACATTCAACGCCAATGCCGGGACGACGTATCAGATTATGGTGGCGCGGCGCGGCGATGTAAATCCAGCGCTGCCGATTGTGCTGACGCTGAATCTCAATCGCCTCGGCTTGATCGCCCCTGCTGGCGCGATCACGACAGATTATGGCAATCCGCCGTATATATGGCCTGATGTGAACGCCGATTATTATTATCTCTACGTGCAGACCACCGCTGGCGTTCAGGTCATCAATGAAGTGCTGGCGACGGGAGCGCTGTGTACAGGCGGAATATGTGGATTGGATGCAACGACTCTTCGTGAAAATTATCGCTTGTCCGAAGGTAGCTACACCGCATATATGAACACCTGGAAGAACGGCGCTCCGGGCGAAGTTTTGGGGCCGTTTAATTTCACAATCGATGCCAATATTCCCGCACTCGTCACGATGGGCGCGGCGACAAATGCCAACACCCTTCGCCCCACGATCAACTGGACACTCGCAGGCTCCGCTGCTAGTGCGACCTTCTTCCGCCTCTATATCGCGCCGACTGCCAATTTGGGTGCCTTTGTGCTGCATCAAGAATTTACCCGCAGCCAAGCCTGTGGCAGCGCCGCCGGGACGATGTGCAGCATTCAAACGCCGCTCGGTCTCATCAATAACACAGGCTACAGCGCGTTTGTCCAAAGCTGCGGCATCGGCGGCTGTACGACAACAGGCGGCCCCTACAATAACGGCTATGCCGGGGCGCAAACGCTGACCGTCGCTGTCCCACTGCCGAATTTACCTAGTGCTATTGCCGTCAATACCAACAACGGCCTGCCCACGATCTTATGGACGGATGATCCCAAAGCGACCAGTTTTAATGTCGTCATCGGGACGGCGGGTTGGGCGACGTTCCCCTTCTATCAAAATTATCCACGCACAGGAAATTGCAACGGTGCGACCTGTCAGGTCAAGCCGTTGGTGGCGCTGACCAACGGCATTTATGGCTTCGCGGTGCAGGGCGTAGGCGCATTGGGCGCATCGCAAGGCGGAACGTATAACAACGGCTATGGGGTGCTGGAAAATCAGGCGTTGAACTTACCCTTACCAGCCGCCCCCACCAACTTCATAACGCCGACGAATACCATCGAAACAGACAGTCCGACTTTTGAATGGGCGACTGTTCCGAATGCGATCAGTTATCAACTTTGGGTCGGCACAGGCGCACCAAGTTACAGGATGTTATATCAAGCGTGGACTTGGGCAGCCGCGCCAGACTGTACACCGCATCCGGGGACATGCCGCATCACCTTACCACAGACTTTATCATCGGGAAATTATGCCTGGAATGTCCAGCCCTTCGGTACAGCCGGGATGGGCGCATGGGGCGCGGGGATGGCCTTCACCATCGGCGGGACAGTTCCCGGTCTTGTGACGTTGAATACGCCAGCCAACACCATCAGCGACTACACGCCGACTTTTACGTGGGCGGATACCTCCATCGCGACACGCTATCGGCTGTGGGTGGGGAATCCAGCAGTGACGGTCAGCCACATTTACACTTGGTACGACGATGCCGCCGTATGCAGCGCTGGCGTATGCAGCGTTAGTGTGCCGACTCTGATTCTGGCGAATGGCAATTATTTGTGGAATGTGCAAGCTGCCAATGCCGCTGGCGAAGGCGCGTGGACATCCACCGGCAAAGCCTTCACGGTTGCCGTTCCGCCGCCGAATGCACCCACATTAGTTTCACCCGCCGATGATGCGGTCATCTTCGCCACCAACCGCCCGACTTTTAGCTGGAACACTGTGCCGCGCAGCCAAGGCTATTATCTGGAAGTGATTAACGGCACGGGGGCGCTGGTTTATGGGCAGGTGCATTATTCGGCGGACGCGACATGCAGCCCCACAAGCTGCACCGTCCAACTGCCGAATCCGATTCCTTATGGCGGCTATCGCTGGCGCGTCGTCCCCGGCAATTTGAACGCAGGTGGCACACCGTCTGAGATGCGCGATTTTGTCTCGCTTTCGGTGAATACGCAGCCGATGATGGCGCAGGCCGATGACAGCCGAATCAGCCGCAGCGGGACATGGAACGCTGGACTCGATGAACACGCGCTCGGTGATAACACGCTTATCAATGCTACAACGGGGGAAACACTCACACTGACTTTCAGCGGGACTCAGGCCGATGTGATTTATGTCGCCGCGCCAGGATTTGGCAGTTTTATGCTCGAAATTGATGGAATCGCGTTCCAGACAGTGAACGCGAATGCCCTCGCGCTAACCTATGGACAGATTGCGACGGTGCGCGGCCTGCCTGCCGGAACCCATACCTTACGCCTCATCGCGCAGGGGCAGGTGGCGATTGATGCTGTCAGCGTTGATGGCGAGATTATGACGGCCTTAGCGCCTGTTCTGCCGACGGTGATGCCAACCCTTGCGCCAATCATCGAGGCAATAGAAATGCCCATCGTCCCGACACTTGCGCCGTCCATCGAAGTCACGCCGGAAGCGACCTCCGCACAACCCTAGTGGGTCAAGTGGCATGAGCAGCGCCATTATTATTTGGGGAAAATTGATGGTTTTCAACTCAAAGCGTCATTTCCAAGAATGGCTATATGCACAGCAAGTGACCCAACTAGATAACGCTCTTTTCAAAATTAACAGGGAGAACCCCTATCCCTAACCCTTGCCCCAGAAACGGGGCAAGGGAGCAATAAATACAATGCGTCTTGTATTTCTCTTCCTGCGAGCGATAGCAGTAAACGAGGAGGGGGTCGAGGGTGGGGTTTAAACTCTGTATTAGGATCTCACCTTACGCAGCCAGCCGCTCCGGGTTCAAAACCCAGAGCTACACGCAATCTGGAAACCTCTAAAGAGGTTAAGAATCTTTAATTAACCCCTTCAGGGGTTTACAAACGCTTTAGCTGGCAGTTCAAAACTGCCAGTGTCCAGTGATTTGAGTGTCTGCGTAACGTGAGTTAGTATGTTTCTACAATTTCGTGATTATTTCGTCTCTGAATTGATTATTTGGTCTCTGAATATAGTTTAACCTCAGTTTTGGATAGCATACTTTGATTAACTCTTATGATGTCCTCATCCCCCGACCCCTTCTCCATTGCATGGCGAAGGGGAGAAAAGCGCTTCACAATGGTGCTTTAAGTCCC
>DAOTTO010000187.1:0-5905 GCA_034437895.1 Anaerolineae bacterium | reverse complement strand
CCCCGGCCCCCTCTCCAATACTTGGAGAGGGGGAGAAAAACGCATCTTGAAGTCCCCTCTCCATGCAATGGGGAGGGGATTTAGGGGTGGGGTAAATGCGTGAGCGAAAGTCCTAAATTAGAATTTTTTGAACCACCAAGAATTTGAACTTAAATCTCTGTGGTTCAATTTTTCCATTTACTTACCTCGGTCTACTTAAAGTCGATTTTGGTAAGGGCGAGGCCTGCCTTGCCCTTACCAGCACATCTCTTTTTCTTAAATTTTGCACTTTAACCTAAACTTACTAAGCTGCCGAGAGCGCCAAGAATAATGCGCTTGGTGTACTTTCAATTTCTTTGCGGAACTTTGCGTTCTCTGCGCCTTTGCGTCTAATCTTCTGTGCTAAAAATACTAAGGAGCGATGCCCCAAACATAAATCGGGCCTGTCGCGTCAAAAAATGTGAGAAGGAAGCCATCCACCGACCAATCGACGTACAGAATGCGATCCGCGCCGATGTCGAAAGTCCCGCTGGGGATGCTTTGTTGAGTCGCGTCGGCGATGTTCCAAAGCGAGACCGCCCCATCCAAACGCGCCGTGACCAGCATATTGCCATCCGGCGAAAAAGCCGCCGAAATACGGTCTCCGCCCACGTCGGGAAGCTGCGCCACGAGATCGCCTGTTGCTGTGTCCCAGATCAGCATATTAGGGATCAGGCCGCCGTTGACGAGAAACCGTCCATCCGGCGAATACATCAACACGTCAGTTGTGCCATTTTCCCCTGTAGCAAGATCATAAAGCAGCGTTTGCTCCGTCGTCGAATAAACACTGAGCGCAGCATATTCGCCTGCGGTAAGTTGGCTGCCATCGGGCGAGAATGCCAGACGCACCGCATACGCGCCTTCAGCTTGGGTAAAGGTCGCCAGCGCTTGGCGGTTGCGCCAATCCCAAAGCTGCACTTTGCCGCCGGATGTGGCGGTGGCTAAAGACTCGCCATCGGGCGAAAAAGCTAAAGCGGTCACATCGCCGCCTTCGGTTTGCAGCGTGACGAGCGACTGACGGGCGAAGGTATCCCAAACTTTGACCTCGCCGTTCACCCCACCTAACGCCAACAGATCAGCATCATCATAGTAAGCTGAGAGGCTGGCATAACTTTCGTGGCCTTGGAAAGAATTTTTGACGGTTCCGGCTTCCGCATCATAAATCAGCGTCAAGCCTTGATCGTTGATGGTGTACAGTTCGGTTTTATCCGACGAATAATAGGCTTGAACGGCATTTTGGCGCGGGATACTAAATACCAAACGGCCTGTAATCAAATCCCACGCCAGCAGCAGTTCATTGTTTAAACCCGCCAAACGCCCCGAATCCGGCGAAAAGTCATGCCTAAACACAGTGCTGAGGGTGCCGGGCGGGTCGAGCCGGCCCAACTCTCTGGCTTGGGCGATATTGTCTAACGTGAGGGGGGTGGTCGCTTCCATCCATGTGGGCGGCGGCGGTAGTGTGGGGACGGTGCGCTCGGTAGGTGCAGGTGTGGTAGGAGGGGCATCCGGCGTTGAACCACATGCGGCAAGCAGCAAAAATAAGGCCAGACATAAAGATGTTTTAAAAGTCTGCATTATCGATTTCCTGCTGATGCTGGGAGCGCAGTAATATCCAAGCTGGCGATAATCAAACCAAAAGTATGAATTTGCTCTAAACCACATTCGCCCTCGAAGGGTTCCACCGCGCCATTTTCATTAAGGTCAATTCCGTCGATCATGCCTGCCGAAATTTGCGACGATTCGGCAGCCTGTGCTTGCACCGAGGCGACATCCTGCGCGGCGAGCAGTTGTTCTTCTAGCACGATCATAGCATCGGCACGTTGACGGGTATTGGTCAAACAAACGCGGATATATTCGCCGCTGCTCTGTAATTGACGATTCGTATCCGCCGCATTAATGGCGACATCCAGCAACGTTTCGATACGCTGTAAAAAGGTGTAAACGCCGACCCCGCGCCCAGGATTTTGTCCGCCGCCTTCGCCATCATAATCGACACGCTCACCACGTAAAATATTGATGGTATGCTCGGCATGGGTGTGCAAGCCGCCGACATTGGTCGCCCGCGCCGCTAATCCAGCGTGCTGCTCGGCAACTTCGGCCTCGGAGATCGCGCCAGCCAACAAACTGCCGCCCTCAAAGCCCTCGTCGGAAGCCACCAGCATTTGCGAAAGAAGAGTCATAACTTCTGTAGGAACACTTCCTTGATAACGGATATCGGTGGGTGCATCCCCAATTTCGCCTGCGGGTTCGACTGAGATAGCGACGACATTATAAATCGTCGGCAGAAGCCGCCCCTCACTATCAGTTTTGGTAAGCGTTCCCGTGCCGAGTGAATCAATCGGCACTTCACCAACCGACCAAACCTCGCCGTTTTGTGTATTCATCAGCCATGCCGCGTAAACTTTTCCTGCCCCCAGCGGGTCTAAATCGCTCACTTGCAAGCTGGCGGTGTCGCCGGGGGCGGCGCTCGTGCCATACGTGAGTCTGCCGAAGGTCGGTAGAGCCGCTTCAGTAGGTACTAAAGCCGCAACCGCTTCGCCAATCACTGTGCCGTTGATGGTGATTGCCGGAAGGGTGCCATCAGGAATAAAAGTCTCCAAGCCGATGGGTGGCACAAACAATACCTGATTTGGCGTGTCATCCCGATTGCTCAAGACCAAGATCACCGCGATCACCAGCACCACTGCGATTAAGGCAAACCCGCCTAAGAGCAGAATAGGGCTTATCCCCTGATGGACGATAATGGTCTGTGGTTGCTCGGTTTGGGTGGATATATTCACGGTTCTAACAGGCGAAACCTTAGACGAAATCCTGGACGAGGCCGCCGGAACCAGATGGGCAGTCGCGCCGGAATCGACAAGCGCAGGCAGAGATTGAATCATCGGCAGGTCGTTGCCCCCGCTGCGGATCGCTCGGCTGAAGGCTTCCGCGAAGGCCGCTGCCGTTTGATAACGCGCATCCGGGTCTTTCGCCAAAACTTTGTTTATCACATCGCTGACTTCCGGCGGTAGACCTTTGACCAGCGTCATGATGTCCGGCGGTTGTTCTTCCATCACTTTGAGGAGTACTTGCATGAGGGTATCGGCTTGATAGGGCGGCTGACCGCAAAGCATCTGATAGACGACGACACCGAGCGAATAAATATCGGCACGGGCATCAATTTCGCCGCCGCGTGCTTGTTCCGGCGGCATATAAGCTGGTGTACCCACCACCCCGGTACCGGTCAGGTTCGCCCCACCCGCGATTTTGGCAATTCCGAAATCCCCCAGCAGCGCATGACCTTCAGTATCAAGCAGGATATTGGCGGGTTTAATGTCACGATGAATCACGCCTTGGCGGTGGGCGTAATCCAGCGCGGAGGCGATTTCGCGGAGCATTCGTTCAATATCGCGCAAGGGCAGCGGCCCATCAATCACCCGATCCGCCAATGTGCCGCCTTCGATATAGGCCATCACCAAATAAAGGATGTCGTCCTCGCTGCCATAATCATACAGTGGGAGGATGTGGGGATGTTGCAGACGGGCAATAGTACGTGCTTCATTACGGAAACGGTCAGGAAATTGTGGATCAAGGCCGGGATGCGGCGGTAGCACTTTGATCGCCACGCGCCGATCAACCGCGTCTTGATAGCCCAAATAAACGGATGCCATGCCACCACGTCCGAGTAGATCGAGTACTTTGTAATTACCAAGCGTCCGTCCGACTAAGGAGTTAGACACGTTTTATCTCCGGTTCAAGATCTTTGTGAATTTGATTCTCATCTATCTAACGCCAAATAACAACTGTTTGGATTAGACCTTGCGAAATTTTAGCGTATCCTCTCATGATATGCTTGTTTGCGGATTCATAAATTGAGGGTTTAAAAGAAGATTTGACAAAATAATCTGAATGGTTAAGCATTGTCAAAGCATAAGTAAATTTTCCCCAGATTAACGCAAAAAATACTTACAAAAGCCAAACATTGCGCTATAATGATTAAAAGAATGTAAAAAAACCTCTTAAAGATTCAAAAATACATTGTTTGTGCTTTCCATTTTAGCCGAATTGAGGGATACCTATGGCAACAAATACTGTATTGGAGATTAGGCGAGAAGCTGTTTTTGGACGAGAACTGGTTTTCGCTGGTGATGGCGTGGCCTTAGCAGGCGAAATTGATTATCCTGCTGCCCCACCCAAACGCGACGGGGTTTACCCACTCCTCTTCATCCTTCCCCATTCTGGTTGTAATACCCGCGATGCCTACACCCATTATGCCCAAACCGCCCTCAAGAGTGGTTATGCTGTTTTTCGTTGGGATAAACGCGGTACAGGGCGCAGCGGCGCAGGCGGACGCGGCTCGACCACGCAAGATGCCGTGAATGCTTACGAGACGGCGCTGGATCAACCCAAAATTGACACAAGTACCGTTGTAATTTTGGCACAAAGCGAAGGCACCCTAATGCTCGGCAGCAGCTATGGCCTATTTGCCCGGTTGCAGCGTCCACGCGGGGTCATTTTGGCAGGCAATATGCTTGACGAGAAAACGATTCTTGCGCTCGATACGTGCATTCAGATCATTCTTGGCGCAGACGATTGGAAAGACCCGCGCATTTATGCCCGTGATGCTAGTAAAGCCCACAACGCCGCTTATGCCTATGGTGCATCCTTTTATGTCGCGCAACACGCCAACCGTCGTTTACTGGAGAATCGCGGCGATATGCTGGCGTTTCACAGTGGCGCAGAACAATTCATGTCGGACTGGCTGATGAATTTGTGCCCAGCTTCGGTTTGAATTCCGGCTTGAATTTCAACGTAGACCTCAGTGGGAAATCCGCCATCGTAACAGGCGCAGGTGCAGGCGTAGGCAAAGCGATTGCCCACGCTTTAGCCCGCAGCGGCGCAGCGGTGGCGGTCAACGACTTAAATCCTGATCGGGCGGAGACTGTTGCGGACGAAATCATCAACGGTGGCGGACGTGCCATTGGCATACAAGGCGATGTCGGCAATCGGTTTCAGGTCTCTGCTTTGATTGAAAAAGCTCGTGATGAGTTCGGACACATTCATATTTTCGTGAACGCAGCAGGCGTGTATAAAGCAGGCGACTTCGCCAAAATTGATGAATGGGACTGGCGGCGGCACCTGGAAGTCAACCTGACAGGTGCTTTTTTCTGCACGCAGTTGATTGGGCGCGTGATGGCGGATGAAGGCGGCGGCGTGATTATAAATATCGCCGCGCAAAACGTTACTTTAGCCGAAGGCAGTGCGGGCTACGTCGCCAGCAAAAGCGGCTTGCTCGGTCTGACGCGCCAATCTGCACGGGAACTTGCTGCCGCCAATATCCGTGTGAACGCGGTTTGTCCCGGCAATATCGCAAATGACGATTCCCCAATTTCGACTCCGAATGCTCAAAACCGACTCGGTTCGCCGGACGATGTGGCGCATCTGGTGTTATTCCTCTGCTCGGACGCGGCGGCTTTCATCACCGGACAGGCTATCACTGTTGATGGCGGCGGGTTGGCTTAAAAGTACGTCCCACCGAACTAACCTAAACAGGTGCGCTCTACTTTTTTGCTATGCTTTCGCATCCCCTCGACTTCGCCGTAGCCGCCGTCGAGCTTACGGATTAGGTCGCCGGGGCGCAGGTATCTACCCATTCGCCGGAAATCGTATAGAAACGATGCTCGGCGGTAGTTTCCAGCGTTTCGCCGTCAATAGTCAGCAGGACGATTTCTTCATCGATGTGCGAAATCGTGTTGGTGACGGTGTACTCGTCTGGGGATTTATTTCAATATAGGACTTTCGCTCACGCATTTACCCCACCCCTAAATCCCCTCCCCATTGCATGGAGAGGGGACTTCAAGATGCGTTTTTCTCCCCCTCTCCAAGTATTGGAGAGGGAGCCGGGGGG
>DAOTTO010000186.1:0-1739 GCA_034437895.1 Anaerolineae bacterium | reverse complement strand
TCCAGACCGAGATATAGTTCCTCGGCGCGTTTCGCCAATGCCCCAATCGTGCCACCGATGGCTTGATAGGCTTCATGCGTGAGGAAACGGCCTTTGCGCTGCTCGAAAAGTTCCGTCAGCGCATATTGCAGCAGCGGCAGTGCGCCAGGCTGATAATTGATCTCGGCGACGATTTTGGCGATTAAGCCTTCCTCGAAGCGCACCCCCACGCGCTCGGCAGGCTTGAGGATGGCGCGTTCTAGGCCTTCCGCCGTAAACGGCAAAATCGTTTCCATGTGAGTCCGCAGCAGTTCGCCAAATTCGACATAATGCAGCGGACGATCATAAAAATCGGCGCGGAGGGTGATAATCACCCGCACCCGACTGCGCGGTTCGGTGACGGCAGCATGAAGCAAATGTAAAAAGTGGATGCGGGCAGCCTCGTCTTCCAGCAGCGTAAAGACCTCTTCAAACTGGTCAATCACCAGCACCAATTCGCTTTCATCATTCGGCAAAATCAGACCCGCGATCCGCACTAAACCGCGTTCATCTCGCGCCAACTGCTCGTGCATGTTCCCGGCTTGATTCGCCGCCACTCGCGTCAGCGCGATTTCGAGTTCATCCAGCGGATGTGCGCCGGGCAGCATCTCGACGATGAACAATTTTTCTGAACCGGGGACAGCGCCGCGCCACAAGGCCGGAATTAATCCCGCTTTCACAAGGCTGGATTTACCGCTGCCGCTGGGGCCGACAACGGCGAGGAAACGCCCATTGTCAATTTCGGGTAATAGGCGGGTCGTCCCCACGCCGGATGTCCCAACATCCCCCATCCGCTTAATCAATTTCTCGACCAATTTCTCGCGCCCAAAGAAATCCTGATAATCGGCAGATTGAAAGGCTCTTAGCCCTTTATACGGATTCTCAGGGTAAAAATCTTCAGTCGGGATAGGCACAGAATTGCCATTAAGGGTGCCGCCGTACGTAATGAGGTTGAGTTCCCGCGCCCGCACAATCGCCTGAACACGGCTGCGGACACCGAGCTTGCGATAAATCTGGTTAACATACCATTTCACCGTCGTGATAGTGATGAACAACGTTTGGGCGATTTCTTTGTTGGAACGGCCTTCGATAATGAGGTTGAGGATTTCTTGTTCGCGCAGCGTGAGTGTTTCGACCATGCTTTCGCTCTGACGAATACGTGCGGCTTCACGGAACGCGGCGGCGAATTCCAGCGCATCAGCATAATGGTGTGCCGGATTCTTGGCTGTGGCTTTTTGGATGACTTGATTGATTCTGGCGTTTAAATCATCGGTGAGCGTTGTGATTTCCGGCAGCGGATCGCTAAGATGCTTGAATAACAATTCTACTGTGTTAAGGTTTGGGAAAGGATGTTCGCCCATAAGTATCTCATAAAGCACGACACCCATGCTGTAAATATCGGTGCGCGGCGTAACCTGTTCGCTGCGGGCTTGCTCCGGCGAAAGATATTGCGGTGAACCAACGATGACATCGACTTCCGTCACGCCGTCGCTGCTGCCGACATCTTTGGCGATGCCGAAATCTGCCAGATACGCATTGCCGTCTTCATCTAAGAGGATATTGCCGGGTTTAAGGTCGCGGTGGATGACGTTACTGCGATGTGCCACCGACAGCGCCGCACAAATTTGATCCATAACGAGCGTCGTTGCTTCTAAGGCAAACGCGCCATTCTTGAGTGCATCATGCAGGCTGCCGCCGCGCAAAAAGCGCATGACCAGATA
>DAOTTO010000185.1:0-7956 GCA_034437895.1 Anaerolineae bacterium | reverse complement strand
GGCACGGACACCCCTCGACGCTGCATTTGTGGTGGGCGCGCCGACCCCTCGCCGCCGCCCGCGCGGTGATCTTCACCTCACTGGTCGATGACCCCGACGACCCCGGCGCGCTGCCCGCGTTTGTCGAGGCGTGCAAGGGGCTGCCGAAAGGTCCGAACGCCACCCTCGACGACACCCCCCGGATGCGCCTGTTCGACTTCATCGAGCGGCTCGTGACGTGGGAGGCAACCACCGATGAAGCCATCCTCACGACCGCGCGCGAACTGATCATGATCGCCACCGAAGGCAACCCGCCGCCGTTGCTTGACCCGTTCGCCGGGGGTGGCAGTATCCCGCTGGAGGCACAGCGGCTCGGCTTGGAGGCGCACGCCAGCGACCTGAACCCCGTCGCGGTGATGATCAACAAGGCGCAGATCGAGATTCCGCCGCGTTTTGCCAATATGCCACCGATTAATCCCGATGCTCGCACCGCCATGTTCGGCGGTGGGGACACAGGTAAGGGCATGATATATCATGCCTCTACGGACACCCTCTATCGTGGTGCCGCCGGACTCGCCGCCGATGTGCGCTACTATGGTGCATGGATGCGTGAAAAAGCGTGGGAGAAGATCGGGCATTTTTACCCGACCCACAACGGCGAAACGGTGATCGCGTGGATTTGGGCGCGCACCGTGAAAAGCCCGAACCCGGCAGTCAATGTGCAGGTGCCGCTGGTGCGCTCCTTCATTTTGAGCAAGAAGAAGGGACGCATGGCGTGGGTCGAACCCATCGTCGAAGCCCTCACCGACGGCACAGCGACCCATCGCATCCGCTACGTCGTGCGCCACGAGCAGGACGGGGATACACCGCTAACGAAGGATGAAGGCACGGTCAATCGACGGGGCGGGCGCGATCTGGTCACGGGCGAACCGATGCCGTTCGAGTACATCCGCGACGAGGGTAAAGCCGGGCGCATGGGCGCGCATATGATGGCTATTGTCACCGAGGGGCAAAGCGGACGTAGCTACTATTCACCCACTGAGTATCAGGCGCAAATTGCTGATGTTCCTATTCCTGATAGCGCGCCGCGCACATCGCTTCCTGAAAAAGCGCTCAGTTTCCGCGTTCAGGTATACGGGATGGATGAACACTATAAGCTATTCACCCCTCGCCAACTCGTCGCGCTGACCACGTTCAGCGATCTAGTAGCCGAAGCGCGGGAGCAAGCCTATCAGGATGCACTTGCGGCGGGTCTGCCAGATGATGGTGTTCCCCTGCGAGATGGTGGACGCGGTGCGCTGGCGTATGCTGAGGCGGTCAGTGTGTATCTGGCGTTTGCGGTTGATAGACAAGCAGATAGATTATCGTCAATTGCCAGTTGGGATGTGAGCCGTGACAACATCCGAAATACTTTCGGACGGCAAGCTATTCCTATGATTTGGGATTATGCGGAAGGAAACCTTTTTAGCGATTCTGGCGGAAGTTGGGGCAACAACATCGAGTGGATTTGGAAGGTTATTGAACGACTTCCATCAAATAATACTGGTAAATCCAATCAAGTTAACGCCGGAGAAATAAAGTATGAAACAAATCGGATTATCTCCACTGACCCGCCTTACTGTCTTGCCCCCGACACACTGATCTACACACCAGAAGGTCTGAAACCTATCGAATGTATTCAAACAGGCGATCTGGTATTGACGCATCAGGGTCGATTTGCCCCGGTGACGCGCACTTATCAGCACAGGCATCAAGGTAAAATCTACAGCCTAAAAGTCGCGCATAGTCACCAACGGCTGCTGATTACGGGAGAGCATCCGATTTATGGGGTTCAAACGCAGGAATGCCGGGTGGGATATGCCGATTATTGTTATGCCGAATGTGCTTGGAAAAAACAAAATAAGGGTAAATGCGCCTCGGATGTCGCGCATACCTACCAACTTGATTGGATCCCGGCTGAACAGATCCAAAAAAATGATCTAATTTTTATGCCGATAGTACAAAATCAGCCTGCTGCCATGCCTGAACCGATTCCTGTTTTGGATTATCTCTCGGCTGATGGCTATACCGTACAAGACGGAATGCTGCATTATCAAAAAGCGACGACACGCTCATTGGCTTATCGAGCGGACAATCCCGCATTACCCCGTCAATATCAAATCAATGCTGAAATTGAATTGAAAGCGAATTTATGTCGCTTGATCGGGTATTTTGTGGCTGAAGGTTACGCACAGGTCGAATCTGATGGTGGCACGGTGCAATTCACCTTCCATGCCGATGAACAAGATTTACATGAAGATGTGAAGGATTTGATGCGCGACTGTTTCGGGATTGTGGCGAAAAAAACCACCGATAACCGCCCTCAAAATAACCAGTCCATCCGATTGAATTTCTATTCTAAACCAATTGCCGAACTGCTACGCGCCTGGTGTTATACCGACAATGGGTACAAAAAATTCCCGGATTTCGTTTGGCAACTTCCAGAAGAACACTTGAAAGCGCTCATTTACGGCTACTGGGCAGGGGATGGTTCACGCAGCAACGCCAGTTATCAGGCGGTTTCCAATTCGCCTTATTTGATCGGGCAACTTCGGCTTTTACTCCAAAAACTCGGTGTAATTGCCGCGTTTCATTCCCACACGGTTAAACCGACTATCGTGAATGGAAAACCCGTCATTGCAAGTGGGCTGCAATATTCGCTGCATGTTTCAGGCACATCGTTACTGACACTGGCAGCAATCGTGGGTGATCCGAAACGAGAGCCGCTTAAAACTAAACGCTTTCGTACTCATGGGCATGAATGGCAAGATGGCTATTTGCTGCCCATCCGTGAAGTCGAAACAATGGACTATGACGGGGAAGTTTATAACTTAGAGACGGAAGATCACTCTTATGTGACCGTTGCCGGGTGTGTGCATAACTGCGACAACATTGGCTATGCCGATTTATCAGATTTCTTCTATGTCTGGATGCGTCGCGCCCTGCGTGAAGTATATCCTGATATATTCGGGACTATGCTGGTTCCAAAGGCAACTGAACTCATTGCAAATCGTTACCGTTTTGATGGCAGTTACGATAAAGCGCGAAAGTTCTTTGAGGATGGGCTACAGGATGTTTTTATGCGCCTTCGTACCATCCAGCGCGTAGATTATCCAACCACCGTCTATTACGCCTATAAACAACAAGAAGCAAATGATATAGCTGATGATGACGCTGACGAAGCCATAGAAGTTTCTTCTACCGGATGGGAAACCGTTCTGAACAGTCTGGTCATATCAGGTTTTCAAATTGCGGGTACCTGGCCGATACGAACTGAAGGTTCAGGGCGGATGAATAACATCGGTGCAAACGCCCTCGCATCATCCATTGTTCTGGTGTGTCGTCCGCGTTCAGAAGATGCGCCCACCACCTCGCGCCGCGCTTTTGTCGATTCACTGCGCCGAGAACTCCCCGCCGCGCTCAAGAATATGCAATCCGGCAACATCGCTCCGGTTGACCTCGCGCAAGCCAGCATTGGCCCCGGCATGGCGATTTACAGCCGCTACAGCAAAGTGTTGGAAGCCGATGGTTCGCCCATGAGTGTTCGCGCTGCACTGGGGCTGATTAATCAGGAATTGGATGCCTATCTCGCCGAGCAGGACGGCGATATTGACGGTGATACGCGCTTCGCCGTGTCGTGGTTCGAGCAGTTTGGTTTCAATGAAGGTGAGTTCGGTCAGGCGGATGTGCTGGCGCGGGCGAAGAATACCAGCGTCGCCGGGGTGAAAGCCGCTAATATCGTCGTTGCCGGGCGCGGCAAGGTCAAGCTGTTGCATTGGTCGGAATACGACCCGTCAAACTCCCCTCTCCCCAGCGTGGGAGAGGGGCAGGGGGTGAGGGGGAAAATGTGGAATCCGCAGGAAGACCGCCGTCCTACGGTGTGGGAAGCGACCCATCATCTGATTGAACGGCTGAACAGTCATGGTGAAACGGGTTCCGCCCTGTTGATGACCAAAATGCCATCGGATATGGCAGCCGAAGCGCGTAATCTCGCCTATCGGCTGTACAGTATTTGTGAGCGTAAAGGTTGGGCAGATCACGCCCGCGATTACAATGCGCTAGTGATTAGCTGGGCAGGCATCGGCGAGGAAACCGCCCGTCTGCGCGAAGCTGCCGAGTCAGGGCAGGCAACCCAGCAGATGAATTTGTTTGGTGAGGAATAACCGATGGCAGAGTACAAACCCCATCTGGATGTGATTTTTGAAAATGCCGAGCAGTTGATGTGGCAACTTTCGGCAAAGGACGGCTACTTCACGAATTACGCCTTTTTACGCCGTGCCTGCCAGAAGCATCAGGGTGCTTATGCCAGCCTACTCAAGACCATTCTGGATGATCGCGGCGATGACTACCTGTTCAACCTTGCTCACCAGAGTATTGGCAATACGTTGAGTTCCGCAGCTAAAAAAGCGGGTTATGAACAGGATAAAGACTCAGGGATTATGGAAGTCAACATCTGGGGCGACCCGGAAAAAGCCGTTGTTTATCGCCGGACTGAGCACGTTCAACAGCCGAAATAAAGCAAAGAGAGGATACATGTTATGGCAAAAAGTAACCGTGATCGCGTCAGCGAGGTGATGGACGCGCTGAAAGAGGGTCTCGCCCCCTTTGTAGTGCGCGAATATGCAGCCGCTTATGGCGGTATGGTATTGGCTGAACTGAACAATGCGATTGCCAACAACAGCTATGGCGGTATCACCAGCACCAACGTCAAAGATGCGGTTGCCGAAATCGACACGCAGGGCTGCCTGAATGCCATGAACCGCCGTTGGGAGCAGGTGTTCAAACTCAAACTGGGTAAATCAGAGCGTGGCTACGCCAACATCTTAACGGATATTCGCAACGAATGGGCGCACCAAAATCCATTCAGCAACGATCAGGCATACGAAGCAGCCGATATTGCCCGCCGTCTGTTAGAAGCTGTCGGTGATCCCACCAGTGCCGCCATCTGTGCTGGTATTGCCCAGGAGTTATTGCGGCTGCGTTTTGAGGTGGAGCAGAAACAGGCGAAGAAAAAGACGGGTTCGCTTGATGAAGCGACGACCACCACTACGCCCGGTCTGCGTCCCTGGCGGTTGGTGGTCAAACCGCATCCTGATGTTGCGAGTGGACGCTACATTCAGGCAGAGTTCGCTGCTGATCTCGCTCAGGTGGTGCAGGGTAAAGCTGACCCCGAATACGGCGATCCAAAAGAGTTCTTTCGCCGCACTTACCTCACCGAGGGCTTGCTTGACCTGCTGGTGACTGGTGTCAAGCGTCTAACAGGGCAGGGCGGCGATCCCGTCGTCCAGCTTCAGACCAGCTTTGGCGGCGGTAAGACCCACAGTATGCTGGCGCTCTATCACCTGCTCGGCGGACAAATTGGTTTCAGCGAGATACCGGGTGGTGAGAATATCATCAAGCGGGTGGGCGATATTGATGACCGCATAGAAGCGCGCAAAGCCGTGATTGTCGGCACGGCGTTTAGTGCTACCGAACCGCGCCGCTATAAAGATGCGACGACCAACACCCTTTGGGGGGACATTGCCTATCAAATTGGCGGCATTGAGGGCTATCGCCTGGTTGAGAAGGCTGATCTCGCGGGGGTTAGTCCGGGTTCAGATACCCTCCTTGAACTCTTTGAGAAATTTGGCCCGGCACTCCTCATCATTGATGAGTTAGTCGCCTTTGCGCGGAATCTCTACAATGCCCCGGATCGGTTGCCAGCAGGCACATTCGATGCTGTAATGACTTTCGTTCAGTCGCTTACTGAAGCGGTCAAACGTTCCAGCGATTCGATGCTGTTGGTATCTATCCCGGAGAGCGACATCGAAATCGGCGGCGAGGGCGGTAAAGCCTCGCTGAATATCCTCGCCAAAACTATCGGGCGTATCGAGTCGGTCTGGAAGCCCGTCACGGCAACCGAGAGCTTCGAGATTGTGCGCCGTCGTCTGTTCTCATCGGAGATGGATTATGCCGCCCGTGATGCGGTGTTGTCTGCTTTCCGCGAGATGTATGCAGGCAATAGCAGTGAATTCCCATCCGGTGTCACTGAGGGCGATTATATGCGCCGGATGAAGGAAGCATATCCCATCCATCCCGAACTCTTTGCGCGATTATACGAGGACTGGTCAACGCTGGATCGTTTCCAGCGCACACGTGGCGTGCTGCGTTTCATGGCGACGGTGATCCATCGGCTTTGGCAGGATAACGACCAATCCTTGATGATTATGCCGAGTTCAATCCCGTTGTGGGCAGCCACTGTCCGTAATGAGATGCTGCGCTATTTGCCAGAGAACTGGCCTGCAATTGTCGATGCGGATATTGATGGCGAAGACTCAAAGCCCTATCAACTTGACAAGAGTATCCCAACTCTGGGACAGTACACTGCCAGTCGTCGGGTTGCCCGCTCGATATTTGTGGGCAGCGCACCATCGGTTGCCGGTCAAGCAGTGCGCGGCGTAGAAGAAGTTCGCATCCGTCTGGCAACGGTGCAGCCTGGCGAACAATTAGCTGCATTCAACGATGCCCTGCGGCGTATGAGCAATCAATTGACCTATCTCTACACTGATGGCAGTCGCTACTGGTATGACACCCGCCCGACAGTGAACCGTATCGCGCAAGATCGCGCTCAGAACATCCATCCCGATTTGGTCTACCAAGAGGCAATTGATCGTTTACGTGCTGTGAAATATCGCCGTGAGGATTTTACCGCCGCACATATCGCGCCTCAAAGCTCCGGTGATGTGGTAGACGAATGGCGCACACGAGTTGTCGTCCTTGACCCGACCTATGGTCATAAAAAAGGCAATGGTGGTTCAGAAGCGCAGCGTGCCGCGCAGGAAATCCTTGAGAATCGCGGAAATGCGCCGCGTCTCTATCGTAATATGCTGGTGTTCATTGCCCCGGATGCCAATGATGCTGAAGCATGGGAGAAGGCGCAGCGTGAGTATCTGGCATGGAAGTCGATTAAAGATGAAGCCGAACCGCTTAATCTCGACGCGCAGCAGCGTAAGCAAGTGGAGGCAAATTGCAAACGCACTGAGGAGACCCTTCTCCTTCGCTTGCAAGAAACCTATAGCTGGCTGATTGTCCCGGTTCAGCCTGAACCAACAGGACCGATTGAATATCAGGCACATCGCATCGCGGGGCAGGACAGCTTCTATGATCGTGCTGCCCGGAAGCTGCGTCAGAGCGAAATGCTCATTCCGCGCTGGTCGCCGGATAATTTACGCATTGAGCTTGACCATTATCTGTGGCGCGACCAGCCGCATTTGGGACTCAAGCAGCTCTGGGAGTATCTCGCCCGCTACTGCTACCTGCCGCGCCTTTACAATGAGGAAGTATTGTTAGAAGCAGTGAGGGATGGTGTTTCGCGTCCGGATGCGCCTTTCGGCTATGCGACCATAGTGGGCTTAGATGGGACTTATAAAGGACTGGCTTTCGGTCAGCCAACATCGAGTATTTATTTCGACGACAACTCGGTACTGGTACGTCCAGAGATTGCTCAAGAACAGATTGATAGCCAAAATCAGCAAACCATCCAGCCACCAACTATTCCCTCCTCTGAACGACTCGGATCACCAACTGTCACGCCACCTGCACCATCCAAGCCGAAACTGACAACACGCTATCACGGGACAGTTTCGATTGATCCGCAACGCGTCAACAAAGAAATGGCAACAATTGTGGAGGAAATTATCCAGCGCCTCACCAGCATGACAGGAACCGATGTAGAAATCACGCTCGAAATCAGTGCTGAGCGCTCATCAGGATTTGATGACTCTACAGTCCGCACCATCTATGAGAACAGTCGGACGCTCAAATTTAAGTATCACGAGTTTGAAGGGGAGTAAAGGATTTTTCTGACCTACAAGAAGTCGCAACCGACACAGTAATCCAACAAGCCGAACTTTTAGCAGGAGATTGGACAAGCGATTAGTGGTAAGCACTTGCAAGATG
>DAOTTO010000184.1:0-2725 GCA_034437895.1 Anaerolineae bacterium | reverse complement strand
CCCGTACTCAAAAATGATTGGCATGTGATGGCGTGGGCAAAAGATTTGCCCGAAGGCGGGATGCTGCCTGCGCGGTTGCTCGGTGAAGACATCGTGATCTGGCGCAGCGGCGGTAAGCTGATGGCGTGGCAGGATTTATGCCTGCATCGTGGGACTCGGCTTTCGCTCGGCAGAATCGACGGCGAGACGCTGGTCTGCCCCTATCACGGCTGGACTTATAACGCCGATGGGCAGTGCGTCAAAATTCCGGCGCATCCCGATCAAACACCGCCTGCTAAGGCCAAAGTCCAGTCCTATCACGTCCGCGAAGGCTACGGCATGATCTGGGTCTGCCCCGGCGAACCTGCCCACGACCTCCCCCCGTTTGATGAATGGGACGACGCAGAATTCCGTAAAGTGGCGTGCGGCCCGTATACGCTCCTCGCCAGCGGCCCCCGCGCCATCGAAAATTTCCTCGACGTGGCGCATTTTCCTTTTGTGCATGAGGGCTACTTGGGCGATCCGGGGCATACCGAAATCGCCGATTATGAAGTCACGACGGATGAGCGCGGCGTAATCGCTGACAATATCCGCGTGTGGCAGCCCAACCCCGACGGCACGGGTATCGGCAAGGAAGTGACCTACACGTATAAAGTCCATCGTCCGCTGACGGCCTATTTTACCAAAGCGTCCGAAGGCCCTAGTTTCGCTATCTTTTTCACCGTCGCGCCTGTCGATCATCTCCATTCAATCGGGTGGATGTGGGTGTGCATGAATTACGCCAGCGACATGCCGGATTCGGAAGTCAGCGGGTATCAGGATACGATCATCGCGCAGGACATCCCGATTGTGCAGTCGCAGCGTCCGGAACTACTGCCGCTGGATTTGCAGGCGGAACTGCATCTGCGCTCGGATAAAACGGCGATTGCGTATCGGCGCTGGCTGAATGCGTTAGGCTTATCGTTTGGAACGGCGTGAGGTTTAAAGGACGCGCCCGCAAATACTTGTAGGGACATCATATATGATGTTCGGTTTAATTTTGGCAGCGGACACGATGTATCGTGTCCCTACAATCGACATATTTAACCTGAATTTCGGATAGGGTTTTCGTTCTATCCCCACCCCTAAATCCCCTCCCCACTTCGTAGAGAGGGGACTTAAAGAACCATCCTGAACTGTTTTTCTCCCCTTCGCCATGCAATGGAGAAGGGGTCGGGGGATGAGGACATCATAAAAGCTAATCGCTGAAAGCTAAAAGCTAACCGCTATGAATATCGAACTCCGCCACATCACCAAACGCTTCCCCGGTGTCCTTGCCAACAACGACATTAACATCACTTTCGCTGCCGGACGCATCGTCGGCGTGTTAGGCGAAAACGGCGCGGGTAAATCCACGCTGATGAAAATCCTCTCCGGCTATCAGCCTGCCGACAGCGGCGACATCCTCATCGACAGCAAACCCGCCAACTATCGCGGCCCCATCGCGGCGATCTCGCACGGAATCGGCATGTTGCAGCAAGACCCGCTCGACGTGCCTGCGTTTACGGTGCTGGAAAATTTTACATTTGGTCTGCCCCTCAAACGGAACGAAGCGCGGAAGCAATTGGAAGCGATTAGCCGCCGTTTTGGATTCAATCTGCATCCTGATACGCCCATCGCGCAGTTGAGCATCGCCCAACGTCAGCAGTTGGAGATTGTGCGCCTGCTGACGTTGGGCGTAAAAGCACTGATTCTCGACGAGCCGACTACGGGCATTTCCGCCGAGCAGAAAACCGCGCTTTTCGATGCACTGCGAGCGCTCGTGCGCGATGACGGCATGACGGTGCTGCTCGTTTCTCACAAACTAGAAGATGTGATCGCGCTGTGTGATGAAGTCGTCGTGCTGCGGATGGGAAAATTGGTTGGTGATCTGCAAATGCCTGCTACGACGGGCGAGATCGTCAGGCTGATGTTCGGGCAGGAACTCCCGCCGCAGACTCGTGATCAAGTGGCGCTGGGTGAGGTCGTCGTCGCATTGGATGACCTTGAATTACGCGATAAACGCCTGACGGTCAATCACCTCACGCTCAATATCCGCGCCGGAGAAGTGATCGGCCTCGCGGGGTTGGATGGCAGCGGACAAGAACTGCTGCTGCGAGCGCTGGCAGGGTTAATCAAACCGACACGCGGCAAAATTACGATTGGCGGACAAAATATGACGGGTAAAGCCTATCGCCAATTTATGGCGGGGGGCGTGGCCTTTAGCGCGGCGGGTCGGCTGGAAGAAGGGCTGATCGCTGGCCTGACGCTGACGGAGCATTTCGCGCTGGTGGATAAGTCCAGCGTGATGATTGATTGGGAACACGCGCAGGAACGCACAGGCGCGAAAATCCAGCATTACAACGTGCGCGGCAAGACGACTGACGAAATTCAGCAGCTTTCCGGCGGCAATCAGCAGCGCGTCTTAATGGGGCTGATGCCATCGCAGCCCGTCGTGATGGTGTTGGAACAGCCGACACGCGGACTGGATGTGGACTCGGCCTATTGGATATGGGCGCAGCTACTTGGTCGGCGGGAAGGCAGCACCGCGATTGTGTTTTCGTCGGCGGAATTGGATGAACTTGTCGCTTATAGTGACCGCATTCTCGTGTTCTATGCCGGGCAGGTGGTTGAAGTATCCGACCCCGATAAGATGACAATTGACGCGCTCGGTCATCTCATCGGCGGCGAATTCGCACAAGCCAATCATTAAATCGTTAAGTCATTA
>DAOTTO010000183.1:0-20531 GCA_034437895.1 Anaerolineae bacterium | reverse complement strand
GCTTCAGCACGAGTTGTCTTGGTAATGTAATTGAGATGATAGTCGGATGTGCCGAGGAAGGTATGGATGCGCGGTTTGGCAGCGTCTTTCACGCCTTCCCAGCAGACGAGGATGTCTTTCTCAACCGCACGCGACAAACCGCAGATTACGGGGCCATCGGGCGTACCAACTTCGCGGGATATGCGCTGCACAGCGGCGAGATCATCAGGTGATGCCGCCGGGAAACCCGCCTCGATAATATCCACACCCAACATGGAAAGCTGACGGGCGATTTCCAGCTTTTCCGCGCTGGAAAGAGTCGCGCCGGGGCTTTGTTCGCCATCGCGCAGGGTCGTATCGAAAATCAGGACGGTATTTTCGTCGTAGGTACGTACTTTATCAGTCATAGGAGGTGATCCTTTTTAGCTTGTGATTAATCAGGCGAAAAGTTTGAAGGTCACTAAGGCCATCTTCAGCCATAGAACCACCCCCTTCCCTACGCCTACCCCAGCGTCATCCATACCCGTTTGCTCCTGTATGATGTGGTCATGAGCGTTCATGCCCCTACACCAACGATAAAATCATCCATTCGATGTCGAAGTACTGTCCATCCCATTTAATGTAGCGCGGGTCAATGCTGTAAGAGACAAATCCTAAGCTGGCATACAGCGCCCGCGCCCTATCATTCCCCACCGTCACCGCCAAAATTACATCTTCCACGCCCGGACGCGACTTGCCATGACTAATCGCAGCGTTCATCAGCGCCCGCCCCGTGCCTTTGCTTCGCGCTTCCGGCAGCACATACATTGAGGTAATAATCGCCCGATGGCTGACTTTTTTCCGAACATGACGCTGAAAAGCCACAATGCCCATCAGTTCATCGTCGATAAAAGCGCCGAATGTTGCGCTTTCCGGCAGACCATTTTTGAGATTTTCGGCAATACGCTTCATAGGCGTATTCAACTCTTCCTCATCAGACGAACCAAATGCTTCAGGATGATCTTTTAAGGCACGCAGTCGCAGTCGTTGATAATCCCCTGCATCGCCTTCATTTAGCACACGGACATTCATCCCTAGCACTACTCCTGCTTGACCTTTTTGGCATGGAGGAACGGCATCATATCGCGCAAATCCGTCCCGACTTTTTCCAGCAGCAGATCATGTTCCTGCTGACGGCGCGGCTTGAAGTTCGGGCGACCATTTTTATTTTCAGCAATCCATTCCTTAGCAAAGGTGCCGTCTTGGATGCGGTGGAGAACGCCATCCATCTCTTCTTTAACCAAGTTTTCAAAGCTGTCACCAACGGTGTAGCCGCCATATTCGGCTGTATCGCTCACGCTGTACCACATATAGCTGAGGCCGCCTTGATAAAGCAGATCGACGATCAGCTTGAGTTCGTGCATACATTCAAAATAAGCGATTTCCGGCTGATAGCCCGCCTTCACCAGCGTTTCAAAGCTGGCACGGATGAGGGCAGTTACACCGCCGCACAAGACAACCTGTTCGCCAAAGAGATCGGTTTCGGTTTCTTCCTTGAAGGTCGTTTCGATGACACCAGCGCGGGTGCAGCCAATTGCTCGTGCATACGCCAACCCAAGTGCGTGGGCGTTCCCTGTTGCATCCTGCGCTACCGCCAGCAAACCGGGAACGCCTGCGCCTTCTTTAAAGACCTCGCGGACGCGATGTCCCGGCGCTTTCGGTGCGACCATCGTCACGTCTACACTCGCAGGCGGCTTAATCTGCCCAAAGTGAATGTTGAAGCCGTGCGCGAACATCAACATCGAACCCGGCTTAAGGTTAGGGCCAACATGCTGATCGTAAATCTCGGCTTGTGTCGTGTCCGGTGTCAGAATCATGACCACGTCTGCGGCTTTAGTCGCGTCTGCAACGGAAAGCACCTGCAACCCATCGGCTTCCGCTTTGGATTTGCTCTTGCTGCCTTCATGCAAACCAATCACGACATTGATGCCGCTTTCTTTGGCGTTGAGCGCATGGGCGTGTCCCTGGCTGCCATAGCCGATGACGGCAATCGTCTTGCCATTCAATAGCGATAGGTCAGCATCTTGATCGTAGAATAACTTAGCCATGAAAGACTTATCCTCTTGGTTATAGCTTTTAGCTGTTAGCCATTAGCTGTAGCAAATAATATGATTACGTTTGTAGGAGATTGCTATATCAAGCCCCTACTTTGATTTTACATTTCTTGGAGCTCTTGGTGGTTTATTCTAAACCCCGAAGCGCTGACCATTAAGGCCATTGCTGCTGAACACAGGCGGTTCATAATCGGTATCCATGATGCGTGTGCCGCGTCCCATCGCCACCACACCTGTCCGCACCAATTCGACGATACCGATTTCGCTCAACTGCCGGATCACTTCTTCGACCTGTTCCTCACGGGCGGCGATTTCGACAATCGCAAATTTTTGCCCCATATCGACGATTCGTGCTTGGGAACGCTCACAAATTTCGGCAACAGCATTATAAGAATCTGCATCGTCGGTACGTACTTTAATCAGCGCAAGGTCACGGCTGACGTAAGGCTCATTAGAAACCAACTTCACGTCGATGACGTTAATCAGCTTATAGAGGTTGGTGGCGATCTGCCGCCCATTGGCGCGGTTGGCATCGACCACAATCGTCATGCGGGAGATATGCGGCTTATGAGTGCGCCCTACCGTGAGGCTATCCATATTATAATTGCGCCGACGAAACAAGCTGACGACACGATTCAGGACACCTGGTTTATTTTCCACTAAGGCCACTAAGGTTTGTTTATTGGGTTCTTTCTCGCTCATGATTAGTTACTCTCTCCCGGCTTTGGGCGGCGGATCATCTTATCTAGGTCAGCACCGGCAGGCACCATCGGATAGACCATTTCCTCTTTTGCCACCACATATTCGATCAATACAGGGCCGCTGTGACTGCGTGCAAAATTAACCGATTCTTCCATCTGATCGCGGGAAGTCACCCGCATACTCGGAATACCGTAGGCTTCCGCTAATTTACAAAAATCAGGATTGACCATCGGTGTCGATTGATAGCGTTCTTCGTAGAAGATTTCCTGCCATTGGCGTACCATGCCTAAAAAGGCGTTATTGATGATGGCAATATTGACTTTGATGTTTTCCTGAACAGCGGTTGCCATTTCGCACAAGGTCATCTGGAAACCACCATCGCCCACAATCGCCCAGACCTCTTCGTCCGGTCTGCCGAATTTCGCGCCAATCGCCGCCGGAAAGCCAAAGCCCATTGTGCCTAATCCACCGCTGGTCAGCATGGTCGCGGGACGTTGATGCGGATAATACTGCGCTTCGGTCATTTGATGCTGTCCCACATCCGTAACCGTAATCGCGTCGCCACCCGTATATTTCCACAAGTCGTTAATCACTTGTGCGCTCAGGAGTTTGTCCCCAGTGTAATTGCGGACAATATCGCGTTCATCGGAATCTTCTTGCCAATCGCGGATATGATTCAGCCAATCAGGATGTTGATTCTGCTGAACACCCGGCAAAATTTGCGCGACAACAGTGCGTAAATCCCCGGCAATACCGACTTCAACAGGCACATTTTTGCCAATCTCAGATGGGTCAATATCCACATGAATTTTCTTGGCATTGAGCGCATACGTCTTTAAATTGCCCGTTACGCGATCATCGAACCGCATCCCTAACGCAATCAGGAGGTCTGCCTCTTGAATGGCATGATTAGAAGCGGCTTGTCCGTGCATCCCCATCATACCCAGTGTCAGCGGATGATTTTCTGGCATCGCCCCTTTGCCAAGCAGCGTCAGCGCTACCGGAATTTGCGCTTTCTCAGCAAGTTCAAGCAAAAGCTGCGTCGCGCCGGAAAGCATCAAGCCGTGTCCGGCAAGAATGACGGGACGTTTGGCATTGTTGATGAGTTCAACCGCCGCCGCAACATCCACCTCGTCAGCCGTCTGGGGCGGTAAGTAACCCGGCAGACGAATCGGGTCTACTGGATACACAAACTCAATTTTTTCCTGCTGCACATCTTTGGGAATATCGATCAACACGGGGCCGGGGCGACCTGTACGGGCAATATGGAAGGCTTCACGGATGGTATATGCCAATTCGTGAATGTCACTCACTAGATAATTGTGCTTCGTAATAGGGAGCGTTACGCCCGTCACATCTGTTTCCTGAAAAGCATCCGTGCCAATCGAGCCACGCGGCACTTGACCCGTAATGCACACAATCGGTGAAGAGTCCATCATTGCTGTCGCAATTCCGGTAACGAGGTTGGTCGCGCCGGGACCGCTGGTGGCGATGGCAACCCCTACTCTGCCTGTCGCTCGTGCATAGCCATCCGCCATATGCGATGCACCCTGCTCATGCCGTACCAGCACATGATGAATTTGTGGATATTTGGTCATCGCATCGTATGTCGGCAAAATCGCGCCGCCGGGATACCCAAAGATCACATTCACCCCTTCGCGCAGCAGACATTCCATGATAATTTCAGAACCCGTAAGTAACATTAGCGATAACTCCTCATCTCGGTATAGTTGTTTTTGTTTGTAGAAACTTGCTTAATCGCCAGCAGTAGGTTCAGCTTGGCGCACATGAGTCAGCCAGCCGTGCCGATCTGGTTTTTCGCCTGATGTAATGCCAAAAAACTCTGCTTGCAACGACTTGGTGATTGGTCCCGGCTTGCCTTCGCCCACTTGCAGACGATCTACCGAGCGCACTGGCGTAATCTCGGCTGCCGTTCCAGTGAAAAATAATTCGTCCGCCATATATAGCATTTCGCGAGCGATGGGTTCAAAGCGAACTTCATAACCCAAATCACGCGCCAAAGTCAGCACCGTGTCACGGGTGACACCCAACAAAATAGATGACCAACTTCCAGGCGTATAGATCACCCCGTTAGAAATAACAAAAATATTTTCGCCCGCGCCTTCGCTAACATAGCCGCTGTAATCGAGTGCGATCCCTTCCGCGAAGCCGTTATCGTGTGCTTCCATACTGATAAATTGGCTGTTCACATACTGACCGCCGATCTTCGCCATCGATGCGCCTGTATCCGGTGCCATTCTGCGCCATGAGCTGATCTGAACATCTACGCCATTATCAATCGCCTCGCTGCCAAGATAGCGTCCCCATTCCAGCGTGAAGACCACGACTTCTGTCGGCGTTTTACGTCCTTCTAAACCGAGCGGCCCCGCACCACGAAAGACCAATGGACGGATATAACAGGACTCATGTCCATTGCGGCGGACGGTTTCGACAATCGCGTTATTCAGGTCTTCCTGGCTAAAAGGCAGATCAATCCGCGCCACTTTGCACCCATTCACCATACGCGCTGTATGCGGCTCTAGGCGGAAAATGACTGGGCCATCGGGCGTGGCATACGCACGGATACCTTCAAACACACTTGATCCGTAATGGAGCGCGTGAGTCGTGACGTGTACGTTTGCATCCTGCCATTTTACAAATTCGCCGTTTCTCCAAATCCATTCTGCGGTCATTCTTGTAATCTCCTAAGAAAAATGAGAAGTGTCCTTTTAAACAAAAAACCCCCTGCTTGGGGGTCTACCTGCGTTCATTTCTGGTCGCTGTCGTCACCCAAGCCTAATCACCCGCCGCTAATAATAAGGACGAGTACAAGTACGCTAAGGATAATAACGACGATACTGCGAGACATGGTTGATCTCTGTAGATTGATTAACTTATCTAATGGATAGGTTAACGCGCTCTTTGTGCCATGTCAAATTTTTGGTCAGGCGTGTTAAAAGTTCATAGAATTTGCCCGTGTTTTGTTGTACAAAAACGACAACTACAAAGTTTTCAACCGCTTTTTGGCTTCGGCAATCTGCTCACGTACCGCATCCGGCGCGGTACCGCCAATGGCACGACGCTTTTTCACCGACTCGTCAAAATCGAATACCGCCGCGACATCTTCGCTGAATAAATCAGAAAGTTCGCGCAACTTAGGCAGCTCAACTTGCGACAAATTAACATGCGCTTCCGCTGCTAACCGCACGACCTGCCCCACAATATGATGCGCTTGGCGAAATGGCATTCCTTTATGCACAAGATAATCAGCTAAATCTGTCGCCAGCATATCCTCGGTGAGCGCTGCTCGCATCTTATCAGGGTTGACTTTCAGTGTGCGGATAATCGCCGTGACCACTGGCAGAATCAGAGTCAGTGTATCCACTGAATCAAACAGCGCTTCTTTGTCTTCCTGCAAATCTTTGTTATAGGTACTCGGCAGCCCTTTGAGTGTCGCCAAAAATCCAGTTAAATTGCCGATAAGCCGTCCAGCCTTGCCCCGCGCCAATTCCATCGGGTCGGCGTTGCGCTTCTGCGGCATCAAACTTGATCCGGTGCTGTAGCGATCATCCAGCGTGATATAGCCAAAATTAGGATTGCTATAGAGGATGACATCCTCGGCGAGGCGGCTGAGATGTATACCAATCATTGACAACGTGAACAGCATTTCCGCCACAAAATCCCGATCACTGACGGCATCAAGACTATTCTGGCTGATTTCATCAAAACCAAGTTCCGCTGCCAGTTTTTTCCGATCAATAGCAAGGGGCGTTCCAGCAAGCGCACCCGCCCCTAAAGGCGAAACGGAAATTCGTCGCTTTGCGTCAGAAAGTCGTTCACGATCTCGCGCCAGCATCCAGAAAAAGCTCATCAACCAATGAGCTGTCGTGATCGGCTGGGCGGGTTGAAGATGCGTGTAACCCGGCATCACCGTTTCGAGATGCTGTTCGGCTTGGTCGATTAAGGCGGCTTGCAGCGCATGAAGTACATGATCAATTTCCGCATTTGCATTTTTCGTCCACAGCCGAAAATCCGTCGCCACTTGATCGTTACGACTGCGCCCAGTATGCAGCCTTCCGCCAACCGCTCCAACGAGTTCAATCAAGCGCCTTTCAACAGCGCTATGAATATCTTCATCACCTGATGCAAAAGCAAAGGTATGCGCTTTGAACTCGGCTTCAATCTGTTCTAATCCAGCAATGATGTTTTCCGCATCATCGCCAGAGATAACACCTGCCGCAGCAATCGCCTTTGCATACGCCATGCTGCCCGCGATGTCTTGTGCATAAAAACGCTGATCGAAACTGAGACTATCGTTCAGCGCCCGCAAATCCGCGTCTGATGGCCCACTAAATCGCCCGCCCCATAATCCCATAAAACTGGCCTCAATCCCGCTTGAATTTGCTGTAGTCTGGCTTCCGGTAACGGCTCACCCCACTCCCATCAATGCCGAGCATCGCTTCCACTTTCATCGGTAGACCAAATAGGGTGATAAAGCCTTCCGCGTCTTTCTGGTTATAGACATCTTCCTCTCCAAATGACGCATAATCTTCGCGGTATAAGCTGAATGGGCTTTTGCGTCCAGCGCAGATGATATTGCCTTTATACAGCTTAAGCCGCACTGTGCCGGTGACTTGTTCTTGCGTCACAGCGACAAACGCATCTAGCCCTTCCCGCAAGCGGGTATACCACAACCCGTTATAGACCAGTTCCGCATACTTGACCGCGAGAAAATCTTTATAGTGCATCGTGTGTTTATCAAGACAGATACTTTCTAAAAGTTGATGAGCACGATGGATGACCGTTCCGGCTGGCGTTTCATACACACCGCGACTCTTCATCCCAACCAAGCGATTTTCGACCATATCAATCCGCCCGATAGCGTGTTTTCCGGCGATGTCGTTCAGACGCTCGAAAAGTTCAACCGAGCCGAGTGTTTCGCCATCCAGCGAGACAGGATTGCCCTGCTCAAAACCGACTTCGATGTAAAGCGGTTCGTCGGGTGCATCTTCGGGATTCGCCGTCAGTTGATACATGATAGGATCAGGCTCATTCCAGGGGTCTTCCAGCAATCCCCCTTCATGGCTGAGATGAAAGAGGTTTTTATCGCGGCTGTAAATCGATTTTTCCGTTGCCGTAACCGGGACATTAAATTCCAGCGCATAGGCTAAAGCATCTTCACGGCTGCGGATTTCCCATTCGCGCCAAGGCGCGACGATCTTCAATTTCGGATTCAGCGCCATGACCGTCAAATCAAAACGTACCTGATCGTTACCCTTGCCTGTTGCCCCATGCGCGACAGCATCCGCGCCTTCGATCTCCGCGATTTCGACCATGTGCTTGGCAATCAATGGACGGGCAAAAGACGTACCGAGCAGATATTCGCGCTCATAAATTGCCCCGGCTTTCATCGTCGGGAAGACGAAATCGCGCAAAAATTCCTCGCGTAGGTCGCGGATGTAAAGTTTGCTCGCGCCGGATTTAATCGCCTTTTCTTCGAGTCCTTCTAATTCTTCCTTCTGGCCTAAATCCGCACAGAAACAAACGACTTCGCAGCCGTCGTAATTATTTCGCAGCCACGGAACGATAACCGATGTATCTAGCCCGCCGCTGTAGGCCAGTACAACTTTTTTGATACCTTTATGCGCCATGATGCCTCCATAGACAAAACGAAACTAAAACAAAAAACCCCGGCAAAAGATGTCCGGGGCTTTAGTCACTGATTTGGGTACACCCTATTCAGCAAGCATCCAAAACATCCCGAACCCGGTGTAGGGACGGCGACGACGGATGCAGCGATTAGGCAAGTTGAGCTTTTTATTCATGGCGGATAAGCATAACGCGCAACTGGAAGATGTCAAGCTACTTGTGGATAGTGGAACTACGCTTGCTGGAATGGTCACAAGATCGCTACAATAGAGGCAAGTTCAGCAAACTCCGAGGGAAACAATTCATGCAAACAAAAGAAATGCTGCTCAAAGACCGGGACGCGAAGGCCAAGCCCCATCTGGAACAATACGCACCTGTCTGGATTATCGCAGAAAAAATCATCGCGGAGGACGAAGCCGTCCAGTTTAATGTGGTCTTTTTCCACAACCTTTACGGCTGGGTCAACCGCCGCTATCGCTATGACGGCTTTAACAATGTCCTCTACCATAAGGGGCAAACGATCATGCTTGAGGATGATGTGGTCGAAATTCAAGAGCGCGAACCGTACATCAGCACGGCTGTAACCGATATGCCGAATGCTTACGGTGGCTGACGCTAAAATGGTTAGTGCTTGTGATGGCTAAACGCCACAGCACCATTACGCCGCGCTGCCACGTCTTCAAAAACAGGCAGCAGTTGATCGACAATATTTGACCACGCATACTGACGGGCCAGTTCTGCTGCGTTTTGGCCTAACTGCGCCCGTTTGATCGGATCCGTCAAAAGCGTGACGATTCCCTTTGCTAAAGCAGCCGGTTCGCGGGCTGGCACTAGAAACCCCGTTTTTTTGTCGTTCACCAAATAGGCTAATCCGCCAACCTCTGAGGCAATCACGGGCGTACCGGAAGCCATTGCTTCAAGTGCAACCATCCCAAAGGATTCATAATCGGACGGCATAATGACGGCAGTCGCGGCGGCATAATAATAGGCCAGCATTTTATGATCTTTCGCGCCCAGAAAATCGACAATATCCCTGAGATTCAAGGACTCGCTTAATGTCCGCAAGCGCGAAAGTTCCTTATCGGCTGGATTATCCGGGTCGCCGCCGATGATGGCGAATGCCGTATGTTCCAACACCTGCGGATTATCACGGCGGATCAGGTTAATTGCCTCAAGAATCGTATCGACGGCCTTCAGCGGCTCAATCCGCCCCACGAACAACAGTAAATTGTTCTTTAGCGGAATGTTCAAACGGGCTTTGGCTTCATCCTGTGGAATAGGCCGAAACCGACTTGAATCTACACCCGGCGGCACAATCACAATCTTGCGTGGGTCAGCTCGATAGAGCCATAATAACTGCGCCTGTTCTGCCGGAGTCGCCGCAACAATCCGGTCTGCCCACTGCACAACCTGCGTTTCTACCGTCAAGCGAATATCCGGCAAAATCGGCTGCTTGGCATCAATCCGATTTTTCATGTGACCCAGCGTATGAAACATCTGCACAAACGGCGTATTCCACACTTCATTCAGCTTATGCGCCACCCATCCACTCAGCCAATAATGGCTGTAGATTAAGTCATATTTGATATGCTGGCGGGTTGTAAAAGCGATCACCCCCGCAGCAAATTGGGATACATACGGATAAACATCATTCGGATCAAGCGTTTGCAGCGGCCCCGCTGCCAGATGAATCACACGGACATTCTCGCCAATGGAATTATCGACATCAGGCAAATTAGGCGCGGCACGACGGGTATATATATCCACTGCGATATTATGCCGACCCAATTCCTCCGCGAATTCCCGCACATAAACATTCATACCGCCCGTTTTTTTACCACCCAATGGCGCAAGCGGACTGGTATGTACACTTAAAATAGCTATTCTTTGGACACCCATTTATTTTTTGACCTCTACGAGGCCTCATCGAGACCTGATTGATCTAACGATAGTTATGCTTCAAGACTTTTGGACGCATTCAAGGTGTAAATAATGGTATCCTGCCCACCTAAATGATACTTGTAGGTTTCGTTCCCGCGCAAAAAGTCGAAAACTTGATAGCCGCTTTCAATCGCATAGCGGATATTATGGGCAATTAAAACGATCCCAGCACTCAATTGATCGTGTGTGTCCCGTGAAAGACCGGAGTTATACACCATAATGCGGCCTTTATAATCAAAGTTGAGATACGCCGCCGCAGGCTCACCATTCACCGTCAAGAAACTGAGTTGCAACCAGCTATTAGCGGCAATCAACGGCATAATTTGGCGGAAAAACGCCACATTCTGTTCATTTTGTAGAAAAATTGCCTTTTTGGGGTCGCTGGCAGCCATCAATTTCAAGAATTTTTCTAGCTCATCATTCAGATTATGTTCTTCACTGACTATATACCAGGCAATCGCTTCGCCGCCGCCCTCGGCGCGACGCAGCTTACGCCGCAGTTCATGACGCTGTTTTTTATCCAAACAATTAAGATAGCCTTCCCAATCGCTCGGCAGTTGAATTACGGGGCAAACTTCAATTTGCTGCTGTTCAGTGGTGAAGCCGCGTTCATTAAGGAAATTAGGGAATTGGGCAAGGGTTGGGGAATTTTGTGGAATATTACAAAGGCTGATTTGGTCGTAATCAGCGCGGTGGTCATATAGGAAGGCGGCGAAGCAGTTCAAAACCGCCTCCGTACAGCTTGCATCAACGATGACATCCAGATAATCCGTCACATCAATACAGCCAATCGCTGCAACGAGGCGACCTTCTTCTGTCTCAATAATCGACCAGGGCGCAATCCCTAGCAACCGTCCATTATCGTCCCGACAAGTCACAAGCCACAATCGACCCGGCTGATACACCTGCCACCAAGTGGACTGCCATTCCCATGTGCCAAAGACTGTATCCGCAGCACTGCGCCAGAGAAGTTCATTCCATTCCGGTTTTAACTGCTCAAAAGCCTCTATCTGATCCGTTACATTGAGCTTCACGAAATACGCTTCCCTTAACCACAATTGAGTTTTACCAAGAGACAGGAATAACTCTATAATAACAAGCGGGTGTTAACATAGGATTAGACGATTCGTAAAAATCAAATCCTACTTCCCAAAATACCGCATTAATGAAATTTGTGAATAAAGGATGTGTGTTGTATTTTCATTAAATCGAAATAGGTTGTGCATTCTCTAAAATATAAGTGGTTTTTAGGAAAATTATCATGAAAAAGAAACTGCGGGGCTTAAAACGCACCGCCATTCAACTGGATTTTGATCTTTATCGCGTTGATGTCCCTATCCGTAACCTCGCTAATACCAATCTCAGCGTCATTGACATCTGGCCTGAAGCTGTTGACCAGACGATCATGTTTGTGCATGGCTACGCCGGATGCGCCGAGACATGGGAACATCAGATTAATCATTTTGCCCGCGAATTTCGCGTCATTGCGCCAGATTTGCGCGGTCATGGGCAAAGTGATGCACCCTATACGCAGTACACCATGTCTGAGCTGGTCGATGATATTCACAATATCGTCGAAACGCTTAAACTGCCAGAAAAATTCATTTTGGTAGGGCATTCTTTTGGTGGGTCAATTTGTGTGGAGTATGCCAACGCGCACCCTGAACGCTTAGAAAAACTCGTGTTGATTGCCACCGCTGGCGAATACCCCCTGCCCCGCGCTGCATTTTGGGCATTTCGTATCCCGACGGCATTTTATCGCCTATGGTGGGATTACCGCCCCAAGTTTAATGCGGAAATCCACGTCATGAAGCGTATGATGTTCAACAACATGCGGAAGTGGAAAGGTTGGCCTTTATTGCGAAATATCACAACAGATACATTGGTCATCACAGGTGAGCGCGATAATTATTTCCCGCGCTATGTTTTCGATGATGCCGCCAAGATGGTTCCCAACGCGGAGATTTATGATGTCGGCTCCGCCAAACATAAAGTGCAGTTAGAACGGGCTGAAGCAGTCAATCGCGCAGTTGAACGTTTTGCCGAGCCACTGCAAAAGGCTTCATGGCGCGACCAAAGCAGCCAAAATTCGATCCTTCAGCACCGTCCTTGGTTGAGCAGTTACAGCCAAGATACCCCGCGCACCATCCCTATCCCGCGCCAACCGCTCCATAAATTCTTAGAAGGCGCGGCGGATTGGCTGCCCAAACATATCGCTACCAGCTTTTATGGCGCGACGCTGACCTATCACCAGCTTAATGCCAAAGTGAATCAATTTGCCCAAGCGCTGCACGGTTTAGGGGTGCGTCCGGGTGATCGCGTTATGATTGTGCTGCCCAACACACCGAACCTCATTATTGCTTATTACGCCACCTTGAAAATCGGCGGCGTGGTCGTGATGCCGAATCCCGATGCGCCCGATACCCGTGCGGAGGGAGTCGTCCGTCAGATAAAACAAACTAATGCCAAAGTGCTAGTTGTACTGCGCTCTTATGCTCAATTGGCAAACTCACTTAAAGAAAGTGGGACTTCAATTGAGGTCGTTTTCGCCGATATGCGCGAAAAAATTGATGATGAGACCTATAGCAAACTTCTCTCAGCCGATATGGACGATCCAATAGTCGCCGCGACACGCAAACTCGGCCATTCGATGTCGAAGTTAATGGAAGAAGCCTCCGACCAAACACCCAATATCGTGGTTTCACCGCAAGATTTAGCGGTCATCGTCTTTACTAGTGGGACGACGGACGAGCCGAAAGGCGTATGCTTAACGCACAGCAATCTCGTCGCCAATACGCTGCAAACACGCCATTGGGTGCCGGATTTGCATTATGGGTCAGAGATTTTCTTGGCTGTGCTGCCCATGATGCACAGCTATGGGATGACGGCAGGATTAAATGTACCGATTGCAATGGGCGCGACAATTGTCCTGCTGCCTGTATTTGAGATTAATCAGGTGCTTGAGCATATCAAGCAGTATAAACCCACCATTTTCCCCGGTGTTCCCGCCATCTATACTGCGATTAACCAAGCGCCCCATGTCCGTAGTTATGGCTTATCGTCGATTAAAGCCTGCATCAGCGGCGCAGCTCCCCTCCCTATCGAAGTTCAAGAGGCATTTGAAAAATTAACACGAGGTCGCCTCGTGGAAGGCTATGGCTTGACGGAATGTTCCCCCGTCACCCACTCCAACCCGCTGTATGGGGTGCGGAAAGTCGGCTCTATCGGTGTCCCCATCGCCAATACCGACGCACGTATCGTTGATCTTGTGACCGATAAAGAACTGCCGCCAGGGCAAATCGGCGAACTCATTGTTAAAGGGCCACAAGTGATGGCGCGTTATTGGGAGACAGCCGTTGAGGATGAACCAGAGTCGATTATTAAAAATGGCTGGCTTTATACAGGCGATATCGCCGTGATGGATGATGATGGATACTTCCAGCTTATCAGCCGCAAACGCGATACCATCACTGTCAATGGGCATTTCGTGTATCCGCGAGATGTGGAAGAAGTGCTTTATGAGCATAACAAGGTCTTGGAGGCCGCCGTTGTCGGCATTCCAGACGGCGAACACGGGCAGCGAATTAAGGCTTTCGTCGTCCCACGCGCAGGTACGAAGATCGCGCCGGATGAACTGATCGAACTTTGCCGCCGCCGTCTCGATGATTATGCTGTACCATCTGAGGTTGAATTCCGTCAGGAATTGCCTAAATCGTTTGTGGGTAAAGTCTTACGCCGGCTTTTGACCGAATAAATCCGCTCTGATGAATGTTGGAGGAACTGTTATTTTGACACGACCAAAAATTGCCCTTGTATTAGGCGGAGGCGGCAGCCGGGGAATCGCCCATATCGGTGTCTTGGAAGTCCTAGAACGTGAGCAAATTCCGATTGATTTGATCGTCGGCACAAGCATGGGCGCAATTGTCGGGACGCTGTTTGCGGCGGGCATTCATCCTTCCACCCTCGTCACCAATATGGGAACGCTGCAAGGGACGAACTTGTTTAGCATGAATCTTTTTAGCGGACGGGCGCGGCAGCGCGTGATTGAGCAGAGACTGGCCCCCGTCCTAGCTGGCAAGACCTTTGCCGACTTGCGGATTCCCACCGTCGTGATGGCAGTGGACATCTTGAATGGCATCGAAATCGCCTTGAGTGAAGGTGCGGTCATCCCGGCGGTCTTAGCCAGCAGCGCCGTGCCAGCCGTTTTCCCGCCTGTAGAAATTAATGGGATGCAACTGGCGGATGGCGGCATCATCGACAGCTTGGCGACGCACATCGCCTATCAATTTGGCGCGGATAAAGTGATTGCCGTAGACGTTTATCCACCCCTGGAAAAAGACAATCCTTGGATTGATCCAATGAGCGCCGTTATGGGCTTTCAACTGCCGTTCAATATTTTCAGCAATACGCCAAGATCCAAGCTACCAAGCATGATGACCTCTATGTGGCGCTCATTTCGCGTCATGGTGTGGCATTTACATCAGCAGCGCTTACGCGATCATCCACCCGATGTTTTGCTGCGTCCGGGAGTCGAAGATTATGGTTCGCTGGATTTTAAGGATATTCAAGGCCCCTTAATCGCCGGACGTTTAGAAGCGGAACGTCATCTTGAGACAATTAAACAATTGGTGACGAGCGAGTCGTACCGCACCCAGCATATCAATTAGCAAACGAAATCCCAGTTATTGTTCATAAAATACACCCCTTTTGGGTGTGTTTTTGTTTTAAGAAAGTAAATTTTATTAATTTTATACTGATCAAACCAAAAATTTCTGAAAGTCTGCTTAGATCGCGCAAATTGCGACTATCTTAGAAAAATCTTATTTCTTTATAAATCTGCGTCAGTGTTTTTATCGTTTTTATTTAACAAGGCGCAGATAAGTTTCCGAAAAGGGTTTATATCATGCAGACAGAAGACATCATCGAAGTCGCGCCGGGAATTCACTATCAATGGCTGGAGAACTATCAAATCATCACTTTCAGAATGGCAAATAATGACAAGGAAGCGATTGATGCTTACGTCAATGCCAATATGGATATTCTTAAATCATGGCCTAAAGATCGCCCCTACTTGACTCTACAGGAAGGGGTTGAAGGCTTCCTTATGACTCCTTATTTGCGGCAGCGCTCAACTGAACTGATTCTAATCATCAATGAGCACGGTCTTGAAGGTCGTATCGCGGCAGTCACGCCATCGACATTAGTAGCTTACGTTTTACAGTTTCTGATGCGTGGCACCTTTCATGTCCACCTGAACAAAGTTACGTCACATCTGTTTACGAACCGTGAGGATGCGCTTGCGTGGCTCAAAGAAGCCTTATGATTTATTTGTCGGAGGCAGTACGCCGTGTTCGTGCAAGATCGCGCCTGCCCCACACCCATTTATCCGTGAGCAAGCGAACCGTCATATCCCGCTCGATGGTGATCTGACAAGACAAGCGCGGATACCCAAACCGATTACCAATACGATCATGCCAATGCACAGGTGCAAGTTCGCCCTCATCAATCCATACCCCGCAAGTGGCGCACAAACCGCGTCCGCCACAATTAGCCCGTCGCGTAAGTGCCGCATACGGCGATAAGCCAGCACTCAGCAAAGTTCGCCGCAGATTCGCGCCATGTGGCACGGTCAACATTTTTTCCTCATCATCCATCAGGATTTTAAGCTGATGCTGGCTTAAGTTTGCGGTCATCTATCAACCTTCTTGATTTAAGGGGATAAGATACCCCTCCTGATAGTACATCAACACGTCTTGGGCAGAAATGCCGCCATTTTCGGCCTGCTGGAGCGTGAATCCTTGCGGATGCTGTTGAACAAGGCGATTGAACTCTGGATGGGTGAAATAATCCGCACGAAAATCATGATAAATACCGCGTCTAGAAACATAGCACCAAGGCGCAAGACTATAGCGGGTGGTCGCATCAATGCGTGGATGCTGATAGACCAATTCATCACATTTTTTCGCGTTTAAAATCACATCCGCGTATTGAGCTAACTGGCGCTCGGTGGAGTAATTCTGACAAAGATAATCTAAGGTCTCCGGCGATGTGCGCTGCCCTTCTCGGATAATCCGTGCAGCGATGGCGGCGGCGCTTTCAATGTCGCCATAATCGACCTTATCCAGCAGATGATCGGGCAAAAGTTCACGATGGGTTGAGATACGTGCCGCAATCGTCGGCGTACCGCAGCCGAGAGATTCATAAACTGCGTTCCCAAAGGACTCGACAAAATTACCCAGCGAAAGCGTTACGCTGCCGAGGCTAAAATATTCTGGCATCAGTTCCTGTGGCACCCAATTATGAAACAGAAAGTTATCCTGCAAGCCACGAATCACGATTTCGCGCTGAATATCGTCATAAAAATCGCGCAGTTCGCTGGTAAGCTGCAAATCCATCCACTTGGGGGCGAGCGCGATTAAATTCGTCAGCCCATATTGATGCACCAATAAATCGACAACAGCAATCGTTTGCCGAATTCCTTTGGATTCCTCTGGACGGTGCGGGTGCAGCACAATCGGCTGGAGTTCCGGGTTGATAGGGATCACACTTAAAATTTGCCCTGGTTCGGTAGGCTTAAATTTATCCCAATCAATCCCGTTGCGAATCACCTCGACCCGTTCCGCAAAATTAGGGAAAAAGCGCCCTACCGTGTGTTGATAATACAGGCGAGAATATTCCGAGATCAGGACTAGCTTGTCGCCTTGAAACAGAAATCCACCTAACAGCGTTTCTGGATACACATTATCACGCAAAGAAATCACCGTTGGGACATGACGATAGGCATACGGGAATAAAAATTCGCCATCGTGCATATAAAAGCGATCAGTATCCTGTAGATAATCCCCCATATCTTGCAGCGTCGCCGCCATATTATAAGCAGGTGTAGCATAAGGCTGCGGGAAAGGCTGTTTAAAGCGCAGCATCGGCAGCACCATCACTTGTGGATGCCATTGAAACGATTCTTGTGTGCCGCCCACCTGCGTACATAAAATGGTTATTTTATGCCCCAACTCACCGAGATGAATGGCAATATTTTGCAGGTGCTTCGGTGCGCCGCCCATCACATAAGAAGGGAACAGCGGGTTGATCGAAAACATCACAATGTTCATTGATTCTTCCGTCTATTATCATTGATCTATGATCTTAACCTAACCAATCACCATCCACAAAGCCCATAACTCAAAGATGATCTCACTTGGAGAACGCATGTCACACCCTATCATCACTCAGCAAATTACTTTTTTGTACACCAACAATTTAGCAGAAAGTACCCATTTTTACGAAGAGATTCTGGGTCTAAAATTGTGGTTAGATCAAGGCAGTTGTCGTATTTATCAAGTGAGCGCTAACTCTTGTATCGGCATCTGCCAAGTGAGCGAAACAGCAAAAGGCAAAATCACCGCTGGCGAGCAAAATAATGTGGTTTTTACGTTGGTTACACCGCAAGTCGATGAATGGTACACGCATCTTCAATTACACGGCATAAAATTTGAAAAAGCTCCCGAACATAATCCGTATTACCATATTTATCACTGCTTTCTCCGTGACCCCAACGGTTATTTGATCGAAATTCAACATTTTCTGAACCAAGATGAGAACTCGCTAGATAGAGGTAGCAACCATTAGCCCTACACGAGTATAATGAAAAGCTATCCATCCAAGTTGATAAACAGTGTAGCTATGTTTGATTTACCGCTATTCCCGCTTGATACTGTCCTTTTTCCCGGTATGCCGCTTACACTGCATATCTTCGAGGAACGTTATAAACAAATGATTAATCTGTGCATCGACAAGCGTCAGCCATTTGGCGTTGTCTTGATTGCCAGCGGTGTTGCCCAACATGGCACTCTGGCAGAACCCTATATGATTGGCTGCACGGCACAGATCACACAAGTCCAGCCCCTTAGCCAAGGCCAAATGCAAATCGTCGCTATTGGTGTAGAACGCTTTCAAATTCTCTCTTTTAGCAACGATCAACCGTATCTTGTGGGCAAGGTGGAGATGCTCCCCCTCCAACAAGACGAGCCGACGGTTGTTGAGCGCAATGGGGATTTGCTCAAAGTATGGGTAGATCGCTATCTGGATATTTTGCAAAGGGCAGGGCAGGTGCAGTTTGATACGCGCCAGCTTCCACGAGATACCATGTCGTTGGCTTATCTGGCCTCATATATGCTACAAGTCGCCTCTAGCCAGAAGCAAAAATTGCTGGCTGCTGACCGAGCGACTACGATGCTGAAGGAATTACGTGCGCTCTATCGTCGAGAAGTTGCCTTACTAGAAGCGCTGCTCTCGCCGCCGGAACAAATCGAGAATCAAGGACCGTTTTCGGTAAACTGAAGTGACTTGACGAAGGAAAATTTTACTCATGGACGACAAACTCCGCGCTTTTATCACAGGTGCCTTAATGCGCGATGCCCAATATCCCTTGAAAAACGACGAAGCCTTGATCTCCGGTGGGCTAATCGATTCATTTTCGTTGGTCGAACTTCAATTATTTATCGAGCGCGAATTTAATGTGCATTTAGACGATACCGAACTAACCTCCAATGCAATCGACAGCATAAACGACCTCGTAACCTTGATTGACGCTCACAGCGCTGATACTCGTCCTGTGTAAAGCATAGCGCACCGCCTAATATATAGCGCCACGCCACACGGCATCCAAAACCATCAGTGCGGTTAAGTTCCGCATGGTATAGCCATAATTGAGTCGATCCGGTGAGAAAATCGCGGTTGCAAGATCATCGGCGTAGCTGGGATGAATATCATCAATGCTCACGCCCCAATTGGGCAGCCGCTGCATAGATAACCAATAATTCCATAGTGGAATATCATACGTCAGTGCGACATCGGCAATAATCTCATTAAATTCCCAAACACGGCCTGAAGACGGGTGATTGAGTCGATCAGGCAGGGTACTTAAAACCGGAATCACCCCCATTTGAATGCTGATCTGGACGATACTTTCAAGATTCGCCCGATAGACCCGCCCATCAATCTGCGCGAGATCATTCGTCCCAATCATGATGAGGGCTATCGAGGGGCGACTCGTCCGATATTCACAAGCAAGAGGCTGCTCCTCCGCTTGACAAAATCCTGCGGCGGCTCGTGCCGGATTCAGTAAATCCGCGCTTTGCCAAGCGGTGCGGGCTGCCAGACTAGGGTAAGAAAAAGAGGTGTAAACCCCCAGCGTAGTTTGCGAGAAATAATCAATTACCGGCTGCAAATAAGCATAATCATAAAGGGACGACCCACGATTCACCTGCGTCAAAAAAAGGTCACTGGCGGTAATGCTATCTCCCACCTTAGAAAACACAGTCGGATTATTGCCTAATACTTGTCCACGCACATAAATTTGCCGGGCGGTTGCGCTAATCTGTGGCACAACCCCCGCAAACATCAGTGGCAAAGATGCAGAATCCGGCACAATACTCCCCGTACTTACCTCCTGCGATTCAACAATCGGCAGTGTCTCCAAACGTCCCTCAACCGAGATAAAGGTATACGTCACCCAACCCGCATTCGCTTCTGTAACCACACGCAGCCATGTCGCGCTGCGGTTACGACCAATGATCGTCAAAGCACTATAGGCAGGAAGCGTATTGAGAATCTCAAAGGTCGCACCTGGCCCATTTCGCAAATCAATTTCAGCGCGAGTCGTCCCGTTCAATACTGGATTAACAGCCAAATTAGGCCTGGTATTGCCTATAATCGGCAGGGTGCGAACATCAAAAAATGTGCCGAAATCTAAATAAGCAGAAAGCACCCAGCCTGTTACCCCCCCTTGAATCGGCGCGACATACACCCACACGCCGCCATTACCGGTTTCATCTTCACGCCCCAAAATACGCAGTTGTGTGCCTTCAGCATACGAACCGATAACTTGTCCCTCGGTTGAATAGCTGTCATACGCAATTAACGAATAAACGATAACGTGGGCAACCACCTCGCTCTGCGCCAAAAGGGCTGAAAAGATGATACCCGCGAGATTAAGGAGCAGCAGAACAGTAAAACCAAGTCTCTTCATCATCGAAATTAGCGCGAGATACCCTGCCTTCAGGCAAGGGGTCGAACCAAAGGTTCGCGGTAAGCGCTGTCTCCTTTCAAGGGTAGCGGACAATAATCCCCGAAGGGATACCGTTTTTTAAGTTACCTATGGAAAACGGT
>DAOTTO010000182.1:0-2292 GCA_034437895.1 Anaerolineae bacterium | reverse complement strand
AGGACTTTCGCTTACCTCACCCCCCGGCCCCCTCTCCAATACTTGGAGAGGGGAGAAAAACGCATCTTGAAGTCCCCTCTCCATGCAATGGGGAGGGGATTTAGGGGTGGGGTAAATGCATGAGCGAAAGTCCTGTAATTTAATTATCCTTTGATTAATTCGTAGGCCATATAGGAACTTTGTCTGATGCGCTTGTTAAGGATTACATTTCTTCCCTTTGTGATCTTTGCGCCTTTGTGGTTTTGTATTGATACTTTCTTTGGCTTACCTTAAACGAGAAATCCGCTTGCAACCGACACGGAACACTTGTACTATTATGCCTATAAACAGACGGTTGAGAGCGGATGCTAAGGGAAAAGGTAATGGCGGAAGAATATTACGACAGCGGAGACGAAATCGAAGAAATTGAAGGCTACTGTATGCGCTGCCGGGAAACCGTCGAAATCCTTGACCCGCTGCCCGTCTGGACGCGGAAAGGGATGCCTGCTGTGCGCGGCGACTGCCCGATATGCAGCGGGACGGTGTTCCGCATGGGCAAAACCGTCCTGCATGAAAAAAGTGAGCGCCCGGCAGCGATTGAGGTCACGGGCAGCGCAGGTCGTAAACATGCCAAATTGGAACGCGATACCGTCTATGTCGCTTATGCGCCAGAGGATGAATCCATCGCGCAGCAGCTTGCGGCGGATTTGAACAATGCCGGAATCGCGGCGTGGCTGCACGAGGAAGACAGCGGCAGTGTGGCGTGGGCGGGCGGCGTACATCCCGCTTTAAAAGAATGTGCGCGGCTGGTATTTGTCCTTTCGTCGGGGGCGCTGGATGGCGACGATATCGAGGCGGCGTGGCGCTTTTTTAAGGAAAAACGCAAGCCCATCGTCATCGCCCAAGTCGCCAGCGTAGAACCGCCCGACCCAATCCGCCGCAGTCCGCGCTTTGATCTGACACATGATTATAAAACCGCCTTCCGCCAGATGATCCAAGCGTTGAGTCAGTAAGCGCCGCTTTTTAGCGTCGAATAGAAGATTAGACGCAAAGACGCGGAAACCAGATATGTGAGGCACATCCTAGACGGCAGTGCAAGTCTGCCCATCTGCTACCTTTTATATACCCAAATGCGGACAAATAGATACATAATTAGATTTTAGTGCTTGCTTCAACCGGGTCAGCCGCCCCCTCGAAAGGGCTTGGTCTTACGTCCCGTCCACAAACGTTTTACGTCTCGTCGTAGCCACTACCGCGACGTTAAGAGGGGCGTTACTGGCTGCTCTCAAACAGCCGAATTGCTTCTTGTAAGATATTGATGCTGGCATTCAGGTCACGGTCACATTGGAGCTGACAATTTGGACATATAAACATCCGATCTGCTAATGTCAACTCGTCATCCCTTTTGTGACAGCTATGACAGCGCTTGCTGGATGGGAAGAATCTCCCTACTGGCTGCAATATCCCGCCCGCCGCTGGCACTTTCGTGCCTAACAATTCAGCAAAGCGTCCAAAAGACGCATCCCCCAACGCTTGGGCGAGGGCATGATTTTGCATCATCCCTTTCACGTTCAACGTCTCAATGCCCACAAAGCCATACTTTTCGGCAATTTTAGTGGTGATCTTGTGCAGCAGGTCGTCGCGGATGCAAGCGATGCGGTAGTGCAGTCGTGCCAGTTTCAGCCGCGCCTTTTCCCGATTGCGACTGCCTTTTTGTTTGCGGCTGAATTCCCGCTGCAACCGTTTGAGCTTTTTGAGCAGTGTGCGTAAGGGTTTTTGGTTCTCAAACCCTGTGCCATCGCTCAACGTCGCCAACCGATTCAGCCCTAAATCCATCCCAATGGCCTTCCCGTTGTGAACAGTTTCAGCATCAGGCATCTCAACGGCGATACTGATGAACCACCAACCTGCCGTTTGGGTGATGCGTCCCGACAGGATTTTTCCCTCAAAACGCAGTGTCTCCGCCATGTTGACCCAGCCCAGTTTGGGAATATTGACCCAATGCCCATTGACACGGAACTTGTCATTGTCAAGGTAGAATCCCTCCCGACTGCGTTTCTTCTGCTTGAACTTGGGGTAGCCCACTTTCCTTCCCGCTTTGCGACCCTCAAAGAAATTCTTGAAGGCCGTCGCTAAATCCATGAACGCGCCTTCCACCGCGCATTTGGTGACTTCATACACCCAAGGAAATAGCGTTCCTTTAATGGCATTGAACTGTTTTTTCAGTGCCAGCGCCGACGGTTTGCCGCCTGCCTCGTACTGCCTCTTCCACTCCGCTAATCCCCAATTAAACACAAAGCGGCGTGTTCCAGC
>DAOTTO010000181.1:0-7737 GCA_034437895.1 Anaerolineae bacterium | reverse complement strand
GTCGCTCCTGCTTGCGCCGCCCACTGCTCACCGTTTCTGGTCGAGTGGGGTGCGCTCCTCACTCTCCTTACCGGCTGCTGCGCCTGTTTCTTTTCTGAGTTGTTAATGCGTCGTTCTTTAACATTCTTTAATCATAATCCTAGCGTCCTTACCATGTCAAGCCCAATTTATATCCCGTCTGCTACTAAACCCTCTTCGCTAGGGAGCAAATTGCCTTTCGCTTTCTCATCAACCACTACATCATCTTCATCATCCGTAAAATCCGCCGCCCTATCGCCTAAAATATCCTTAATATACACCTCCTGAACCAACACCATCGCAATCGCAATAATCGGCACAGCCATTACAATGCCAAGTACACCAAAAAACCCCGCCACCACAATCTGCCCCAAAAGAATCAACACAGGCGGCACATCCACCGTTTCCGCCGTAATCAGTGGCCCCAAAATCTGCCCCTGAATAAAAGACACACCGTAAATCACCAACACAATCAAGACCAGCTTATCCGGTGCTTGTACCAAACCCACCGATAACGCCACCAACGCCGCGATCAATTCTCCGAAGTTCGGCACAAATGAGAACAACGCCGTCAGCACCGCCAACGCAGCAGCTTGTTCGATACCGATCAGCGATAGCCCGATAAACGTCCCCACCCCTGTCGTCGTCATACCAATCATCTGGGCAAAAATCCACCGGCGCAAAATTAGGTTGATTCGCTCCAAAATATAACTAACGCGGGGGCGATACCAAACAGGCGCGAGTTGAACCAAACCGCGTTTATATTTCTGCGGCTCGGCAAGGAAAAAAATGCTCAAAAAAATGACGATGAGCGTACTCAGCAGCGTATTAGCAATCCCACTCACAAACGGCACAACCGTCCCCCCCACCTGCCGTAACGTATTCAGGACTTGACCGCCCACATTTTGCAAAAAATTACTATCAATTCGCAAATCTTCTGTGCCAACATCTTGCAAAAAAGGCAACCGCCGTTGAATTTCGCCGCTGTTCCAAAATTCCACAAACTTTTCAACACCCGTTGGCACGGTATCCGTTCCTAGTGTCACAAACTGATTGATAATCGTCGGAAGCACGACCATCGCCAGTAGATAAACAAAGGCACAGCTTCCTAAAAATGTCAGCGCGATCCCAGCCGTGCGCTTAACCCCTAACCGTGAAAGTAAGCCGACGGGGATGGTGATAAAAATAACCAAAATTACGGCTGCCAAACCCAGCAGCAAAATGTTACGAACCGCCCACAGGATGAGACCGACCAAAACGAGACCCAGTGCAATCATAAACCACCGGGTATTGCTGTAATTGGGTGCTGTCTTAGCCATAGATTATGCTCTCAATTCTACATGACGGATGATTCATACAGCCTTCAGCCAACATAACGGACAACCAGAATAGTTAAATCATCAAAAGGGGGTGTGCCTTCAGCGAAAAGCTCAACATCATCCAAAATGGATTTAAGGATGCCCTCTGCCGATTGATCTGAATTCAGCGCAACAACTTGCGCCAGCCGTGCCTCGCCATAATAATCGGCTACTGGATTTTCCGCTTCAGTGAGGCCATCTGTGTAATAGACAATAATGTCACCCGGAGTGAGCTGCAATTGCACTTCTTGCAACGGATTATCTGGGAACCAGCCGACTGCCCGCCCGCCACGCGGCATATATTCTGCCGTCCCGCCTGCCTGATGATAATACAGTGGAGGATTATGCCCGGCGTTCACATGCAAACTGCGTCCATCGCTAAAAAACTGGCTGTGATAAACCGTCACAAACATACCGCTTTCGGCATCTTCCAAAATCAGATCATTCGTCCGCGCCACGACATCGACAGGTAATAAACCCGCATGAGCGTGACTGCGAATCATCGTCCGGGCAACCGCCATGAACAACGCAGCAGGCGCACCTTTATCAGAAACATCTGCGATCACAACCCCGGCCTGATCTTTACCCAAGCTAAAGGCATCATAAAAATCACCCGCCACTTCCCGCGCAGGTCGCCAGGCCGCCGCCATTTCATAGCTCGGCAGATCGGGCATTCGGTGCGGAAGTAAACCCTGCTGAATTTCGCTCGCCATTTGTAACTCGCGCTCGATCCGGCCTTTTTCCACCGCGACGGTATATAAACGTGCATTATCCAACGCAATCGCCGCTTGCCCCGCCACCGCGCTCAATAAATCTCGGTCAGAATTGCTAAAATTGCGTGACCGCATCGATGTATCCACATAAACCACCCCCATTAGGCGGCCTTTGACCATCATCGGCGCACACAAAATCGCCCGCAGTCCGCGCATGATGATGCTTTGTCCGGCCTGAAAGCGTGTATCAAACTGCGCGTTATTCGTCAAAAGTGGCAGCCGTGTACTGACAACTTGGTTCACAATCGTGGTGCTATAACCTTCTTCTTCTAAGCCTTCGCCTTTATGTACCTGTACACGCAGTTCGCCTGTCTCATCATCGGCGATCATCAAAAAGCCACGTTGGGCTTTTGTTACTTCCATCATTGAATCCATCACATGATTCAAGACCTCATTAAAATCGAGGCTAGAAATCATCGTCCCTGTAATTTCATAAAGCGTGAGTAAATGTTCGGGGCTGAGGTTTTGCGGCGCGGCCTGGTCTGTCATCAGGAAACCTTTTCGCAGTTTTATTTGAGCGGTAACAAGTGCGATTATAACACAAGCGCTCTTTCGCGCCTGCAAATTCAGCACAAAAGCAATTTTCTGTTATAATTCGGAGCGTAAAAACACAAACTTTTCGCACCTTTGCTTATTCTAATATTCTTAGGACTTTCGCTCACGCATTTACCCCACCCCTAAATCCCCTCCCCATTGCATGGAGAGGGGACTTCAAGATGCGTTTTTCTCCCCCTCTCCAATACTTGGAGAGGGGGCTGGGGAGTGAGGTAAGCGAAAGTCCTGATTCTTTGTAGCCTTACTTTTAGTAAGTCCACAAAAGAAAACAGAAAACATTAAACCATAGATATGCGGAGGACACAGAGAATTTAAGTTCAAATACTTGGTGTCTTGGTGGTTAAAAAAATTAAATGACTTTTATGTTTCTACTTTTCGATTTTTGGCTAACCCCTAAAAACTAAGGACTAACAACCCATGACCACGCCTCACGAATATGCCAAGTCCCATGCTCAAGACTTCCGCACCCAACTCCACGAGTTACTGCGGATTCCGAGCGTCAGTACCCTCCCACAGCGCACCGACGATGTGCGCCGCACGGCGGAATGGTTAGCCGCCGATATGCGCCGCGTCGGCATTCAAAATGTCGAAGTCATGCCCACCGGTGGACATCCTGTCGTTTATGGCGATTGGCTGGGTGCAGGTGACTCCGCCCCAACCGTCCTAATTTACGGTCATTATGACGTACAGCCTGCCGAAAAAAGCGATGGTTGGATTGATGATCCGTTTGATCCGGTTGAACGTGATGGCAAAATTTATGCACGGGGCGCATCGGACGACAAAGGCCAAGCATTCATCCACGTCAAAGCCGTCGAATCGCTGCTCCAAACGGAAGGCAAGCTGCCCGTTAACGTCAAATTCGTCATCGAAGGCGAGGAAGAAATCGGTTCGCCTAATCTTGTCTCCTTTATCGTCGAAAACCGCGACAAACTCAAAGCCAATGTCTGCGTCATTTCCGATTCAGGGATGCTCTCGCCCGATCAGCCCTCGATTGTCTATGCCCTGCGCGGCCTGACAGCGATGGAAATTATTGTGCAAGGCCCCAATATTGATTTACACAGCGGTGCGTATGGCGGCGCAGTGCATAATCCGGTGCAAGCGTTAGCGGAAATCGTCGCTAAACTCCATAATGAAGATGGCAGTATTGCCGTCCCAGGTTTCTATGATGACGTACTCGCCCTAAGCACTGAAGAACGCGCCGAACTCAAGAAAACCAATTGGTCAGACGAAGAATGGCAGCACATCACGGGCGTAACTCGTCCTTGGGGCGAAGCGAATTTCAATATTCGTGAGCGCATTGGCGCACGTCCCACACTCGAACTCAACGGCATCGCGGGCGGCTTTTATGGGGACGGCATCAAGACCGTTCTTCCGGCACGAGCGCTGGCGAAAGTCACCTGCCGTCTCGTCGCCAATCAAAAACCGCAGCGCATCTTTGAACTCGTGCGCGATTATGTAGCGCAAATCGCTCCGCCGACAGTGCGCGTCGAAGTCCGTGCCTTACGCGGCATGAGTGATCCCGCTTTCGTCGATATTCACCAGCCCGCTATGCAAGCAGCGATTTCGGCCTACGAAAAAGGCTGGGGTAAAGCACCGATTTTTATGCGCGAAGGCGGCAGCATTCCGGTTGTGGCGGATTTCCAGCGCGAACTCGGTACACCTGTGATCTTAATGGGCTACGGTTTAAATGACGACGGCGCACACGGCCCTAATGAACATTTCGTAATTGATATGTTCCATAAAGGCATCGACACCGCCATTTATTTCTTATACGAAGTCGGCAATTCGTAAATAATGCAGGGGTTTCAAGCGCAAAGACGAGGAGAACGCAAAGGATCGCAGAGCAAAAATTGTATATCCTTTGCGTTACCTTGCGCCCTTTGCACCTTTGCGTTTCATCTCCTATCCTTTTCTGAAAGCTGATTACTGAGAGCTAAAATCTATGGACTCAATTGATCTACGCAGTGATACCGTCACCTGGCCTACGCCCAAAATGCGCGAGGCGATGGCAAATGCCGTCGTCGGTGATGATGTGTTTGGCGATGACCCCACCGTCAACCAATTGGAAGCAGATACCGCCGCTTTATTGGGCAAGGAAGCCGCGCTTTTCGTCACCAGCGGAACTCAAGGCAACCTGATCGCCATCCTCACCCACTGCGGACGCGGCGATGAAGCCATCATTGGCGACAAAGCCCACACCTTTGTGTATGAGGCAGGCGGCATGTCCGCGTTGGGCAGCGTCCATCCCCATCCGGTCAAGGTTCATGCTGACGGCACATTGGCGCTGGACGACATTCGCCACGCCATTCGCGGCGATAATTATCACTTCCCGCGCACTAAGATGATTTCGCTGGAAAATACGCAAGGTACTGTCGGCGGTGTCCCGGTCAGCCTCGAATATATGAATCAGGTCGCCGAAATCGCCAATCAGAATAACCTCAAACTTCATATAGACGGCGCACGTATCTTCAACGCGGCAGCAGCGCTCGGCGTAAGCGCTAAAGACCTGATCGCCAATGCAGATACAATGACGTTTTGCTTGTCTAAAGGACTTTGCGCCCCCGTCGGCTCGATTTTAGTCGGCTCAAAGGACTTCATCAAAGAGGCGCGACGCGCACGTAAATTGTTAGGTGGCGGGATGCGCCAAGCGGGGATACTCGCGGCAGCCGGCTTAATCGCCATCCACGACATGTCCACCCGTCTCGGTGAAGATCATCAAAACGCCTGCACACTCGGCGAGGGATTAGGTACAATTCCACATCTTAAGATCAACAGCATCCAGACCAATTTTGTCTTTTTTGATCTGCTGGAGAGTGCGCCGTTTACACCTGCCGAATTTATGACGCGAATGCTCGAAGATTTTAATATTCGCTTGACTCCCTATCCCGGATACGAGCGTACCTTCCGCGCCGTCACCCATTATTGGATTACGCCAGAACGGGTGCAAACCGTAATCGACGCTTCCCGACAATTATTGAGTTAACCGCTGGTGGAGCAAATGGAACAACCAGACGAGTCACAGTCAGAAGAAATCAGCGAGGACGAGGATTACACGGATGCTGCGGTTGCCATCGGGATGCGCGGCGGTGATTCGCTTTTCGGCCTATTGATCGCAGGTGCGGTTAGCATCGGCCTCGCGCCACTGATTAGCTCCAATGCCGCCGATATGCGCTACACCCTCTCATGGGGGGTGCTAGCCATTTTTGGCATTTTAGCGTGGTTGTTCGGCAGCATGGAGCGTATTGAACAAGAAAAACCCGGCAATATCGCGTGGGGGATGGTCTTCGGGTTGATTCTCGCCGTACCGATCTTAGGTTTCGGCGGCAGCAATCTCGCGGATGGGATGCGCCTGCTGTTTCCCGAAATGCCGGATGGGACTTTACTGACCTATTTGGTCTTCGTCATGCCATTAGCAGAAACGCTGTTCTTTCGCGGAATTTTCCAAGAAGGCCGCAGCTTTTGGGTCACGGGCATTATGGCGACCCTCTGGCAGCTTGTCCTGTTTTTTCAGTTGATGAATCGCGGGCCCTATCCCCTGATTATCGGTACGGTGCTGCTCATGGCGAACACCATGTACAGCTATGTGCGTGGGCGCAACGGCCTCGCCGCCGCATGGGTTTGCCAGATCACCCTTAATCTGGTACTGATCTTTCTACCGCTGGCGACAAGCTGAAATTACTCAAATCCAGGCCAATCTTCCCAATCTTCATCATGCTCCAGACCTAAAATATTGCTCATCAGCAGCGCACCTTCATTCGCTTGTGGCAAGCGATTGAGATAGCGCTCGGTAATGGCGACGTTGCTATGGCGCAGCAAACGGCTGATCTTATCAATTGGTGTCCCGGCTTCATTTAACGCCCCTGCCACCGAGCGGCGTAAATCGTGCGGCGCGACATGCCCCATCCCAGCGTACACCGCCGAGCGATCCACAATCAGCCAGATTCCGTCCGACGACAAGCCGCCTTTCGCCACTCTCCCACCCTTCCAGATGCGCCGGATAATTTTGCTCTCCGGCAAGGGCGGCGCGTCACCTGCTGCCACCGCCCGCCGCCAGCCGTCCAACGCCCGAATCACCGGACGCGGAACATCCACACTGGCGACCTTCCGGCCTTTACCATGCACCCGCAGCACTGGACGATCATTCTGCACGCTCAAATCGCCCCATCGTGCTTCCGCCAATTCTTCCCGCCGCAGCGCCATCGTACACAAGATCGTCAAAACCAGACTGTTCCGGGCACCCTGATTCTGAGTCGTCGCAATATCTTTACCCGCCACCATCAACAAACGGATTTGATCCAGCGACAGCCAGCGCCCCGGCCTTTGCCCATCTTCCGCACGGGGCGGCTTGACCCGTGCCATCGCGGCGGCGGTGTTTTCATCAAACCAACCCGCCTCCGCCAACAAATCCGTCAGCGTCACAATCGCCGCCCGCGCCTGCCCGATTCCCTGTTTACCTTGTCCTGCACGCGCCAACATCCCCAACCAAGCGCGTAACTGCTGTGTACTTAAGCTGTCGCGTAAAATCGCAACTGACAGTGCATTCATCCGTGCCACCCGCGCCACATCACGAGTCGGTTTTAATCCGGCAATCTCGACTAAATATTGGTCAATCCAGCGAAAGTATGCCCGTTGGGTATGTATACTGCTGGCGCGTCCGGGCAGCGCCGCCCCAAAATTAAACGTAATCCCTGCGCCCTCAAAAAGGATAACTTCCCGATCTTCGCGGCGCTGTGGTAAATCCGACATAAGCATGTATCAATCTAAATCAACCATCATCTGCCAAAATAGTAACACACCCCGCCTCAAAACCGAACAAGTGATTTAGAAAAGCGCCTATTTCCATAAACAGAAGGAGCGACCTGTATGTCGCTCCCCTGTCTTCAATACCTCATAATATCTAGGACTTTCGCTCACGCATTTACCCCACCCCTAAATCCCCTCCCCATTGCATGGAGAGGGGACTTCAAGATGCGTTTTTCTCCCCTCTCCAAGTATTGGAGAGGGGGCCGGGGGGTGAGGTAAGCGAAAGTCCT
>DAOTTO010000180.1:0-9451 GCA_034437895.1 Anaerolineae bacterium | reverse complement strand
AGTTTTGCTGATGCAGAAGGCCATGTGCTCGGTTTGATTAAATCTGCCAGGGGCTAAAAACCCTCGTTTAGTCGGAATTCCAACGTATAGTCGGCTGTGAAAATGAAACTCACTCATATGCGGTTGTTTTTGAGACATTATTTTAGGACTTTCGCTCACGTATTTACCCCACCCCTAAATCCCCTCCCCATTGCATGGGGAGGGGACTTCAAGATGCGTTTTTCTCCCCCTCTCCAAGTATTGGAGAGGGGGCCGGGGGGTGAGGTAAGCGAAAGTCCTAAATTTAAAAGCATCAATTATTTTTAATGATTTAAAGTCTCTCTTAAACGTTATAAGAGCCACAAGCATCCATGTATTAACCTCTAACAAAGATAAAGGGGGTTCTACAGAAAAACGCACTTTTGTCCGAAAAAAATTAAGTTTGGAGAAATGAGTTGTGACAACCGCTAACCAATCCAGCATGTCTCCGGCAGGAATAGTACCTACCAAGAAAAACAAAACAAAGTCATCGCTGGCACAACAGCAGCGCCTTTGGGGGTGGATTTTTCTTTCCCCCTGGCTCATCGGTTTTGTCTTATTTACGGCTGCGCCCGTAATTGCCTCTTTTGCCTTTACATTCACCGAATTTGATCTATCCAACGGCGATATTACGTTTGTCGGCCTTAAGAACTGGAAACTGTTGTATACCGATCCGCTGTCGGTCACGGCGCTAGAAGTCACGTTCAAATTCGCATTGATCTCCATCCCGTTCAGCATCCTTGTCCCGTTGGGGATGGCGACGCTGCTCAATGCAAAACATTTATCTGGCAAACGGCTTTGGCGTACTCTGCTTTATATGCCCTATATCGTGCCAGCCGTTTCCGCCATTTTCGTATGGCAGAGTTTTTTGAATGGGGAGGCGGGATGGCTGAACCGCATTCTTAAACTGCTAGGCGTGGCTAATCCGCCCAACTGGATTCAAGATGCTAATTGGATTTTGTTCGCCTTTGTGCTGATCGGTCTGTGGGGCGCGGGCAACGCCATGCTGACGATGCTGGCAACCATGCAGGGCGTACCAACTGAATTGTATGAAGCGGCGGATGTCGATGGAGCGGGGCCGGCCACTAAATTTCGCAAAATTACCTTACCGATGATTTCGCCCGTCATTTTCTATAATTTAGTGTTGAGCGTCATCGGTTTGATGCAATATTTTACAGTGCCGTATATCGTCACACGCGGCACAGGGCAGCCAGGCACTTCGGCCTATTTCTACAGTATGCACTTCTATAAAACAGCCTTTAGCTATTCCAATATGGGTTATGGCGCTACGCAAGCCTGGTTGATCTTTATTATTGGCATCAGCATCACGATTTTTCTGTTCGCCACCGCCCGTTTTTGGGTTTATTATGCTGCTGGAGATTAGACAATGGCCGCTATAGCGAAAACATCTAACGCCGTTAATACCTCTCCAGGCTACAGCATCCAACTGCGGCGCTTCGGTTTGACGGCAGGCATTACCCTATTCGCCTTTATTTTCACCTTTAGTTTTTTACTGCCTTTCGCCAATATGGCCTTGATGTCGGTAAAAACCCAAGAACAAATTGCTGCCAGCGCCAGCGGCTTAATTTGGCCGATGGAAGATGCCCTTTACAACTACGAAGGAGAAGACTATGTCATCTATCGGGTTCCCACCGAAGATGGGGTGGTTCATCAATGGGCGCTGGTAGAAAAAGGCCGCCAGACGAATCAATTTATCGACCCAGCGAATCCAGAAGCGGGCTTAATTGAATGGACGGGGAATTGGCGCGGGCTTTCTACTGTGTCCAGCTTGCGTCCACATTTTGAAAATTTCGGCACAGCGTGGGATCTTATCAACTTCCCCATTCTGTTCCGTAACACGCTCGTGATTGCCATCACGGGCATGATCGGTACGCTGCTATCGAGTATATGTGTGGCGTATGCCTTTGCGCGTTTCCCAATTCCGGGCAAGAATGTCTTATTTTTGGTCTTGATCGGAACGATTGTTTTGCCGGGGCAGGTCATCCTGATTCCGACGTATGCCCTCTTTTCGCGGATCGGCTGGGTTGGAACGTGGCTGCCGCTGATCGTGCCGCATTTCTTCGCTAATGCGTATAACGTTTTCTTGCTAAGGCAGTTCTTTTTAACACTCCCTCGTGCTTTGGATGAAGCCGCGATGATTGACGGTGCAGGTCCCTTTAAAATCCTCACTAATGTCATCATTCCGCAGTCGTGGCCTGTGATTGTGGCCGTTAGTTTGTTCCATATCATCTTTGCTTGGAACGACTTTTTTAACCCGCTGATCTATTTGCTCGGCAAACCAGAACTCCAGCCAATCTCCGTTGGCGTACAGGTCTTTAACTTTCAATATGGGCCGCGTCCGCAGTTGGTACAAGCAACCTCATTGATGGCGATGGTGGTGCCTCTGGTGATTTTTTTCCTCGCACAAAAAGTATTTATGCGCGGTGTGGTCTTCACTGGCGTAGACAAATAAAGCACATGAGTCAGTCGCGGGGGCAGCAAACACAAGCTGCTCCCTTCCCAAAAAATAGAGCGTATCACGAGTATCCACTTATCCCTGGACTTTACTTATCATGAAATCACGCATTCTCTGGTTAATTCTTGTTTTATTCATAGTGAGCGGAGTAAGCGCCCAAGACAGCGGCCTATATATCGATGCGACGGCCTCACTCGGCACGATTAGCCCGTATGTCTATGGCGCGAATCTTGGGCAAAACGCCATTATTCCGCTGTCCCTCATGCCACAGGCGCAGGCATTGGAATTAGGCTTTGCCCGTTTAGGCGGTGGGGATAGTGACCGCCGCGACATCCAATTAACGTCGCTTGATGTGTTCAATTATCAGGCGCGGGAAATCGGCGCGGAACCTTTGATAACAGTACGATTATTGGGCGGAACGCCGGAAGATGCTGCCGAAGCGGTGCGTTATGTCAATATCGAGAAAGAATATAACATTCGTTATTGGAGCATCGGCAACGAACCTAACATCTTTTTAAGCACAATGGATACGCCCTATACGACTGAGGATTTAAATCGGGAGTGGCGGGCGATTGCTGAGGCGATGCTCGCGGTTGACCCCACAATTTTGTTTGTGGGGCCGGATATTACGCAATATGTTCCTTTAAGCATCGATTCTGGTACTATCACCTACCTGGAAGGAAATGGCGGCGGATCCCCACGTGACTCGGAAGGGCGCGATTGGCTGCAAGAATTTTTACGCGCCAATGGCGACTTGTTGAGTGTGGTTTCGCTGCATCGCTATCCGTATCCGGGCGGTACACCGAATGGATCAGCTACCGTCGCCGGACTACAGGCCACCGTCGCGGAATGGGATGCCAGCATCCCCAATCTGCGCCAGATCATTCGTGAGGCAGCAGGCCGCGATATTCCGCTGGCGATCACAGAGATCAACTCCAATTCAAATCTCGCTTGTGGTGGCGAGGCAGGCGTGGATTCTTTCTTTAATGCCCTGTGGTTAACCGATGTTTTGGGGCGGTTGATTCGGAATCAAGTCGAAATTGTAACCGTCTGGGATATACAAGGCGTTGGCCCGCGCTGTTATGGCTTGCTGACTCGTGATGGTGTTCGCCCTGTTTATTACACCTATATGATGTATACCCACTTCGGCACAGAACTACTCGCGGCTGAGTCGGCGAATCCTGATATATCCATCTATGCCGCTCAACGTGAAGATGGGGCGCTTACCCTGATGATCGTCAATTGGGCGACAGAAGCGCAAACCGAAACTCTTTCGATTGAAGGCTTTTCTGCCAGCGGTGATGCGGAAGTCTGGCTGTTTGATGCCGCACCTGGTGCGCCGCATAACGCGGAGCAAATCGACTCAGAAACAGTAAATGACGGCACAGAGATAATGCTGCAAGCGCAATCTGTGACCGTTTATGTGATACCGGGTACTAATTAACCGTTTAGGAAAAATCATGACAGAACCGTTTGTATTGGGGGTCAATTATTGGCCTCGGCGTAAAGCGATGTATTGGTGGTCGGATTTCGATGCGGCGGAAGTGCGCGAGGAATTCAACGTGATCGCCGCTATTGGCATGAATATTGTTCGCTTTTTTCTGCTTTGGGATGATTTTCAGCCCACGCCGGATGCCGTATCGCCTGAATGTCTTAAAAATTTAACCACCGTGTGCGACATCGCCGCTGAATGTGGGCTGAAGCTGGATATTACCTTCTTCACCGGACACATGAGCGGCCCCAATTGGTCGCCACGCTGGTTATTGGACGCAGACGGCACTGTACCCAGCCGCCATGTCCGGCAGATTGTCAGCGCGGGGAACATCGTCAGCGGCGGGTATCGCAACCCCTATCATGACGCAGTTGCTTTGGATGCACAGCGCCTCTTGCTGCGGACGGTAGTGAATCAGCTCAAAGATCATCCCGCCGTGTGGATGTGGAATCTGGGTAACGAGCCTGATTTGTTCGCTGTGCCGGAAACATCAACCGCCGGACAAAGCTGGGTGCGCGAGATGACCCGGTTGATTAAAGGAATCGACCCGGCGCATCTCGTGACCTGTGGGCTGCATGTCGCCAGTTTGCTGGAGGATAATCACCTCCGTATAAATGAGGTTTACAGCGAAACCGATGTTGCCGTTATGCACGCTTACCCGATGTATCTCCCGGCAATAGCGCGGGACAATCTCGACCCCGATCTTGTGCCGTTCACATGCGCGTTGGTCTCGGCTTTATGCGGCAAACCAACCTTGATGGAAGAATGGGGCGGCTGCACCGCGCCACAAGGCGAAGCATCGCAGGTCTGGGAATGGACGGCTTACGGACAAGCTCGCACGCAGTTTATGGCTTCCGAGCAGGACTTGGCGGATTATGTCGAGGCCGTTTTGCCCAAATTGGTCGAAGTCGGCGCGACGGGCGCGATGATGTGGTGCTATGCCGATTATATCCCCGAACTTTGGAACAAACCGCCCTGCGATGATGACGGCGCGAAACACGAACGATTCTTCGGCCTCGTCCGGCCTGATGGCTCATTAAAGCCCCATGCGGAAGTGATTAAGCGTTTCGCCGCGACCAAACCAACCGTGAATCCACAGCCGCCGCGCACTATCACGCTGGACATTACACCCGACGAGTATTATGCCGAGCCTGTGCAACACATGGTACGGCTGTATCAGCAGTACTTGGAACAGTACGAAAACGTTAAATAAAACTTGTCTCTTATAGCCTTTATAGGGGCGCACCAACCGTACGCCTATATGGTTTACAGCGTACATGGATGAATGACTTTATGCTCAAAAATCGGTACTTAAGAATTATTTTTTTGATGTGGCTGGCGTGGGCGATCATCGTGATTGGCTTCCAGAAGCTGGTCGAGATGCGGATGCAGCCTGACCGTCCCGATTATGCCACTGACTGGACATCCAACGAAACCAATCGTAACAGCCAGAGCGATAAGATTTATCTGACCGAGCCGTTTATGAATCGGCAGGCTTCTTGGGATTCGGAATTTTATTTGTCGATTGCTACTTACGGCTATGACGATCCGAATATCCGACTGGTGACGGTGCGCGATGAAAATGGTCAGCGCGATCTCTCGATGAATTACGCCTTTTTCCCGCTGTATCCGATGGTGATGGGTGCGGTTGCCGCGCCGTTGAAGCTGTTGGGCATGGAACCTATCGCCGCCTCATCATTGGCAGGGGTGTTCGTCGCGCTCCTCGGAACATTAGCGGGATTGATCGCGCTTTATGATCTTGTCCGGGATGAATTGGGCGATGAAGGCGGACTCCGCGCCGGATTTTATTTATTGATCTTCCCGACTGGCTTTTTTCTGGCGCAGGTCTATACCGAAGGCCTGTTTATCGGCTTTGCGTTTGGCACATTGGCGCTGCTCAAAAGGCGGATGCTGATTCCAGCGGCTGTTCTGGCTATGCTGGCAACGTGGACTCGTTCCGTCGGGGCGCTGTTGATAATCCCGCTGGCGCTAGTCTGGTTGAACGATGTTTGGGTAGAATATCGTGCGGGTAAAATCCAACCACTGACTTTAGCGAAAGGGCTGCTCGTTCTCGCGCCGCTCGCGGCCTATTTGATCTGGCGTGTTGCGCTCGGTGAGCAGTTTGAACTGGTGGAAACCACCTGGTTCGGGCGCAATCTGTTGGACTTTGAAGGCTCCTTCAACGGCTGGAAGGGAATTTTATCCGCGTGGGGTGAGCTTAATCCGCAGCGGCAGATTTACATGCTGCTAGAAATTTCAGCAGTTTTATTGGCTTTGGTGGCCTGCCTTTTCACACTGCGGCGTTATCCGGGTGTTGCGTTGTTTGGATTAGCGGTGCTGTTTATCGCCTTAACCAGCGGCTACCCACAAAGTCTAATTCGTTATGTATTGGTGATTCCTTCCATCACCATTTTCTTAAGCCGTCTGGGGCGCAACATCGCCTTTGATCGTGCGTGGACGGTGGCGAGTTTGCTGTTGATGGGATTATTGGTCACGTTATTTACCTATGATATGTGGGTGGCGTGAGAGTGTTTAATGGATAAAGCAGGAGTGATGGAATCATGACATTTCCGCAAGATTTTGTTTGGGGCGCGGCGACTGCCAGCTACCAGATTGAAGGTTCACAAGGTGAAGGGGGACGCGGCGAGTGCATCTGGCAGCGATTTTCGCACACACCCGGCAACGTGAAAAACGGCGATACGGGCGATATCGCCTGCGATCATCTGAATCGCTATCAGGCTGATGTCGCGCTGATGAAATCGCTCGGACTGCGCGGGTATCGTTTTTCGGTGTCGTGGCCTCGCGTTCTTCCGCAAGGGACGGGAGAGATTAACGCTCAAGGCTTAGATTTTTATGATCGTCTGGTGGATGCCTTACTCGCCGAAAAAATTACGCCCTATTTGACGCTCTATCACTGGGATTTGCCGCAAGCACTGCAAGATCGCGGCGACGGTTGGGAAAATCCTGACATTGTGGGGTGGTTCGCCGATTATGCCGATGTCGTCTCGCGGCGACTAGGTGATCGGGTGAAGCATTGGGCAACCCACAATGAACCGGCAGTGGTGGCTTTCGTCGGCAATCTGATCGGACGACATGCCCCCGGTAAAATGGATCCTATAGCCGCTTACCGTGTGGCGCATCATGTTTTGCTCTCGCACGGCGCAGCCATTCCGGTCATCCGGCAGAACGTCCCGGACGCGCAGGCTGGAATCGTGGTGGATATTATCCCCTATCATCCCGCTGCCGACTCGGAAGCAGACGCAAAAGCGGTTTCCCTGTATGATGCCTTCCAAAATCGTTGGTTCTTAGACCCCCTTTTTAAGGGTGAATATCCGGCGGATTTGGTGGCTGTTCTGGGGGATACGCTTGATGGCATTGATTTGGCCTCGGTTAAAGCCGCCGCTGTGCCGATAGATTTTCTCGGAATCAATTATTATCGGCGCAACGTGATCGCTGCGAATCCCGATGGCTGGCTTGGGGGCGAGATTGTTCCAGTTGAGGGCGCTGAAATTACCGAGATGAATTGGGAAGTGTATCCGGCTGGACTCACCGAGTCACTGGTGCGGGTGTGGCAGGATTATGCGCCCGCTGCTCTTTATGTGACCGAAAATGGCGCGGCCTTTCCCGAAAACCTCCCCCTAGATGGGACACTGCCCTCGATTATCGAAGACCCGCGCCGTACTGCGTACTATGAATCACATTTCGCGGCGGTGGAGGAGGCAATCTCGCAGGGCGTACCGATGAAGGGCTATTTTGCCTGGAGTTTGTTGGATAACTTTGAATGGGGAGAGGGCTACAGCAAGCGCTTCGGCATTATTTATGTCGATTTCCCCACGCAGCGCCGTATCCTCAAGCGCAGCGCTCACTTTTATCGGGACTGGATCGCCAGCCAGACGGCGGCTGTCCCAAGCGAGCTATAACAAATAAGGGCGGCTCAACGAGTCGCCCTAAAAAGATTTTAAAATTATTCTGTTTAAACTTAATAACGTGTGTTGCGACGGTCATCGCGGCGCGGCCCACGATCATCCCCGCGTGGCGCACGATCACCCCAATCACCCCCGCCGCCCATACGCGGACGATCTTCACGCGGACGCGCCTCGTTCACGGTTAATGCGCGGCGTTCCAACTCATACCCATTAAACTTTTTAATCGCTTCTTCAGCGCCTTCGTCCGTTTCCATCTCAATAAAACCGAAGCCTTTGGAGCGTCCAGTTTCCCGGTCAATGATGATCGTCACACTGGCGATATCACCGGCGGATGAGAAGAGTTCACGGAGCTGGTCCTCGGTTGAACCATAAGAGAGGTTGCCGACGTACAGCTTTTTGGTCATGACTTGCTCCTGTAGATACAGAAAATACAATGTGATAGAGCATCAAGCTGATGTGGCAATAATTGCAAAAGCGACGTATCTGACGAACAGCACAAACGCGACTTGCATCCAGGCCCAAGCAGTTTGCCCTACCACCTATAATGATTGCACAATTTCCGAATTCTGTCTAATTTTGCGCTCATTTATAGAACCTCAGTTTTGGATAGCGCACTTTGATTAACTTTTATGATGTCCTCATCCCCCGACCCCTTCTCCATGCAATGGCGAAGGGGAGAAAAAAGGTTCATAATGGTTCTTTAAGTCCCCTCCCCACTTCGTAGAGAGGGGATTTAGGGGTGGGGATAGAATGAAAACACTGTCCGAAACTCAGGTTATAGAACGACTTCTGTTGGGCTATTTTCCAAGTTCGCCCGATTTTTCTGAAACCCAACAACCAAATTTTCCGTATAATAGAATAAGCGTTGAAAAATATTTTTGAAGGGAGACCACGATGAAAGTCTTTGACGAATTGCTTGAACAAAACTTGCGTTGGGTACAGACAAGTGCTTTGAAACAAGATTACGAACTTCGCACCGATGACGACGAAGTGCTGGCGACCATTCATCAAGCGAGCATGTGGCGGTCAATGGTTGAGGTGGAAGCGGTAGGTAATCGCTGGACATTCGAGCGTAAGGGCTTCTGGGGGCAGCACATCGAGATCAAATCCGTCGGCACACAAGCGCAGCCTGCGGTGTTCACTTATAACGGCATGTCCGGCGGGAAGCTGACCTTTACCGATGGGCGGACGTTCAATTGGAAGCAAAGCAACTTTTGGGGGTCGAAATGGGGATGGGCAACCCCGGATGATGAACCCATCGTCGGCTTTAAGACGGACGGCTTATTTAAAATCAACAGCGAAATCAGTTTAGACCCCGGCGTTGTGGATATGCCCTCGTTGCCCCTGCTGTTGATGCTGGGTTGGTATCTGTATACGCTCTACGTTCAAGATTCAAGCGCGGTGATCGTGGCGACCTAAGTATCTAGGACTTTCGCTCACGCATTTACCCCACCCCTAAATCCCCTCCCCATTGCATGGAGAGGGGACTTCAAGATGCGTTTTTCTCCCCCTCTCCAAGTATTGGAGAGGGGGCCGGGG
>DAOTTO010000179.1:0-2959 GCA_034437895.1 Anaerolineae bacterium | reverse complement strand
AGGACTTTCGCTTACCTCACCCCCCGGTCCCCTCTCCAATACTTGGAGAGGGGGAGAAAAACGCATCTTGAAGTCCCCTCTCCATGCAATGGGGAGGGGATTTAGGGGTGGGGTAAATGCGTGAGCGAAAGTCCTAAATAGAACAGACGGAGCCTCTAAGCACTTGTAAAACGTCTTCTGTGACGGCATCCAAGATATTGATTCCATAGTTATCCGCACTTTCAGGCGAGTTATCGCATAAAGAGGGACCACCTGCCACGGCGATTTTGCTGCCATCAGGGCTGTAGGCGAGACTTCTTACGTCATAGCGGCCTAAATCCTGTGCCGTTATTTGGGAAAAGCACAGTAAAATGCCGAGCATTAAAAAGACGCGATAAAGTTTAGACATTTTCGTTTATCAGGCGGGTTAGTGCCTTTGCGATTTGCGCGGCAACACGCCCGTTATTGACCAAAAGGGCGGTATTAGCGCGTTTAGACTCGTTTCCGGTCAAGGCTGCCACTCGCGCTAGGATAAACGGCGTAACGGCTTTGCCCCGGATGCCCTGCGCTTCAGCTTCTTCGGTGGCTTGTTCAATCGCTTTTTCCGCAATCGCACCATCCAACTCATATTCAGCGGGTATGGGAACACCAATGATGAGGCCATGCTGCGCGTTCAAGTGATGCGCTGCCGCGATGATCTGCGCGACTTGTTGCGGCGTATCCACACACACATCAACAGGCAGACCGCTGCTGCGGGTGAAAAAAGCAGGCAGGGTATCCGTGCCGTAGCCAATAATGGGAACGCCTTGTGTTTCCAAAACTTCGAGAGTCAGCGGCAGATCAAGAATCGACTTTGCACCGGAACAAACCACCGCAACTGGTGTCCGCCCAAATTCAATCAAATCGGCTGATACATCAAACGGATGTCCGCGATGAACACCGCCGATACCGCCCGTCGCAAAAACTTTAATACCTGCTTTATGCGCGATAATCATCGTTCCGGCGACTGTTGTCGCGCCATCTTCGCCCAAGCCAACCGTAATCGGTAAATCACGGCGGCTGCATTTGCGAACACTTCCGGCGGGCATCGTCGCTAAACGCTCAATATCGTCGTGCGTGATGCCGACGGTCATCTTGCCCTTTAAGATAGCAATCGTAGCGGGAACTGCGCCGCCAGCGCGAACGGCGATTTCCATCGCAAAAGCCGTTTCAACATTTTGTGGATAGGGCAGGCCGTGTGTGATGACGGTAGATTCCAGCGCGACAACAGGTTGATTGGTATGCAGCGCTTCGGCGACTTCAGCGGAGAACGCGAGTTCGATACTCATTAAATTTTCCTAAATATTGGTGCAACTATTGCACGAATGTGCTATCTAATCTGTCATAATGGGTTATGATGCGGTAAAATTATTGTAATGCGCTCCCTTTCCTGAAGGAAGGTGTAATGTCTGCCACGCCGGATATAAATAAGCTCGAATCAATCAAACATCATCGCCGCCAGACGCTGCGCTGGCTTGTGCTGCCTGCGGTTGGTATTGGCCTAGGATTTATTGTATTGGTGCTGGCGCTCGTCCTCCCATTTTCTCCCATCTGGTTGAGACAAGAGGCGCAAGTTTCCATCATCGCTAATTGGATGATGACCTGCTGTGTGCTGCTGCCGATCATGCTTTGTGGCTTTTTGGTGTATGTCGTCCTTATGGCCTCCACCTTCGGCATGAACATGGTGCATCGGATGACGGCGGGGGGAATGCGGAAAGTCCAGACGACATCGCGCACTATTGCCGATAAAACGGCTTCAGCAGCCGATAACATCAACCGAAAATCAATTGGTTTCAATACCCGTTTTGCCTTTCTGGATAGTTTGTTAAAACTCTTTGATCGCAGACAAAAACGAGAAAGTGAACAAAAAGATGTCACAACTTCAAAATGATGACAATTGGAAGCGCCAATCCTATATCGTCGGGGTCGGCATGGGTACCTTATTCGGTGCTTTAGCTGCCTACCTGTTTAATCGTGCTGCCGAAGAAGATGCAGAACGCAACGGCGGCAAGCCGGAAAGAATTTCGACAGGCCAACTGATCACACTTTTGTTGGCGGCAATAGGCGTTGCGCGTCAGGTGAGCGAACTCGGTAAATCACCGAAGAAAAGGTAAGCGCTTATGTGTGGGCGATTTGTACTGACGGCTGATGCCACACTCATCCAGCAGACATTTAATTTGGCGACACTTCCCGCCGGGATGTCGCCGCGTTATAACATTGCGCCAACGCAGCCTGTGGCGGTGATCTCTAATGATGACCCGACGGAATTAACATTTTACCGTTGGGGGTTAGTGCCTTCATGGGCGAAGGACATTTCTATCGGCAATCAATTGATTAATGCCCGCAGCGAAACAGTCGATGAAAAGCCATCCTTCCGTTCTGCTTTTAAACGCCGTCGCTGTTTAATTCCAGCCAATGGCTTTTATGAATGGACGAAAGACGGTAAAGCCAAAAAGCCGATGTTTGTCCATCTGAAGGATCAATCCCTATTTGCTTTTGCCGGATTATGGGAAATCTGGCAAAGTCCCGACGGCGGCGAACTCCGTACCTGTACGATTCTGACGACTGAGCCGAATGATCTGATCGCGCCGCTGCATAACCGGATGGCGGTGATTCTGGATAAGGCGGATTATGATTTGTGGCTGTCGCCGGATGAATTAGGCGCGGATGCGTTAAAGCCGCTGCTGCGGGCGTATGATGCCGATCAGATGGAAGTCTATGAAGTCTCCAAAGCCGTGAATAATGCCGCGAATGATGTACCAGAGTGTATCATCCCCTTAACAGCGCCTGGTCACGCAATGCTGCTTTAAACTGTTTCTTAGGGGTTGCTGGCAATGATAATGATGAACAGCAATCCCAAAACAGCAATTATTATGAGAACGATCAACAATAAATTTGAAGTTCGATTTGCTGTCGTAGGTATAGATGGCTGTATTTCGGG
>DAOTTO010000178.1:0-8212 GCA_034437895.1 Anaerolineae bacterium | reverse complement strand
GGGTACGAAGCCAGTGCAGGACAGAGGAAAGTACCGACCACTAACCTTGTCGAGGAAGACGTTGCCCGCGCAAGCGGAGAAGGCTTTAAGAGGAGAGCCATAGGTAACTTAAATCTCCTCTTTCCCTTCGGGGAGTATCGATTAAATAGAAAGGAGCCAGCGCTTACCGCGAACCTTTGGTTCGACTCCTTGCCTGAAGGCGGGGGTATCTCGCGCTAATTTCGATGAAGCAAATTCTTCCCGGAGTTTATACCTTTACTGGCCTCCCAGTTGGGCGTGTGTATCTTATCGAAGACCCCGACGGGCTGACGCTTATTGATACGAGCGTTCCACCTGCTGCCGGAAGCATCCTCAAACAGATCCAATCTGCTGGACACAAGCCACAAGATATTAAACGCATTCTGATTACGCATGGACATCCCGACCACACCGGGAGTTTAGCGAAGATCAAACACGAGAGCGGTGCCCAAGTTATTGCCTCAGAAATTGAGCGCCCCGTCATTGAAGGAAAAATCCCTGTTCCTGTACGCCTCAAAGGCTTTCATCCACCCAAGACTATGCTCAGGGCGGCGCAGGTTGATCGCACTGTAGTTGATAGCGAGATGCTGCCAGAAGTCATGGGCGGCTTGCAGGTCGTGTTCACACCGGGTCATGCGCCGGGGCATATCTCATTTTGGCAGCCGCAAAAGCGTGTGTTATTTACGGGGGATGTGATCTTTAATTTACCACGCTTGACCTTACCCTGGGCTTTCTTGACTGTCGATATGGAAGAAGATAAGCGCTCGATCAAAAAGTTAGTGGAACTCAACGCCTCTGTTGTGTGCTTTGGGCATGGTCAACCGATTACCGAAAACGCTTCGGAAAAGCTTCGCGCTTTTGCCGTCAAGGTTGGTGCGATGTGATTTTGTGCCGAGGGCGACATGCTGTGTCGCCCCTGCAAAACATGCTTAAGACAGTCGTTCCAACTTATCCGGGTTAGCGACATAATGAATGGCCTGAATTTTACCCTCGCCGATTTCCAACGTCATGACACCGAATATGACGCTATTTTGTCGGATGATGATGGCGGGTCTGCCGTTAATATCCGCGATTTCATACACGATATCTGCTGCGGCTTTGCGCTGTAAACCCTTGTATAAGGCGGCTACTTTCTCACGTCCAACCACCGGGCGAGTCGTCGCGGTTACTTTCCCGCCGCCGTCGGATGTCCAGACCACATCTTCCGCCAGCAAATGGGTAAATCCGTCGATTTCGCCTTCGCCAACAGCTTGCATAAAGCTGCCCATGATGCGCTCGTGTTCTTCCCGCGAACTTTTGTAACGTGGGCGGTGTTCGGTGATGTGACGCTTAGCGCGGCTGAACAGTTGGCGACAGGCAGCCTCATCTTTTTCCAGCATCTCGGCGATTTCACCATAGTCATAATCGAAGACTTCCCGCAGTAAAAAGACCGCACGTTCCGCCGGAGAAAGGCTCTCTAACAATACTAAAAACGCCATAGAGAGCGATTCCATATCGCCAACCTGCAACGCCGTTGTATCCGTCCGCAGCGGTTCGGGCAGCCAAGAGCCGATATACGTCTCGCGTTTTTCCCGCGCCGATTTAAGCTGATCGAGACATAAGCGCGTCGTAATGGTCGCCAAAAAGGGCTTGAGTGATTGCACCGATTCAGGTGGCACAGCCGAATAGCGCAAATAGGTTTCCTGTACCATATCCTCGGCTTCCATCGCACTGCCGAGCATCCGGTAGGCGATGGAAAATAGCAGCGGGCGGTAGTTTTCAAATGGCTCCATGAGCTTCCTTTATGACGGTCACAGCTTGATTAGCCTTTGAACGACCCAACCACGTATAAATTCCGGGTAGATGACGCTCAATCCGAATCGCGTTAAAAGCAAAACGGCAGATTGTCTCTTTAAATTGTGCCGCCGCAAACCCAGTGAAGATACGTTCACGCGGCGTATCATCATGAGCGACAGATTGAATCAGACCATTATGCCGCCCTAGACTGATGCACCGAAACGCATACGCGAAATGGAAGGGCTTTTGTTCCCCGCCATGCAAGTGTGCGACCAAATTATCCACCGCATGAGCCGCCATCGGTTCGGCAGTAGCGCAGGCCATGCGGATTGGCGCACCGGGGACTTGAACGGGATAGGCTGCGTCACCCGCCGCATAAATTTCGGGATGTGAAACCGAGCGCATGAACGGATCAATCAAGGCTTGTCCGCGCTCATTTACTGCCAATCCCGATTCTCGCGCCAGTGTTGGTATGGCTAATCCAGCCGTCCAGAGACAGAGGTCAAACCGAATGGCTGTGCCATTTTGTAGCATGAGCGCGTTGCTTTCCATCCGTTTGACCTGCACATTATCCATGACTTTGATCTTCATCTGAGTAAAGACGTTATGGAGATGTGCGCGGCCTTTTTGTGAAAGTTCCGCGCCGAATCCGCCAGAAGTGACAAGGCTTACACACAGATCAGGGTAGGCTTCAGCGAGTTCCGTCGCCGCTTCTATTCCGGTTAGACCGCCGCCGACAATCACTAAACGTCCGTGTTTAGCCGCGATAATTGGCAGTTGATCGCGCAGGGCTTTTGCTGAACGATCTCCATTTACGCCGAGTGTATACGCATGTTCGTGTATACCGGGGATGCTAGTCATGTCGATCATGCTGCCTGCTGTATAGACGAGATAATCATAAGGGATCTGCTGTGTACTTTCGGCGGTATTGACGCTAATCATGTGCTGTGTGGTATTTATTGCATCCACGAAACCTTGTACAAAGCTAATCTTTGTTCCGCGCAAAAGATGGGGGATTGAGCGCTGCCTTAGTGTTTGCCCCGCCGCGACCTGATGCAGACGAATGCGCTCAACGAATAACTCAGATGGATTAATCAAAGTAATTTCGACCTGCTGTTTGCGTGTTTTGCCTGCCAATCGCATCGCTGCAATCATCCCAGCATAACCCGCCCCAATGATGACGACTTGTGTTTTTTGTGATGACATGACTTATTCCTCATTCTATGTGATCTTGTTGAAAATAGGACGAGAACGTCCTGCATTTTGTGACATGCTCTTGACTAAAATGAACAAGTGTTCTAAAATTAACGCATGAAAGAACACAACCTTCGGTAACAATCCCTATATAAAGTCGTTAGAGACTTGCGACAATTAATTCTGTTCTTTTCCTCTCACTATAGAATGATGAAAGGGATGTTCTTCAATTGGGTGATGAATGGCAACACATACAAAACGTAATCGTAAAGACGAATATCGTAACCGTAAGCCGTTTTTTAGCCGCGAGATTTTGATGCGGTATTTTCCAGCATGGGCGCTGCTGGCGGTTGTTGGGCTTATGATTGCGCCGCGCGTTTTGGTTTTTGCACTGAAAGGAATACTGCTTATTGTGGGCGCTGTGCCGGGAATCGTGCTTGATGTGGGCGAGGGGGCAATTAATATCGCGGGTGATGTGGTAGTCGGCGCTGTAAACACGGCTGGCGATGCCATAAATGGCGTGGCTGGATCGGTTGGAGGCCGACCTAAGTCTGACGCAATCGCGCCGTTATTTACCGATGAAGTGGAATACTGGTCGGGCAATATCGAAGATTGGGCAAGTGAATACACGCTTGACCCCAATTTATTGGCAACCGTGATGCAGATCGAATCGTGTGGGCATCCGACGGTCAGCAGTTCCGCAGGAGCGCAGGGGTTATTTCAGGTGATGCCATTTCATTTTGCGACGGGCGAAAATCAGCTTGATCCCGATACGAATGCGATGCGCGGGGCGAATTTCCTCAATTACTGTTTAGATGCGTCCAGCAGTGACGCAGGTTTGGCGATGGCTTGTTATAACGGCGGGCCATCCGTCTTGAGCAAAGAGTATGCCCAATGGCCTGCCCAAACGCAGCGCTATTATATGTGGGGGACGGGGATTTATGCCGACGCGGTAGCCGAAAGCGACACTAGCCCGACATTAGACCGCTGGTTGGCGGCGGGTGGCGGAACCCTATGTGAATGGGCAGCCGCCGAAATTGGCGGATAGGGAGGCTAAAGTCGGTATAGAATAGACTTCATGGATGATCTGAGGAGGATGCCATGAAAGTCTGGTTACTGCTGACCTATATTTTTGCGAGTGTTTTGTTGATGGTCATTTCTATACCACTCATGCAAAGGAGGATTAAACCGAATGTATGGTATGGCTTTCGGACACCCAAGACACTCCGCAATTCTGAATTATGGTACGACGTGAATGCTTACAGCGGACGCGGCTTATTCATCAGTGGGTTGGTGACGATTGCTGCGGCGATTGTGCTGTATCCACTCAAGCTGTCGATTGATGCATATGCGACGCTTTGCGCGATACTGATGAGTATACCTTTAGTTGTAAGTATTGGTTTAACTTGGTGGAAATATCTAAGATAGCCGTTTGCAGGGACACATTGATATGCATCCCTGCATGAAAAATCGTGGTCTAGCTGTTTCCGGCGCGTGAGTCGCCCGGCGCGACCTGATAAATTGCCCCCCAAGGCAGATAACGGGTATAGATGCTGTCGCGGCTGATTTCGTTGCCGGACATATCCGTAATAACGCGCTCAACCGTGACATCCGCGCCTTCGGCTGAATAATCCACTTGTTCAATCTGCCCCGCCGAGAATTCATTATTCACTTCATAAATGGTCTCGCGTGCCGGGAGTACATTACGGATGTCCGCAGGCGCAATCGTCACGACTCGCCCCGGATTGGTGCTGTAAAAACGAAATTGCATGGCGCTGTTCCCCGGAAAAATCGAAACCTCAATCAGGAGGTGATAAGGGGTATCGTTTTGGAAGCGGAAATCTCGCTCAGGTGTCCAGATCGCTGCATCTAACCCCGGAGCATACCCCGCTTGTTCATAGTAGCCGACGCGATAAGCATGAGAATTGCGCTCGATAATGCGATACCCCCCTGCGAAGGCCGCTCGGAAAATCGTTGTGCTGACCTGACAAACCCCGCCGCCTATCCCATCGACGGTGCGTTCCCCTTCGATCACTTTCGCTTCGACAAAGCCCGTTTCCAGACTCAAATCGCCGAGCCAATAATTAAAGGAAAATTCTTCGCCGGGACCGATCAATACGCCATCCATGCGCGAGGCAGCTTCGGTGATATTGTGAATGCGCTCTGCACTCGATCCCGCGAAATAGGTCGTGGATTCCGAGACGAGTGTGGTGATGCCGAGTTCGGCGGCGCTGACTGAATTGGCGTAGCGCGGTTGGGTGTAATCGAAGACCATCGGCGCACGGCGATTATCGTAGCGGAAGACTGTTTCTTCTAGGGCGGCAAGTGTTTGTTCGATGTTGAGTGTTCTTCCGCCTGCGGCAGGTTGAATCACTTGTAAATTGCCTGTTGTCGGGTCAAAGTGAAACCGTCCATCGGTTGGTTGAGTCACTAAACCCGGCGCAAGCTGTTCCAGATAGGCTTGGAATGCGCCGACATCAATCTGGGCATCATAACTGCGGGTGCCATCACCGTTATCGACCTGTTGGATTTGCAATAAGGCCGCGATCTGATCGACACTCGCCGTCCAAGGGCCGAGAAGCTGTCCGTTTTGCCCGTCTGCCGTCAGTTCCAAGGGTCCAGAAAGGGCGGCTTGCGCTCGGCTTGCGGCTTCATCCACATTCCAAACCGTCGGCGGTGTCTCGTTGATGACCAACGGAATCTCTTGCCCCGTCGTCATATTCAAAATAGCTGTGTTGAGCGCCGCCAGCGTCGCGGGAATATCTAAGTTGCGCCCCACTTGCCCCGGTATCGACATTATTGTAATGCCGTTCAGGATTAATGAAGCATCTTGAGGCGATTGATTCACTTCCGTGCCGATTTGCATCAATCGTTGGACGGCAATGTTTTGATCGTAACGGATAATGGGCGAAATCGAGCTTCCGTTGAGCCACGTCAGCGTTTGATCGACCATATCCTGAATCACGTTGCCGCTGCCGCCGGTTTGTTGGGCAGCATTCACCGTCGCTTCGGTATCAAACATCACACCGAGTTCGCCAGCAGTCATTTGCCAGAAGCGATCCCCCGCACGAAAGGTAAAAACCGCCTCGTCATCATACGTAAAGCGGTTTGAAAGGGCTGCTATCGCTTGATCGTGCGTCATCCCTCCCAAGTCAATACCATAGACCGAAATGCCGGGGATGAGCTTATCGGCATAGCGCATCTGGAACGCCATCACGAAGGCTGCCAATACGAGAATGAGTAATACACCGCCGCTGATGACCAGAATTGGTAAACGGATTAACCAAGGATTCAGCGGGTTTTCCGGTTGATAAAATGGTGCGTAAGGCTCGGCTTCCTGAGCAGGAAATGAGGTCATGTTTTAGGTTCCACTCTCATATTTATTGACTAATGCTTCGGCTTTAATGAATTCCGGCGAGTCTTCCTCAACAGAATCCAACACTTTAAGCGCGGCGAGATATTCATCCATCGTCACTGTATCTTGTTTATCTCTTTCAACACGATGCTTTTCTGATTCCAGCCACATCTTTTCATCGTCGCTGATCGCCCCATGCGCGGCGACCATCTTTTCAATATCATCGTTGCTGAGTGTACCTTGTTTGGTGAGTTGTTCTTTGAGTTTGTCGAAGGCTTCAGACATGAAATCCCATCCTCAGTCAATGCGTGCAAAACACAAACTGAGCGTATTTTAACGCAGAAACGGCCTGTGGTGTGAGGTCATTTCCGCTAAATCTAAATTTTTAATGCGGTTATGACTTTAGGGCGTAGACCGACGCGGCATTTTGCTCTTAATCAGCGTGCTAATCCAGCGCCATTCCTCAATATTGAGGGCTACGGCGAGGATCACAAATAACCCACCGCCGATTCCGCCCATAACCAGCACTAGCACCATTTCCGCCAACAGCCCTTCGGTACCGATAGTGCTGCTCAAAAGAGGCAGCGCAAGCGCCATTACGAGTCCCATCACAGCAGCCGCAAAGCCTGTCTTACCAATCGTCAAGAGCAAGCGCTGCCCTCCTAGACCTTTCAAGCGACGATGGAGCAAATAGGCGCTCGTGAGGGCATGAACAATATGCTTGGCGCTGTCGGCGATCATCAAGCTAAACAAGCCATAGCGTCCGAGTAGCGCGAGGGCGATCACCATATAAACACACAAACTTAGCAGGCCGACGAGTGCTGGCGTGAGGGTATCTTGCCGTGCATAAAAGGCATAGACCAGCAGCAAATCTATGGCGGCGAAAGGCAGCCCAAACAGATACAAACGGAGCGCATCCGCTGTAACGAAGGTATCCGCACTGGTGAATGCGCCATGCCGAAATAACAGCGCCACAATCGGCGTTGCCAGCGTAAACAGACCAATCGTCGCGGGCAGAATCAGCGTAATCGCCAAGCGCATTCCTAGACCCAGCGTGTCTTTGAATGCACGAGTGTTTTCTTCGGCAACGGCGGCTGTTGCAATCAAGGCGGCTTGCCGAGACAGCGTAGGCAAAATCGCAATGCTGATGGCCGTTGCCACGAGTCCCTGCGGGAATTGAATCAGCGTAGTTGCCAGATTCATGTAGGCGATGCTGTTGTTGCCCGTGCGGCTGGCGAGGTTATAACTAAAAGGACGAATGATGAGCGTATCCATCACTAAAGAGAACATAACCGGAAGATAGAGCAGGCTGATTTGTCCTAAAGCGGGATGCCGCCAATTGAAGGTGAAGCGCAGTTTTGCGCCGCGCAACCCCGGCAGTTGCAGCATAAAATACGCCATCGCGCCCACTAACCAGCCCACCGCCGCGACACTAATGCCGCTGGCTGGACGCGCCAACACCCAATCGATTCCGCCATTCGTCCAAGTCGGCTTTAGTTCTGGCGGTGGCGCGAAGAACAGCATGATAATGACAATTGTGGCGTTAAAAACGGCGGTTGCGAAGGCAGGCCACGTAAACACACGTAAGGCATACAGCGTCCCGCTTAAAATGGCAAAAAGCGCCATAAAAATGAGGGCGGGAGAGGTTAAACGCAGCAGCGATACGGCTAACGCTTGGGTCGAGGTATCCAACCCGCCGCCGACGATTCGCACCACCAGCGGAGCGGCAAATTCGATAAGCAATACCAGCGCGAACATGAGGGTTGTCATCAGACTGAGCAAGATAGAAACCAGCCGCCACAATTCGTCTTTTCCCTTCACGGTGACGACTTCGCTCAAAACGGGGATAATCGCGCCGTTGACATGACC